>JBEKQS010000053.1:0-22818 GCA_049519475.1 Bryobacteraceae bacterium | reverse complement strand
CGGCGCCGAAATTCTCGAGACCAACACGTTTGGCGCCAACCGGGCGCGCCTCTCGGCTTTCGGGGTAGCGGAGAAGCTGAAGGCCATCAACCAGACCGGCGTGCGCCTGGCCCGCGAAGGCGCCGGCGATAGCGCCTTTGTGGCCGGCGCCATCGGGCCGCTGGGCGTGCGCATTGAACCGCTCGGCCCGACTTCTTTCACAGAAGCGCGCGGCATTTTCCGTGAGCAGGCCGAAGCCCTGATCGAAGCCGGCGCCGATCTGCTGATCCTGGAAACCTTCGGCAATCTCGACGAGCTGCGCGAAGCCGTCCTGGCCGCGCGTGAAGCCGGCGGCGACTCGATCCCCATCGTCGCGCAGGTGACCATCGACGATTTCGGCCACCTGCCCGGCGGCACCGATACCGAGACCTTCACGCGCGAGATGAATTCCTGGCCGGTGGATGCCATCGGTCTGAATTGCTCGGTCGGCCCCAAGGCCACTCTGGAGACCATCGAGCTGATGATGCAGCACTCTTCGAAACCGATGAGCGCCATGCCCAACGCCGGGCTGCCCACGCGCGTGGAAGGCCGCAACATGTATCTGTGTTCGCCGGAGTACATGGCACAATACGCCCGCCGCCTGCTGTGGGCCGGCGTCAGGATTATCGGCGGATGCTGCGGAACCACGCCCGACCACATCAAGCTGATTCGCTCGGAAACGCGCTCGCTGCAGCCGGCGCAAAAAAAGCTGGCGGTCACGGTGGAAGAGCCGCAAGCCAAAGTACACGCGCTGGCCCCGGTTCCGGCGGCGCAGAAATCGAAACTAGGCGCCCGGCTGGCGGAGGGGAAGTTCGTCTCGTTCGTGGAGATCCTGCCGCCGCGCGGCGTCGATGCGTCGCTCGAAATCGCCGGGGCGCGCCGCTGCGCCGCAGCCGGCATCGACTGCATCAACGTTCCCGACGGTCCCCGCGCCAGTGCGCGCATGAGTTCCCAGGTCACCTGCCAGCTCATCCAGCAACACGCCGGCATCGAGGCCGTCAACCACTTCTGCTGCCGCGACCGCAACATTCTCGGCATTCAATCGGAACTGCTGGGCGCACACACCGCCGGGGTCCGCAACCTGATCTGCATCACCGGCGACCCGCCCCGCATGGGCCTTTATCCCGACGCCACGGCGGTCTTCGACGTGGACGCCATCGGCCTGGTCAACATCGTCAACAACCTCAACCACGGCCTGGATATCGGCGGCAACCCGATGGGTTCGCAGACCGCCCTCCTGATCGGCGTGGGAGCCAACCCCGGCGCGTTGAACATGGACGAAGAGATTCGCCGCTTCGATTGGAAAGTGGAAGCCGGCGCCGAATATGTGGTCACGCAGCCAGTCTTCGACCTGGATCTTCTGGAGGCCTTCCTGAAGCGCATCGCTCACGTGAAGATCCCGGTGATCTGCGGCATCTGGCCGCTCACCAGCTACCGCAACGCCGAGTTCATGGTCAACGAGCTGCGCGTGCCCGTGCCCGAGTATTTCATGGAGCGGATGCGCGGTGTCGACAACGCCGAAAAAGCCCGGGAGGAAGGCGTGAATATCGCCCGCGAAATGGTGACACGTGTCCGCGGCATGGTTCAGGGCGTACAATTAAGTGCACCGTTTGGCCGCTACCAGATGGCGCTGGACGTTGCCGAGGCCATAGGCCCACGCTGAAGCCGAGCCGAGATCCAAAGCATGGCTACCGACCTGGTCGAGATCAATCCCGAAAATCCGCAGCCTGAAGTGCTGGAACGCGCCGCCGCCGCCGTGCGCCGCGGCAACGTGGTGGCCATCCCCACCGACGCACTGTACACGCTGGTGGCCGATCCGTTTAACCTGCGCGCCGTCACGCAGGTTTTCGCAGCCAAGGGCCGTGAGCCGCACCGTTCGCTGCCCATCCTGATCGGGGGCATCGTCACGGCCGAAGAACTGGCCGGCGAGTTGAGCAACCGTTTCTACCTGCTGGCGCGGCGCTTCTGGCCGGGCCCGCTCACCATCATCGTGCCGGCATCGGCTAAAATCCCGCTCAAGGTGACGGGCAATACCGGCCGCCTGGCGCTACGCCGCTCGCGCTCCGTAATCGCCAACAAGCTCATCGAAATGGTGAACCAGCCGCTGATCGCCACCAGCGCCAATATCTCCGGACATCCCACGTGCCACAGCGGCATCGACGTCTTCGGCATGATGGACGGCCGCGTCGACCTGGTGGTGGATGGCGGCATCTGCAACGGCCCGGGCTCGACTACCGTCGATATCACCGAGCCCTTCTGGCGACTGATTAAGACCGGAGCCATCGAAGAAAAGGAAATTGCGGAGTGCCTGAAGCCGGCATAGACCCGGCTTAGTGGAACGATCTAGCTCCGGTTTCCCATTCGCTGAGCCAGGTTGCTTTAAAATCAGGATAGTGCTCGCCGGTTTTGATCCTCTTGTCGCGGAATGGTTCGCCACGCGTTTCGGCGCGGCCACCGAACCGCAAGTGCGGGGGTGGCCGGAAATCCGCGCGGGGCACGATGTCCTGATCTCAGCGCCCACCGGCTCCGGGAAAACACTGGCGGCCTTTCTCACCGCTATCGACAGCCTGGTGCGGCGCGCGCGCCTGGGGCCGCTGCCCGAGCAAACCGAAATCGTCTACGTCTCCCCGCTCAAGGCGCTCAGCAACGACGTCCACAAGAATCTCGAACTGCCGTTGGCCGAAATCTCGGCGCTGGCGGCGGAGCGGGGCGTCGCGCTGGCGCCCATCCGCGCGGCGCTCCGCACCGGCGATACGCCGCAGTGGGAGCGTCAGAAGATGACGCGGCAGAGGCCGCACATCCTGGTCACTACTCCGGAATCGCTGTACATCCTGCTCACCGCCGCCAAACCGCGCGAGATGCTGGCGCGCGTGCGGACGCTGATCGTGGACGAAATTCACGCGGTGGCCGACGACAAGCGCGGTTCGCACCTGGCCGTGACGCTGGCGCGGCTCGACCGCCTGGTGGAACAGAACGGCGGCGCCGCGCCGCAGCGCATCGGCCTTTCCGCGACGGTAAAGCCGATCGAGGAGGTGGCCCGATTCCTGAGCCAGCGGGCGAGCATCGTCCACGTAGGCCACCGCCGCGAGATGGATCTGGCGGTGGAAGTGCCGCGCGACGAGCTGGGCCCCGTCGCCACCAACGAAATGTGGGACGAGATCTACGACCGCGCGGCCGAGTTGATTCGCGCGCACCGCACCACGCTGGTCTTCGTCAACACGCGGCGGCTGGCCGAGCGGGTGGCGCATCACCTGGGCGAGCGTCTGGGCTCGAACGCCGTGCTGCCGCACCACGGCAGCCTCTCCCGCGCGCTGCGCCTGGATGCGGAGCAGAAGCTCAAGAATGGCGAGTTGCGCGCGGTGGTGGCCACGGCGTCGCTCGAACTGGGAATCGATATCGGCACGGTGGACCTGGTGTGCCAGATCGGCTCGCCGCGTTCCATCGCGGTGGGGTTGCAACGCGTCGGGCGCGCCGGCCACTGGGTGGGCGCGCTGCCCAAAGGCCGCCTCTTCGCCACCACGCGCGACGAGCTGCTGGAGTGCGCCGCGCTGGTCCGCGCCATTCACCGCGGGGAACTCGACCGCCTGGAGATCCCGCACAATGCTCTCGACATTCTGGCGCAGCAGATGGTGGCGGCGTGCGCCTGCGAGGATTTCGCGGAGGACGAACTGTTCGCGCTGATGCGCCGCGCCGGCCCTTACGCCATGCTGGAGCGCGCCGATTTCGACGCCGTGCTGGAGATGCTCTCGGAAGGCATTACCACTTCGCGCGGGCGTGGCCGCGCCTACCTGCATCGCGACGCCGTCAACCGGCGGGTTCATGCGCGCCGCGGAGCGCGCATGACGGCCATCACTTCGGGCGGCGCCATCCCGGATACCGCGCAGTACCTGGTAGTGGCGGAGCCGGAGGGTGTGACGGTGGGCACGGTGGATGAAGATTTCGCGGTCGAGAGCATGGCCGGCGACATCTTCCTGCTGGGCACCACCTCCTGGCGCATTCGCCGCGTGGAAGCCGGCCGTCTGCGGGTGGAAGACGCCCACGGCGCCGCCCCCGGAATCCCCTTCTGGCGCGGCGAAGCGCCCGGCCGCACGCTGGAACTCTCCCGCGCAGTGGCGAGCCTGCGGGAAGAGGTGTACGGTACGGGCGCCTGCCCGGCCGAATGCGGCCTCGACCGCGGCGGCGCCGAACAGGCTGTCGAGTACGTGCGGGCCAGCCGCGCCGCACTGGGCGCCATGCCCACCGATACCTGCGTCATCGCCGAGCGCTTTTTCGACGAAGGCGGCGGCATGCAACTGGTGATTCATGCGCCCTTCGGCGCGCGCATCAACCGCGCCTGGGGCCTGGCGCTGCGCAAGCGCTTCTGCCGCTCCTTCAATTTCGAGCTGCAGGCCGCCGCCACCGATAACGGCATCGTGATCTCGCTCGGCGAGCAGCATTCCTTTCCGCTGGACATCGTGTTTGAATTCCTGCGCGCTCGCACGGTGGAGGAAGTGCTCACGCAGGCCGTGCTGCCGGCCCCCATGTTTACGGCGCGCTGGCGCTGGAACGCATCGCGCGCGCTGACCATCCCACGCTTTCAGGGCGGGCGCAAGGTGCCGCCGCCCATCCAACGCATGCGCTCCGACGATCTGATGGCCGCGGTCTTTCCCGATCAGGCGGCGTGCCCGGAGAACCTCTCCGGCGACGTACGCATTCCCGATCACCCGCTGGTCAAGGAGACCATCGCCAACTGTCTGCACGAAGCCATGGACCTGGACGGCCTGCGCACCGTGTTGACCGCGATACACGAGGGCGCCATCCGCACCGTGGCCATCGACACACCGGAGCCTTCGCCCTTCTCTCACGAGATCCTGAACTCGAACCCGTACGCTTACCTGGATGACGCCCCGCTCGAAGAGCGCCGCGCCCGCATGGTCCAGATGCGCCGCACTCTGCCCAACGACTCGGAAGGCGCTGGCGCGCTGGATGCGGCGGCCATCGCGCAAGTTGCCGCCGAGGCTTGGCCGCCCACGCGCGATCCAGATGAGCTTCACGAAGCGCTCTGCGGCTGGAGCCTGATTCCGGTGGGACAGGTGTCGGGCGCTGGCAATTACGAACAACTGGCGGCCGACCGCCGCGCCACCACGCTGACGGCCGGCGGCCGGGATTTCCGGGTCCCCGCCGAGCGCCTCGATCTGGTTCTTCGCGTCTACCCGCAAGCCACTTTCGATCCGCCTATCGCGCAACCGGCGGGCGGCCGCGCGATTCCGGAGTCTCCCGAAGCCTGTGCCGCCGAGATTCTGCGCGGCTGGTTCGAATGTTCCGGTCCGCTGCGGGCGTCTTTCCTGGCGCAAACGCTCGCCATGCCGCGCGAGCTGGTGGACCAGGCGCTGGCCCAACTGGAAGCCGAAGGCCAGATTCTGCGCGGCCGCTTCACGCCGAACTCGTCCGAAGTGGAAGGCGAATGGTGCCACCGCAACCTGCTGGCGCGCATTCACCGGCTCACCATCGGCCGGCTGCGCCGCGAAATCGAGCCGGTCACGACGGCGGCTTTCCTGGCCTTTCTGAACCGCTGGCAGCATCTTTCGCCCGGAACCCAACTGCATGGCGTGGACGGCGCCTTGCAGATCATCCGGCAGTTGCAGGGCGCGGAATTTCCCGCGGCGGCATGGGAATCGGAAGTACTGCCGCGCCGCGTGGCAAAGTATCAACCGGAATTCCTCGACGATCTCTGCCTGGCCGGCGAAGTGACGTGGGGCCGGCTCTCGCCGCATCCGGCTTTCGAGCGCGAGCCGGAAGAGAACAAGAGCCGCCGCGTGCGTCCCACGCGCGTAGCGCCCCTCGCCATCTTTCTGCGCGAAGATGCGCCCTGGCTGCTCGGCGTGCCGCAAGCGTCGCCTGAGGAATCGCTCTCGCACCCGGCGCGTGAAGTGCTGGCGGCGATCGAATCGCACGGCGCATCATTTTTTAACGACCTGACGCGCACGACCGGCCGGCTGTCGAGCGAAGTGGAAGACGCGTTGTGGGAACTGGTGGCCGCGGGCCTGGTGACGGCCGACGGTTTCGAAAACCTGCGCGCCCTGCTCGATCCCAAACGCCGCGCCGGACAAGGCAAGGGGCGCACGCGCCGGCCGCGTCACGCCCCCGGCCGATGGGCATTGTTGCGCCGCGGCGGGCAGGCGGCACCGTCTGCCCCGCCGAACCACGCTGAAATCTTCGCCCGACAATTGCTGTTGCGCTGGGGTGTGCTGTTCCGCGATGTGGCCGCGCGCGAACCGGTGGCCCCGCCGTGGCGCGACTTGCTGGGTGCGCTGCGCCGCCTGGAATCGCGGGGCGAAATTCGGGGAGGCAGGTTTGTCGAAGCATATTTGGGCGAGCAGTTCGCGCTGCCCGAGGCGCTCGACCTGTTGCGCGCCATTCGCCGGACGGGGGAAACCGCCCTGTTGCCTGCCGACGGAGATCAAGGAACGGGGACTGTTGAAGGACTTGTGTCCCAGAACGGGATGCCCGATGCGGTCACTCGGCCGAATCGAACCCTTTGCCCTGGCGGTTCAACTCTTCCGTCAGGATAATAGCTTCCGCCAGTTCGCGGATGGGCCGCCGCAATCGGCGGCTCTGGTTGCGCAGGCGCAAATAGGCATCTTCTTCGGTGATGCCGTGCTTCTGTTGCAGGATGCCCTTGGCCCGCTCCATCAGCTTGCGCGTTTCCAGTTCGCGCTTCATCTCCTGCGTCTCTTCGAGCAGCCGCGCGTTTTCCTCTTCCAATAGGGATTTGGAAATCGCTACGCCCAGTTGCTCGCCGATAAAGATCATGGTGCTGGTCTCTTCGCGCGTATGGTCGTGGCGCACGCGGTGATGCACGTTGACCACCCCGATCAGTTCGCCGCCGCTCACAATCGGCACCGAGAGGAAAGCTTCGTAGGTGTCTTCGACCAGCCCTTGCAGCCGCTTGAAGCGCGCATCGCTCGACGCGTTCTCCGCGAGCGCCACTACCGACCGCTGTTCCGCGACCCAGCCCGTGACACCCTCGCCGATTTTCAAGCGCAGCATCCCGAGCGCACCCGCGTGCGGCACCTGCGAAGCGCGCAGCACAATTTCGTTGGAACCGTGATCGATCAGGTACACCAGGCACGCATCGCACGCCGTGGCCCGCACCGCCAGCCCGATCACCTCACCCAGCATCTCGTCGAGCGACAAATCCGAGCTCAGAATGCTGCTGACCTGGTGGAAGATGGAAACTTGCGACTGCGAGGCGGTACGGATATCCCTTGCGGCCATACTTCCAAGCTACTCTCCGCGCGCTCTCACAGTCCAATTGAAAATTTCTATACGAGCCATTATCCGGTCGGTTAACTCTTGTGTTTTCAGCGTAATCTCTCGCAGTACCGGGCTTCGGCCAGCTCGAGCGGCTTGTGCCGGGGAGGCTGCCAGTTCATGCTCCCTTTCGACAATTACCAAATTGCCTATTGTTTTGGGGCCGGAAACCTGATAACTTGCCTTGGATCATTCAGGTGGTGGTCATCCGAAAAGGGATGCACCCGGGAGGGATCATGAAAAAGGCGCCGGTTCCCGACAACGATCGATTCTACCGGGACGCGTTGATCGAAAAGCGGGAAGAGGTCCTGGCGGGGTTGGGCGTCAAGTTCGACACGCTGGCGAAGATGGGGCGCCTGGCCGAGGAAGACCAGGCACAACTCACCCACGACGAATACGTCTCTCTGCACTTCAACAGCCTGGATTACGGGCAACTCCGCCTGGTGGAGGAAGCTCTCGACCGTCTGGAAGCCGGCGATTTCGGCACGTGCCTCAACTGTGAAGAGCCGATTCCGGCGAAGCGCCTGCGCGCCCTGCCATGGGCCCGCTATTGCATTCCATGCCAGGAATCGTCTCTGCTCAACGGGGACCAGGAGCAAAACGAGGCCCACGTGCGCCAGTCGGTTTTCGCGAGGTAACGTGGGGCAGCCTATTCAGGCTGCGGGCAGGATTGCCCGCCCCAACTTTCCGGTAGACTGAAACGAAGGGAGGGCTTTGCATGACCCCGCACAAATCAGTCACCGGAAGGGCGCTGTTCGCGGTTGCGTTCTGCGCCGCGGTGACCCTCGGCATTCGCGCTCAATCGCAGACTGAGGAGAAGGACCCGCTGACTTTCGAGGTCGCGTCCGTGAAGCCGAGCGCAGGCTGCCCGCCCGCGTGTGGCCTCATCCGTCAAATGCCCGGAGGCCAGACATACCACGCCGAAGGCGCGCCGCTGCGCGTGCTCATGACGGTGGCCTACACCGTCACCGACCGGCAGATTTCCGGCGGCCCGTCCTGGATGAACACGGACCGGTTCGATATTGAGGCAAAAGCAGCCCGTCCGCGCACCCCCGATGAGCTCCATGTGATGCTGCAACATCTGCTGGAAGAACGATTCCAACTGAAAGTGCGGCGCGAGATGCACGAGCAACCGGTGTGGGCCCTGGTACTCGATAAAGGCGGTTCCAAGATGCCGGTGCACGACCCCGCGGATCTGGATCGTCCGCCGATGGGCCTACAGGCGGTCCGGGGAAGTGACGGCAGCATGTGCGGCGGCCTTGCCGGCCACAACGTGACCATGGACTATTTGGCCTTCACGTTATCGCGCACCATGGATCGTAAAGTGATCGACAGGACCGGCCTGCCGGCCCGCTACGATGTGAATTTGCAATTCCTGCCGGACGCCGCGCGGTCGGCGGCGCCGGACGGCGCACCGGCCATCAGTCCCGATTGCGCCGATCTCCCCTCCGCGCTACCCAAACAGCTTGGCCTGAGGCTCGAATCGGCAAAAGGCCCAGTGGAGTATCTGGTAGTGGAGCACGCCGAAAAGCCCGCCGGGAATTGATCGATGTGGCGCTACAAATCAAGGTCCAGCGACCGGCCAGGAGGCCGGTCCCACCTAGACGTGCGGGTCAATCATCTTCTGAACGTCGGATTTGCCGATGGCGCCCACGCGCTGCTCCACCACCTGGCCGCCCTTGAACAGCAGCAGAGTGGGGATGCCGCGCACGTTGTAGCGCCCGGCGGTGTTGTTGTTGGCATCCACGTCGACCTTGCCCACTTTGATCTTGCCGGCGTATTCGGAGGCCACCGTGTCGATGGTCGGCGCCATCTGCCTGCAGGGGCCGCACCACTCGGCCCAAAAATCCACCAGAACCGGAACGTCCGACCGCAACACATCCTGGTCGAAGCTCGCGTCGGTAAAGGTTAGTGTGTTCTGACCTGCCATTTGATCTCCTAAATAATTAGAATCGGATTGCGCGAAAAGGATTCAGGCCCCGCTCGCAAGCCGCTGGTACAACGCCGAATAACCGGCTGCCGAGGCCTTCCAGGAAAAGTCCTTTTGCATGCCCCGGCGCATCATTTCCCGCCAGAGGGTCCGGTTGGAAAACGCCTGGGCCGCGGCCAGGACCGCGGCCAGCAGGGCCTGCCCGGAATACTCCGCGAACTTGAACCCGGTACTCTCATCGATGGTATCATCCAGCCCGCCGGTGGCGCGAACCACGGGAACCGTGCCGTACCGCAGGCTGTAGATCTGGTTCAGGCCGCAAGGCTCGTAGCGGCTGGGCATGAGGAAGAGATCGGCGCCGGCCTCGATGCGGTGGGCGAGCGAGTTGTCGTAGCCCAAACGGAGGGCGATGCGGTCGGGATGGTCGGCGGCCATTTGCTGGAAGAAGGCCTCGTATTCCGGATCGCCCGAGCCCAGAGCGGCGATGTAGATGTCTTCGGCGGCGATCTCGGCGGCCACTTCCGCCAGGATGTCGGCGCCCTTTTGGCGGGTGAAGCGGGAGACGATGCCGATCAGCGGGCGATCGAGCGCCGCTTCGGGCAGCCCGAACTCCGCTAACAGCGCGCGCTTGCAGGCTTCCGTGCCGCTGAGATCGCCGGCGCTGAAGGGCGCCGGAATCATCGGATCGTGGCGCGGGTCCCATTCGTTGTAATCGGCGCCGTTGAGGATGCCGGTCAGCACGCCGGTGCGCGCGCGCAGCGTTCCATCCAGGCCGAAGCCATATTCCGGCGTCTGGATCTCGCGGGCATAAGTGGGGCTGACGGTAGTGATCGCGTCGGCAAACTCGATGCCGCCCTTGATGTAGCTGACGCGCCCGAAGAATTCCAGGCCGTCGGGCCGGAAGACGGCTGGATCGAGTCCCGCCTCGGCCAATGCCGCCCGCGGAAACAGCCCCTGGTAACCCAGGTTGTGGATGGTGAAGACGGTCTTCGACCCCATAAACGTCGGGTCGGTCGAAAAAGAGCTTCGCAGGAGGGCCGGCACCAGGCCAGCCTGCCAATCGTGGCAGTGAAAGATCTCGGTGCGGTAGAGCAGGCGCGCCACCGCCAACGCAGCGCGCGCGAAGACCGCGAAGCGGATGTGGTTATCGGGGTAGTCCACGCCCGATTCGCCATAGAAGTCTTTGCGGTCGAAAAGCGGCGGGCAATCCACCAGGTAGGTTGGAAAGGCGGTCGAGGCGGCCTGGTAGATGGCCACCACGTGGCGTACCGACCCCAGGTAGATGGGAATCTGGTCGTAGACGCGGCGCGCGCCTTTGAGATCGATGGAGCCGTAGCGCGGAATCACCACGGCAACCTCGTCGCCGGTTTCGCGCAACGCGATGGGTAGCGCTCCAAGCACGTCCGCGAGCCCACCCGTCTTGGCCAGCGGCGCGGCTTCCGAAGATACCATCAGCACCCGGGCCACATGGGAATTGTAGCAAGCAGCGGGAGGGAGGGCGGACCCCCTGGTCCGCGCGGGACGCCCTCGTCCCGCAGCCGGAATAATGAATGCCAGCAGGCCGACGGGGGCGTCGGCCGCGGACCAGGGGGTCCGCCCTCCAGCCGCACAAGCGGCGGTCGGCCCCACGCCCCC
Organism: Bryobacteraceae bacterium; assembly: GCA_049519475.1. Classification (GTDB taxonomy): domain Bacteria; phylum Acidobacteriota; class Terriglobia; order Bryobacterales; family Bryobacteraceae; genus PALSA-129. The sequence goes on along the minus strand of JBEKQS010000053.1, from coordinate 11,942 downwards.
AAATGCTATGATCTCCTCAGCACCGTGCAGCGCGAAGAGATCCTGGCTCAGCTTCGTGAAAGGATTGTCAGGTTCGCGACATCCCACTACGCGGGAGATGCCGCCGAAGACCTGGCCCAGGAGGTGCTCATGCTGCTGCATGAAAAATACGCGCACCTCGATCGCGTGGAAGACTTGCTGCCGTTGTCGCTCCAGATTGTGCGCTATAAAATCATGAGCCATCGGCGCAAGGCCGCCCGTCGCGGCGAGTACAGCCAGGTCTCCGTCACCGATATCCCGCTGCTCGATCTGGATGCCAACCCGGCCGATCAAATGGAGCGCCGGGAGATGCTGGATCGCCTGGCCCGCGCCATTCCGCAGTTGGGGGAACGCTGCCGCGAGCTGATGCGCCTTAAACTGCAAGGGAAGACGTTTGCCGAAATCCAGAAGGCGATGCAGGCCGCGGCCATCAACACCGTCTATACCTGGGACCACCGCTGCCGCAAACACCTGTTGGCGCTGATGGGCGGAGACTGGGAGCGGCAGCCATGAACCGGGAAGAGATCCAAAAGCTGCTGGGCGGATATGCCACCGGCACTCTGACGGCCGAAGAGCAGCAGGCGCTGTTTGCCGCCGCGTTGGAGGATCAGGAACTCTTCGATGCTCTGGCGCGCGAGCAGTCTCTGCGCGATCTCTTGCGCGATCCCGCGGCCCGCGCGCACCTTTTGGCAGTGCTCGATGCGCCCACGCCGGCGCCGTGGTACCGCCGGCGGTGGAGGCCACTTTCGGCGGCCGCGGTGGCCGTGGCGCTGGCCAGCGTCGCGATTGTCGCGGTGCGGCGCCACGGGCCCGGGAAGCCTGTGGTGACGGTGGCGAAGGTGGAGACGCCGGTGGCTTCCCCGGTGGGCGCGATGCCGGCACCCACGCCGGCAGAGCCCAGCCCGGTGCGCGCCCATCCCAGCGTGGCCCGGCAAAAAAAATCGCCGCCGGTGAACATGCAGCCGACGACGCCCGCTCCAGCGCCGCCGCCCGTGGCAGCACGCTCGGCGCCAAAGGATAAGGTGGAATTCGCAGCTTCCGCGAGAGCCGAAGCGATGCAGGTGCAAGCCAGCGCACCCAAGGTCGCGCCGACGGCCGCATCCCTCAGTAATGCGCAGGAGCTTCGGGATCGTCCTGCTGCAGCGCGCAACGCAGCGACCACCGGCGTGATCGGAAATTTAAAGACGAGCGCCGCACCAGCGAACGCCCGCGCACTGTTCTACAGCAACGTGTTGGCAGCAGGTCGTGGCGGCCGCGGAGCAGGTTTTGGTGGCGGCGGAATCGGTGCGGGTGCGGCCGGCGGATTTCGCCCGATGCCTGAACAGACCACCACGCCTGCCGGTCATTTGGGGATTCAATATCGCATTCTGCGGAAGACGGCCGGCGGCGAGTTCGTCGAGACCGACGCCGCTGCCACAGGCTCCGTCGCGGCCGGCACTCTTTTCAAGCTCCAGATCACGACCAACGACAGCGGCTATGTGCGGGTCCTTCAGGAGACACCGGATGGCGCCTGGCGGGGAATCGTGAACCACGCCGTGGAGCGCATGCAGGCTATCGAGACCGAGCCGATCGAGATTGATCAACCGGGGCGCGTGCGATTCCATGTGGCCTTCGCACGCCAACCACTCCCGCAGTCGAACGTCGCCCAACCGGACGATGACATCGTGGTCGACCGCGGCCTCGTGGTTACCGTCGCCGGGCGCGCTGCCGCCGCCCAACAGCTTTCGTTTAACATCACACTGATAATCCAGTAGCTACTCCACGGACCGCTTCCAGAAACTGCCCCGCCACGCGCGGCGCGTCGAACTGTTCCACCCATTGCGTGCCCGTCCGGCCCAATTCCACGCGCTTGGCGGGCGACCGGTAGAGTTCTTCAATCGCTGCCGCCAGGGCTTCGGGATTCCCGGGTTCCACCAACAAGCCGTGCGGCGCCACTTCCGGGATGGCCGCCGCGCGCGAAGCCACAATCGCCTTGCCTGCGGCCATCGCTTCCAGCAGCACAATGCCGAAGCCTTCCTGAACGCTGGGCAGGCAGAAAAGATCGCAGGCGCGATACTCATCCACGAGCTGCGAGCGGGAAACGTCGCCCAGCCACGCAACCGCGCCACCTAATTTGAGATCGGCGGCGAGCGCATGCCAGTCGACCGCGCACGGGCCATCACCGACCATCCGCAGATCCAGGCTCGGAATGCGCGTTACCAGGGCCGCGGCCGCGCGCAGCAACACGTCCACGCGTTTGCGCCGGTAAAACCGGCCGACAAACAGAACCCTGAAGCGGTCGCGCGAACGGTCGCTCGCGTCCGCGAGGAGTTTGCGCCACTCCGCCAGATCGATTAACTCCGGCACCACCGCGGGCGCCCGCTCCAGCCCGTAGAATTCCTGCGCGCGGTCGCCGGAATACCGGCTGGTCACTACCACGCGCGCCGCGCGCCGCGCGTGCAGCCCCTCGCAGCGCGCCTGCACGCCCATGGTGAAGCGCGTCATTCCGGATTCGAAGCGCACCTCGTCGGCGATCACTCCCTTGAGCGAGGCCACGTGCCGCTCGCCCGCCGCGATGCGGTAGCCATCCATGTCGAAGCCCACGGTGAGATCGTAATCCGGGCGCGCCCGCAGGCTCCGGTTGAAAACCAGCCGCTGGGCTGTGTAGACCGGCAGCAGCAGGCGCGGCGTTTCGAAATCCACCATGTGGCCCAGCGCTTCGAGAGCCCGCGCCAGCACGTACATTCCCACGTACGTACCGCTGCCGCGGGAGATATCGAGCGGAGTGGAAGTGAGGAAGCGGATTCGCAAGCGGCGACGACCGCTATAATTATAGAGGACTCTCGGTTGAACGCATCTCCCCAAAAAGCCATCTGCCTGCTGAGCGGCGGGCTCGATTCCTCCACCTGCCTGGCTCTGGCCCGGCGCGAGGGGTTCGCCTGCTACGCGCTCTCCTTCGATTACGGGCAGCGCCACAAGTTCGAGCTGAAGGCCGCGGCACGCATCGCGGCGCATTGCGGCGTAGAGCGGCACCTGGTGCTCGATACCGGGCTCGACGTTTTCGGCGGCTCCGCGCTCACCGCCGATATCGCGGTGCCCAAGGCCCGCTCGGCCAATGAAATGGCCCACGGCATTCCCATTACGTACGTGCCGGCGCGCAACACCATTTTCCTTTCCTATGCGCTGGCGTGGGCCGAAGTGCTGGAAAGCTCCGACATCTTCATCGGCGTCAACGCGCTCGATTATTCCGGCTATCCCGATTGCCGTCCCGAATTCATCGAAGCTTACGAGCGCATGGCCAATCTCGCCACCAAAGCCGGCGTCGAGGGCCGCACTCGGCTGCGCATCCACACGCCGCTGCTCAGTCTCTCCAAGGCGCAAATCGTTCAACTGGCGCAGGAGCTTGGCGTGCCGTTTGGGCTGACCCACAGTTGTTACGATCCGCGTGCGGATGGCAGCCCGTGCGGGCAGTGCGACGCCTGCCTGCTGCGGCGAAAAGGTTTTGAAGAGGCCGGCATTGAAGATCGCTGAACTTTTCTACTCCCTGCAGGGCGAAGGCGCGCTCGTGGGCGTGCCGTCGGTCTTCATCCGTACCAGCGGCTGCAATCTGCGGTGCGCGTGGTGCGACACGCCGTATACTTCCTGGCAGCCGGAAGGCGCGGAGCTTTCGCTGGACCAGATTGTGGACGAGGTGCGGGCGCATCCCGCGCGCCACGTAGTGATCACCGGCGGCGAACCGATGATCGCGCCCCACATCATTCCGCTTACGGAACGGCTGCGCGCGCTGGGCCTGCACCTCACCATCGAGACCGCCGGCACGGTTTTCCAACCGGTGGCCTGCGACCTGATGAGCATCAGCCCCAAGCTCGCCAATTCCACGCCGCAGGGCCCGTGGGCAGCGCAGCACGACCGCGTGCGCACCGACATCCAACCCCTTTTGGAACTGATGGCGCGCTATCCTTATCAGCTCAAGTTCGTGATCCAAAAGCCCGGCGACGTGGACGAAGTGCGCGGCTTGCTGGCGCGGATCGGCGCGGGCCGCAACCACACCATTCTCATGCCCGAGGGCACGGACCGGGAAGTGCTGCGCGAGCGCGGAGCATGGCTTGCCGAAATCTGCAAGCAGGAGGGCTTCCGCTTCAGCCCGCGGCTGCACGTGGATCTCTGGGGCAACCAAAGAGGCGTCTGATATGCAACCCACCGCTCTCGCCGCCGATCCGATCTGCCGCGCTCACCTCGCCGGCCGACTGCACCATCCCGAGCGCCCGGGGCGCTTCGACGCCGTGCTCGATGGTCTCGCTGGCGCCGGCCTGCTCGACCGGTTGCTGCCGCTTGATTCGCGCCCGGCTACCGAGGATGAGCTGCTGCTCTGCCACACGCCGCAATATTTGCGCACGGCCAAACAGGACGTCGAAGCCGGCCTCGCTCGCCTGCGCACCGGCGATACCGACATCACGGCCCACTCCTGGGACTCCGCGCTGCACGCCGCGGGCAGTGCGCTCAATGCGGTGGACGCGGTGGTTTCCGGCCGCGCCCGCAACGCCTTCTGCAACGTGCGCCCGCCCGGCCATCACTCCAACGCCGGCCGCGGCATGGGCTATTGTCTGTTCAACAACGTCGCTATCGCGGCGCGTTATGCGCAGCGCCGGCACTCGCTCGACCGCGTCCTGATCGTCGATTGGGACGTCCACCACGGCAACGGCACGCAGGACCTTTTCTACTCCGACCCATCGGTCTTCTTCTTCAGCAGTCACCAGTGGCCGCTCTATCCCGGCACGGGCCGCGCCGATGAGTCGGGCGTTGGCGCCGCGCAAGGGACCACCATGAACTTCCCGTTCCCGGCGGGCGCCGGCCGCGAGGAGATTCTGGGCGCGGTCGAAAATTCGCTGATGCCCGCCGCGCGACGCTTTCGTCCCGGCCTGGTGTTGATCTCCGCCGGCTTCGATTCGCGCATCGGCGACCCGCTCGGCCGCTTCACCCTCACCGACCAGGATTTCGCCGATCTCACCCGCACCGTGATGGAACTCGCCGGAGGCCGCGTGGTATCGGTGCTGGAAGGCGGCTACAGTCTGGAAGGCCTGGCCAGCGCCGCCGCCGCGCATGTAGCGGCGCTGAGCGAGTGAAGGAGTCGCCGCAAAACGGGGACTGCTACCAATTCCCGCTTTTGGAATTGGATAGCTGTACCCGGTTTGCCTCTGCGATAACATTGCTCACATGAAGCTCCTCGTCCTCCTGGTTCCCGCCATTCTCTGCGCGCAGCCGTACGTCCTCGGACCCGATTCGCAAGTCAAGCCGGGCGTCCCCAAGGGCAAGGTCACGAAATACTCGTGGAACACCTCTGCGGTCTTCCCGGGCACGACCCGCGACTACTGGGTCTACGTGCCGGCCCAATACGATGGCTCCAAGGCCGCGTGCGTGATGATCTTCCAGGACGGCGCGGGTTTCGCCGGCCAGAACGGCGCGTGGCGTCTGCCCATCGTGCTGGATAACCTGATCCAGGAAGGCGCCATGCCGGTGACCGTCGCAATTCTGATCGACCCCGGCGTCCTTCCGGCAGTTCGTCCCGATCAGATGGCGCGCTACAACCGCTCCTACGAATACGATGGGCTGGGCGACCGCTACGCGCGCTTCCTGACGGAGGAGATCCTCCCCGAGGTGGGCAAGCAATACAAGCTCTCGGCCGATCCCAACGATCGCGCGATTGGCGGGTCGTCGTCGGGCGGCATCGCCGCCTTCAACGCGGCCTGGGAACGGCCCGACGCCTTCCGCCGCGTGCTCAGCTTCATAGGCAGCTACACCGATCTTCGCGGCGGCGACCGCTTTCCCAACCTGATCCGCAAGATGGAGCCGATGCCGATCCGCGTTTTCCTGCAGGACGGGTCGAGCGATCTCAACATTTATTCCGGCTCCTGGTGGATGGCCAATCAGTCGATGGTCATGGCGCTCGATTACGCCGGCTACGAGGTGAAATTCGTGGGCGGCACGGAGGCTCACAATTCGCGGCACGGTGCCGCCGTCCTTCCAGACGCGCTGCGCTGGCTGTGGCACGACTACCCAAAGCCCATCGCAGTGGGCAAGGGCAGGGATGAGGAGCGGCACACCATCACCGAGATTCTCGACCCGGCCTCCGATTGGGAGTTGGTGGGCGAAGGCTATCGGAAGACGGCGGGCCTGGCGGTGGACCGCGGCGGCAACGTCTTCTTCTGCGATCCGGCCGCCAGCCGCATCTACCGCGTGGACGCCGCCACCGGGAAGGTCACACTGTTCAAAGAGCAGGCCGGGGGCGCGAGCGGCCTGATGTTCGGCCCCGACGGACGCCTGTATGCCGCCGAATTCGACCGCAAGCGAGTGGTGGCGTATTCGGCCGGTGGCGCGAAGCTGATGGTGCTCGCGGCCGGCGCGCAACCCAACGATCTCGCAGTGACCAGCAAGGGCGACGTTTACTTCACCGACACCGGCGCGCAACTGGTTTACCAGATTCCGGCGGGCGGCAAAGCCCGGGTGGTCTTCGATGGCAAGCGCGACGGTAACATCGTGATGCCGAGCGGCGTGCGCCTGACTCCCGACGAGGCGCTGCTGGTGGTTGCCGATGCTTACGGGCGCACCGCGTGGAGCTTTCATATCGAATCGGACGGAAGCCTCACCGATGGAGAGCCGTTCTATCATCTCGAACTGCCGGACGATGTCAGTAAGGAGCCGGTCGCCACCAGCGCTGGCGGCATGACGTTCGACACCCTCGGGAACCTTTATGTCGCGACCAACCTGGGGATCCAGATCTGCGACCAGCCCGGGCGCGTGAATGGCATCATGCGGCGCCCGGGACCCGGCAATGTGACGGGTGTGGTTTTCGGCGGGGCGGATCTCAAGACGCTCTACGCAACCGTGGGCGCAAGAGTCTACAGGCGTGCGCTGCGCCGCACCGGCGTTTTTCCTTGGCAACCGGTGAAATTGCCGCGGCCGCAGTTGTGAGGTGGGGCAGTCCCCCTGGACTGCGCGCGACCCCCTGGTCGCGCTCTTGCGTGGACCGCTAACTTCGCGCGAAGCCGCCGTTACTCCACCACAGCGTCCAGTTCGCCCTTCGCCAGCCGGACGTGGATGCCCGATCCGGCCGGCGCGGCGGATGGCTCTTTCACGATTCCATGCTGGTTCGAGACAATCGCGTAGCCGCGCTCCAGAGTCCGTAGCGGGCTCAACTGCCAGAGCTTGGCGGCGCACTGATCGAGCGCGCTCCTGCGGTGTGCCAGGGCCAAACGCACGGTCTGCTCGGCCGTGGTCCCGGCTGTTTCCATGCGCCGGCGAGTAGCGGCCAGGCGCGGCCGCGCGTCGAAGCGGCGGAGCCGCTCTTCGAGGTCCCGGCGCCGGCGTCCCCACCGGTCGAGCGCGGCGCGCACCCATTCGCGCAAGCGATATTCCTGCTCGTCGATGCGTTGCAATCCCCGTCCCACGCGGCGGTGGAGCACGCCCAGGGCCCGTTCGACGCCCTGCTGGCGCAAGCGCTTGTCGAGCATCGCGAGGCGATAGCGCACCGCTTGCGCCGCGGTGGAGAGCGACAAAGCGATCCGCGCCAGCAAATCGGCGCGCGAGGGCACCACCATTTCAGCCGCCGCCGAAGGCGTGGGGGCGCGCAAGTCGGCCACGAAATCGGCGATGGTGACATCGGTTTCGTGCCCCACGGCCGAAACCACCGGCACGGCGCAGGCGGCGATGGCGCGCGCCACGGCCTCTTCGTTGAAAGTCCACAGATCTTCGAGCGACCCGCCGCCGCGGCCCACGATCACGACGTCCGGCCAGCCGCTGGCGCTGAAGTACTCGATACCGCGGCAGACATCCTCCACCGAGCCCTCGCCTTGCACCTGCGCCGGAAACACGCGGATGTGCAAACCGGGAAAACGGCCGGAGAGAATCTTGAGCAGGTCGGCGATGGCGGCGCCGCGCGGCGAGGTGACGATCCCGATGCGCTGGGGAAAGCGCGGCAGAGCGCGTTTCCGTTCCGCCGCGAACAGCCCTTCGGCGGCCAGTTTCTTCTTGAGCTGTTCGAAAGCCAGTTGCAGCGCGCCCAGCCCTTGCGGCTCCAGCAGGTCCACCTGCAACTGGTATTCGCCGCGCACTTCGTAAATATCCGCGCGGCCACGCGCCAGAACGGCCAAACCGTCCCGCGGTTTGAATTTCCAGTAGCGGTGCGAAGAGTGGTAGGCCACGCACTTCAACTGCGCGTCGGCGTCCTTGAGGGTGAAGTAGTAATGGCCGCTCGACGGCATCCTCACCCCGGAGATCTCGCCCGAAACCCAGACGTCGGCAAACTCCGCGCCGACGAGCGCCGAAACAGCGCGATTCAGCTCGCCGACGGAAAAGATTCGCCGTGGCGGCGGCCCGAAGTCGAACTCCAGCCCGATTTGCTCCACCGAGCCATGGTACCGCGACGGGCTAGTTGTGCACCGTCAGCACCACGCCCGTCGGCGATGAGATGCCGCCCACGCTGGCGATCACCGGCCAACTGCCGTTTGGCGTGGAAGCCGGAACTTGCGCGGTTACCTGGAATAGTCCGGCAAAGCCCGGCGACAGTGCGGTGCCGTAATATGTCATGGGTTGGCCGTTGACGGTGAGCGAGGGAACGCTGCTCACGTAGTACGGGCCGCCAGCGACCGGCACCGTCGTGCCGTTGGGAGTCGGGGGCGTGGTGGGGCCGAATCCGGAGCCCCAAAGAGTGATGTACTCGCCGGGCTTGGCCGGAACCGTGGTGAGCCCCGCATAAGTCCCATTCGCCATGGCATCGGAATTATCGAGGTGCGTAGCTACCGGCTGGTTATTGAGCCACTCAAAGAAGCCGGGAGCAAATTGCTGGGATGTCACGGAGACAGGGGCGCTTGTGCCGTTCGAGTTGGTCACCTGCACCGCTACCGTGCCCAGCCCGAGGTCCGGCGGCGTGAGCACTTGAATGCGCGTGGGGCTGACATATTGCACGTACGCCAATTCGCCACCGATGCTCACGGTGACGCCGTCCAGTTGGGTCGGCAGAGTGTTGTTGGTAATGAACGAGTCCCACACATCGGTGGTCGAAGAAAGGTTGGTGCCATTGATGTTCACGTACAGATTCGGGCCGATTCCGGCCACGCCCGTGGCATTGCTGACCACGCCGCCCGACGATATGGTTGGCGCGTTCGACGAGCCCCCCGGCGCAACCAGCGTAAATTTGGTGGCGTAGATATGGTCGCCATTCTGGTTGGGCGGGCCGCCCACACCGGCGTTCCCCGCGATATAGAACGTGATGTTGCCGACGTTGGTCGAGGGCGGCGTCCAATCGAACTGGTAGGTGCCCGAACCCTGCCCCATGGTGTGCAGGTAACCTGCAACGCTATGCTCCATGTACTGCAACGGCATATTGGCGGGACACGCAGGCGCGCTGGACGGAAACGTGCAGCCCGAATCGCTGCCGTTGCCGTTGGCGCCTGGCAGGCAGTAGGTATTGAACACGTGAAGGTTGGTTTGCGAACACATAATCTGCGTGTACTGGTCGTCGGGAGTGAATGTGCCGGTCATGGTGGCGGGGTTGCTGCTTTGCCGCGCGGTCACCTCGAATCCCCAGACCGACTGCGTGGGCGCGGGATCGGAAATGGTCACCGTCAGGTGCTGTATGACGCCCGGCACATAGGTCAGGCCGTTGGGGAAGCCGATTGCCAGGCTGCCCTTGTTGGCTGAGCTGTTGGTGGTGCCCGTATGACATCCAGCTTGGGTGCAAGTGCCGCCCTCATTAGGAACGCCGCACACACCGGGGTTGGGGCCGTATTCGTACGCCCAGAGCACAATCGCGAAAGCCCCCATCACCACGGCCATTTGAGCCAAACGCAGTTTCCACCGTCTCTGCATAACTCTCCTTAACACCGTTCCGGTGTAATCGACTCGCCCCCACTATGATTAATGCGCCTCGCTACGGATTGGTTGCGCTGCAAGCTGTAAAGCCTTGCGGGCCGTGGTGCTGAGAGGGATATCCGCCAACTGTACGGGAACGAACCATGCGAACTCCGCGCCCGCTGCGTGTCCTACGGCCACCTTCACCGTGAAGGTGTAGTGATGATGCGTGATGGTATGGCGGAATTCGCCGATGCTCTTGCCGATGCGCGCGCCGGGCAACTGTTCCGGAGAGGGCAGTTCCCAGAAGCCGGCCATGCGCCGCGAGCCGGCTTCGGTTCGCCGCAGCAGCACCCGGCCACCTTTGCGTACCAACAGCAGCACGGCGGCGATCTCGACGGGCTCGGTCTTGCGCAGCTTTACCGGCAATTGCGCGGCGATGCCCTGCTGGCGCGCCAGACAGCAGGCCGCTAGCGGGCAGAGCAAGCACAACGGATTCTTCGGCAGGCACACCGTAGCGCCCAATTCCATGAGCGCCTGGTTGAAGGCGCCCGGCTGCTTCGGGTCGAGCCACGCCTGCGCGGTCGCGCGGAAACGCTCGCGCGTGCGCGGCGACGCGATGTCGCCCGAGTCCGCCTGAAGGCGCGCCACCACGCGCATTACGTTGCCATCCACCACCACACGAGGCAGGCCGAAGGCGATGCTGGCGATGGCCGCGGCGGTGTAATCGCCGATCCCTGGCAGCGCGCGGATGGCGTCGTACTCGCGCGGAAAGCCGTCCGCTTCCGCCACTTGTTGGGCCACGCGCCGCAGGTTGCGGGCGCGCGCGTAATATCCCAGGCCGCTCCATAGCGCCAGCACTTCTTCTTCGGAGGCCGCCGCCAGCGCTCGCGCGGTGGGAAAGCGCTCCAGGAAGCGATGGTAGTATGGGATGGCCGCCTGCGCCCGGGTCTGTTGCAGCATGATCTCCGAAACCCAGATGCGGTAGGGGTCCGAAGTGCGCCGCCACGGCAAATCGCGATGGCCTTGGTGGTACCAGTCGACCAGCAGGCGGGCGAGCTTCACTCGATGACGCGCAGCCATTCGGCGACCACCGCAAAATCCTGCGGTTCCACGTCCCAGGCTTCGTACTCGGAGTTCAGCGGCTCCAGGCGAATGCGTTCGTGCTGCCACTGGTCTTCCCCGCTGTGAGTTTTCCGGCTGGTGTATTTCTTAACGGTGTAGCGCGCAGTCTCATCGGTCACGCCGAAACGCTGGATCAGCAGAATCTTGTTCTGGCGGGATCCGGCCGGGTGCAGCCGGAACAGGTTCAGGCTGCCATGCGGGATGCGCGGCTCCATGGAGTGGCCTACCACGTGGGCCACGAAGAGATCCGCTGAGAGGCGCATGCCTTCGGGCGCGGGCACCCAATCTTCCGCCGCCGATTCCATCTCTTCGCCCAGGCTGCCCGCCGCCGCGCGCAGGCTGTAGAGCGGCAGGTGCGTCTGGAACGGCTGGACGGCAACTTTCTCCACGTGCTCGCTGAAGAGGCGTTCCAGCACGCGCGAGAAGGCGTCCACGTCCACGCTCTGGCGCTCGCTCACGCGCAACGCGTTCGAGAGCGAATCCTCGAGCCACGCCAGAAAAGCCTCCGCTCCCATTTCCGCGGAGCGCGCGCGAATGTCCTCTTCGAGCGCTTCCAGCACCTCGGCGTCTTCCGGCGCCGCGATGCTCTCATAGCGTTGACGCAGGCGCACCCAGGCGCGGTCCGCCGCCGGGTCCACCAGGAGCACGCCGATGGTCTGGAGGGGCCGTGCAGGCAGCGCGGCTTCGAGGAGCATGTAGATGCCCTTCCGCCGCGCCGAGATGGGAGTGACGCTTGCCGGCAAATTCAGACTCCGCTCTTCATCCTATTCTACCTATCGGCCAAAACCAACAGAATCTCAACGCGGAGGCGCTGAGACGCGGAGAAAACCCGCAAGAGTAAGAACTTCCGTTCTTCTCGGTTATCTCCGCTCCTCCGCTCCTCCGCGTTGAAGATTTTGATTTCAGAATCGTTTTATCCTAATAGATAGGAGGCGTAATATGGATTCCTTCGCCCGCGTTCTTTTACCGGTGGA
>JBEKQS010000052.1:0-23023 GCA_049519475.1 Bryobacteraceae bacterium | reverse complement strand
GCGCCGGGCGGCGGCTCGGAAGTCCGGATCACCGAAGATGGCGAGATCTATAACGTGATTTTCCGGGCGATGGCGCGGTTCGTCTTCGGTTACACCTCCAGCATCGAAGGTTATCTGCGCGACCTGGGCGTCAAGTTCGACGAGCGAGTGGCGACGGAGCCGTGACAGGGGAGGGGAACCGGTGGACGCCGGACAGCTCTGCGGCACCGGCTTTTCCACCGGCGGAAGGAGATTTGATACCATGATGTAGGCCGCAGGGCCGATCTCTCCGCCACATCTGCCGGTTCGTGGCGGCGGCTTTCTCCGTATGCCGATCCATTTACCGCTGGCGCTTTTGGCCGCTCGTTCGGGAGCGGGCACTTTCTCGCGCATGTTTGCGCAGACGCCGTTCGCGGGCATCCATCAACTGGCGTGGTTCGACTGGGCCATCCTGATCCCGTACTTCACGGTGCTGGTGATCCTGTCGGTGTACGGCATTCACCGCTACGACATCATCCGCACTTATTTCAAGCACCGCAAGAAGGCCACGCAGGAACCTTCGCACGTCCGTTTTGAAAAGCTTCCGGCGGTCACGATCCAGCTACCGCTTTATAACGAGCGGTACGTAGTGGAGCGGCTGATCGAAGAAACGATCAAGATGGACTACCCGAAGGAGTTGCTGCAGATCCAGGTGCTGGACGATTCCACCGACGACACGGCGCCCTTCGCCGAAGCGCTGGTGGAGCGCTACCGGAACATGGGGAATCCCATCGAATACCACCACCGCTCGAACCGGCATGGCTACAAAGCCGGCGCGCTGCAGGAAGGGCTCAAGAGCGCTACGGGAGAACTGGTGGCCGTATTCGACGCGGATTTCTGCCCGCCGCCCGATTTTCTGCAGCGTACCGTGCACTATTTTGCCGACCCCGGCGTGGGCGTGGTACAGACGCGCTGGAGCTATCTCAATAAAGACTACAACTTTCTCACCGAAGTGGAAGCGATCCTGCTGGACGGCCATTTCATCCTGGAGCACGGAGCCCGTTCGCGCGCGGGATACTTCTTCAACTTCAACGGAACCGCGGGCATCCTGCGCGTCAAGATGATCGACGATGCGGGCGGCTGGCAGCACGATACCCTCACCGAAGATTCCGATCTGAGCTACCGCGCGCAATTGAAGGGCTGGCGCTTCGTATACCTGCCGGGCCTGGATTGCCCGTCGGAGCTGCCGGTGGAGATACACGGTTTCCAGGTGCAGCAATCGCGCTGGGCCAAGGGGCTGACGCAGGTGGCCAGGAAGTTGCTGCCGGCGATCCTCAAGGCCGACGTATCCAAACGGATCAAAGCCGAAGCCTTCCTGCACCTCACGCCGAATATTACATATCCGCTGATGATCGTGGTGTCGGCGCTGATGCTGCCGGTAATGATCGTGCGGTTCTATATGGGCCCGTGGGAAATGGCGCTGATCGACTTGCCGCTGATCGCAGCGTCGTTCTGGTCGATCTCGGCATTTTACGTGATTGCACAGCGCGAGCTGCACCCCACGGGCTGGAAGCGGTCGTTGCTGCTGCTGCCGATGCTGATGGCGGTGGGCGTGGGTTTGACGATCATCAACACGCGCGCGGTTCTGGAAGCGCTTTTCGGCGTGGAGACGGCATTTGCGCGGACGCCGAAGTACGCCATCGGCGACCGGCCGATGAACCTGGAAGTCAAGAGGTACCGCCGGCGAAGCGGCTGGCTGCCGTATGCGGAAATCGCGGTGGGGACTTATTTTCTGGGAATGATCGGCTTCGCGATTGAGACTTACAACTTCTTCTCGATTCCCTTCCTGGCGCTGTTCGTCTGCGGATACTACTGGGCCGGCTTGGGCACGCTGTACCAGGAGCATCAGAGCCGCCTGCAGTGGCTGAAGCAGCAGAGAATGGCGGCGGTAAGAGCGGCGTAAGCCTCTGGCCGCCGCTCAGAACGTAATTCCCAGCAGCACTTCCACCTGGTCTCTGGCGCTGTCCAGGCTGGGCACATAACCGAGCGCTGGAAGCACTGGACTGGGGTTGCCGAAGTGCCGCCCTGTCCAATAGGTGTAGCGAACTTCCGGCTCAACGTGGACGCGGCCGCACTTCAGGTCCACGCCGCCGCCCCCCACGACACCAGCCGTTGTGCGACGCTGAAGCTCCTGGGGCGGGTATGTTGAGAACGTGGTGGGAGTGGAGCCGCCGATGAAGTACGTCACGGTTGTGGACTGTCTCAACCCTTGCAGCCAGTCCACGGCGGCTCCCGCATTCACAAATGGATCAATGGCCTTGCCGCGGCGCAGGCGGTACCGGGCGAAAAGCGGAAACTCCCAGTCGTTCGCCGTGGTGCGGCTGCTGAACACCGAAAAGCCCGGCTGGTACTTCCCGCGGTCGAGGTAACTCCAATGGCGCATCAAAGCATCGACCCCGATGCTAAGACCGCGCGTGAGCCGGATCTCCGCCGTGGCGCCCACGATATAGGGATTCGTGTAAACGGTATAGGCGTTGAAAGGATCTCCTATACCTGCCGTGAGTATCGGAGTGACGGGCACACCGCCCTTTACTCCGAACCAGAATTGTTGCGCGCCGGCGGGAACAGCCGCGAGTAGCACCAGGACTACCGGAAAGGACCTCACAACTCTAAGACCCGCTCGAAACCCAAAAAACTACACCCTGGCGCGCCAGCGGAAGCATTCGGGCACGGGTCTGACTTCGACTCATCCCAGTCCATGGCCTTCCGTCCTTTTGTCAGGTCTTCTCGATAATCCGGCCGTCGCGCATGTGGATGGTCTGGTGGGCGAAGGCGGCGGCTTCCGGGTTGTGCGTGATCATCAGGATGGTCTGGCCGAGGCGCCGATTGAGATCGCGCAGGATTTCCAGCACGAGCTTGGAATTTTCGGTGTCGAGATTGCCGGTAGGCTCATCGGCGAGCAAAATGGCGGGGTGGTTCACAATAGCGCGGGCGATGGCGATACGCTGCTGCTCGCCGCCGGAGAGCGCGTTGGGCTTGTGGTCGAGGCGCTGGTGGATGCCCAGCACGCGCAACACCTCTTCGAATTGCGCATCGGGTGCAGAGCCGGCGCCGCCGATGTAGCGCGCGACGGCGATGTTGTCGCGCGCGGTGAGATTCGGCAGAAGATTGAATTTCTGGAAAACGAATCCGACGGTGCGCTTGCGCAGTCTGGTGCGGCCGGCATCGGTGAGCGACGCCAGGTTCTGGCCGTCCACCTGTACTTCGCCCGAAGTAGGTGGCGTGAGACCGCCGATGATGTGGAACAGCGTGGATTTGCCGGAGCCGGAAGGGCCGACGATGGCCAGAAACTCGCCAGGCTTCACGCGCAGATCGACGCCACGCAGGGCCGGCACATCCACCTTTCCCACGCGATAGGTCTTGCGCAGGTCGCGGGTCTCAATGATGAAGCCGTTATTCATACGCCAGGGCCTCGATGGGGTCGTGGCGCGCAGCACTGAGTCCGGGGTAGAGCGCGCCTAAGAGGGCTCCCACCAGGGTGACGGCGCCGGCGATGGGCCACCAGGCATACATGATGATCATGGGCAGGGAAGCGGGGACGAAGGTGCGGATGAGCCACCAGGCGCCATAGCTCATGAGGATGCCGATGACCGTGCCGCCGATACTCAGCACCACTGCTTCGGCCAGAATGATCCGCAGGATAAAGCTCTTGGAGGCGCCCAGCGATTTCAGAATGCCGATTTCGCGCGTGCGCTGCAGGACCGACATGTACATGGAGAGGCAGACCGTTACAAAGCCGATCACCACTCCGATCCCCATGATGACGTAAATGAACTCGGTCACGCCGTGGATGTTGCCCACGCTCCAAAGCGCGGTGAACTCCTCCATGGTATTGATCTTCAGGTCGGTCCTGCTCTCAATATCCTTGATCACCGCGTCGTCATTGGAGGGATTGTCGAGCTTGACCCAGATCTGGCTGACTTTGCCCACGATGCTGTCGATGTACTGGAGGGTGGGGGCCTGCACGACGATGCGCGCCAGTTTGCCGCCTTCGATGATGCCGACGATGTGCCAGTTGTGATTGATCAGCGAGAAGGTCTGGCCGAGGTAAAGTTTTTTTTGCGCGGCGTAGAGGCGATCGACCAGGATATCGTCCGGACCGCTCAACTGGTGTCCCTCGACGTATTCGAAGCCACCGCTCATGCGGTCGAACTGCTGGGGGTCGATGCCGGTCATCACCACCGGGAAATCGACCAGGTGGTTGACGACCCCCGTGGCCATGGTGACGTGGGGAACCTCCGTGGTGAGGAACTTGACATAGCTCTCGCGGACGGCCGGGGGACCAAGGTTGACCACGCTGGTGGCACCCGATCCGCGAACCACGAGATCGGCGCCGACGCCCCTGGCGCGATTCTGCGAATCCTGCAACATGCCGTTGGCCAGACCGACCAGCGTGAGAATCAACGTGACGGGGACGCCGATCAGCAGGAAGCTGAGCAGGCTGCGCATGGGTTTGTGTTTCAGGTTTTCGAAAACCAGCCTAGTGGTCACGGGTGGCGTCCTTTTTTAGGAGGCGCAACGGGTGGGGCCGGAGTTACCGGCGGCTGGCCGATTACCTGCAGCGTGGTTCCTTCGGGTTGATCGAGAACAAACTGATCGTCGGGCACACCTTTATTGATATCCATTTTCACCAGGTCGATGACGACGGCGTATTCGTCGCGGGGGCGGTTGATTTCGATGTGTTTCGGGAAGGGCACATTGTCGTAAGGATGCCATTGGGAATAGCGGGCGTCGGTGAGGATGTTGCCGTCGTGGTCGAAGATCATCTGGCGGGCCATGAGCAGGTCGAGGCGGTTGAACCAGATGGTGCGGCTGAGGCGCAACTCGCCGTTGGGAGCTTCGCGGACCTCGTGAAGGATGTAGTAGGCGTTGTCCTCGTCGGTGAAGTTTTCGATCATGACGTGGAAGTTTTTCAGATCGATGGGACGCACAATGAGGGCATCCAGTAAATGTTGCGGGCGGAGGTTCTCCAGGTTGTTGGAGGAGGGCTTCTCGATTTCGTTGCGGCCCAGGATGAAGCGGTTCTTGGAAGGAACGTAGAGCTTGAAAGTGGCGCCATCGGAAACCATGTCGAAGGCCTGGCTGCGCACCACGGGAAGGAGGCCGATGAGGCGGATGTTGGAGGGCTTTCGGAAACGGATGTAGGCGCGGACGTCTTTGTACTCGGTGATGTGGTTCTTCTCGGCGCTGCCCAGAGCGGGCACCATGTCGACGGTGGCGCTAAAATCCTGAATGGCGTCGTATTGGTGCTGGACGGCATCGAGAAGCGATTTGAAGTCCGCGATCTTGAGCGATGGAGTGCTGCCGGCGGCGCGCGGAATGAGGCGGCGGCGCGCCAAACAAGAGGAAAGGCTGAAGGGAACGGCGCAGCAGAGCAGGAGTATCGCCAGCGTTTGGCGCCGTAGGGGCATCAGTTCATTGTAGGCAGCCGGGAAAGCGGCATGTCAATTCATGCCGCAGGCGCACGTATGATATATTGAAAGGACCTGCCAGCGGATGCGAGGTAAGGGCCTGTGGCGCAGTTGGGAGCGCGCTTCCATGGCATGGAAGAGGTCGTCGGTTCGAACCCGACCAGGTCCACCAAAACATCCCGTACACACTCAGACACATACGCGTGATGCGTGTGTGCTTCCACGATGTGGAAGAGATCGTGAGGCGCATCTCGCCGGTGCCGCCGCCGAACAGGGTTTACAGCTCGATCCGGACGAGGGAGCGCGCTGGAGCAACTCGTAGCGGGACTGGCGCACCACCTTCGAAAGTGCAAACAGATTTGAAATAAACTATAGAACTCTGGAGCAAGAACGGGTATGCCCTCCTTTTTTAGCCGAGAATGCCGCTTCCAGCTTGCCCGCTGCACCGTCGTCATGCTGGTTGCGCTGACTTGGAGCAGCAGGGCCTTTTGCGGGGAGATTCATGTTGCAGCCAAGGATGGCGACCTGGGGAAGGTCAAGGATCTGCTGAAAGGCAATCCTGCTATGGTTTCCAGCAAAGACAATAACGGCTGGACGCCTTTGCACTGGGCGACGCAGAATGGCCACAAGGACGTGGCGGAGTTCCTGCTGGCCAACAAAGCTGAGGTCAATGCCATGACTAACGATGGCAGGACACCTTTGCTCTTGGCGGCGGATAGGGGCCACAAGGATGTGGTGGAATTGCTGCTGGCCAATCATGCCGAGGTCAACAGCCACATGCTTGGGACTAACGATGGTAGGACACCTTTGCATTTGGCGGTGCAACAGGACCACAAGGACGTGGCGGAGTTACTGCTGGCCAATCATGCCGAGGTCGATGCAAGGACTAACGACGGTAGGACGCCTTTGCATTATGCGGTGCAACAGGACCACAAGGACGCGAAGGAGTTAGCGGAATTACTGCTGGCCAATCATGCCGAGGTCGATGCCAAGGAGAATAACGGCGTCACGCCGTTGTACGCGGCGTCATCGGACGGTTACAGGGACGTGGCGGAATTGCTGCTGGCCAATCATGCCGAGGTCGATGCCAAGACGAATTACGGCGTCACGCCGTTGTACGCGGCGTCGTTGAACGGTCACAGGGACGTGGCAGAATTGCTGCTGGCCAATCATGCCGAGGTCGATGCCAAGGCGAACAACGGCACCACGCCGTTGTGCGCGGCGTCATCGAACGATCACAAGGACGTGGCAGAATTACTGCTGGCCAATCATGCCGAGGTCGATGCCAAGGCGGACATCGGCACCACTTCGTTGCACACCGCGTCGTTAAATGGCCACAAGGACGTGGCGGAATTGCTGCTGGCCAATCATGCCGAGGTCGATGCTAAGACGGACATCGGCCGCACGCCGTTGTTCTTGGCGTCGTTGAATGGCCACAAGGACGTGGCGGAATTGTTACTGGCCAATCATGCCGATGTCAATGCCAAGGCTCACGATGGCACCACGCCGTTGTACTGGGCGTCGTCCAATGGCCACAAGGACGTGGCAGAATTACTGCTGGCCAATCATGCCGAGGTCGATGCTAAGACGGACATCGGCACCACGCCGTTGTACGCGGCGTCGTTGAACGGCCACAAGGACGTGGCGCAGTTGCTGCTGGCCAGCAAAGCCAAGCCTGTGCAACTTCCAGAGAGTCCAGTCCCTATCGAAAAAGTTGAGCCCGAATACTCAGAGGAAGCGACGAAAGCACATGTAGAGGGCATCGTGCTCCTCACGATGGTGGTTGATACCACAGGTCAGGCGCGTGAGATTCGAGTGCTGAAGTCATTGGGATACGGCCTCGACGAAAACGCCATCACGGCGGTGCAGAAGTGGAAGTTCAAGCCCGGTATGAAAGACGGACATCCCGTTAGTGTTGTGGCACAGATTGAAGTCACTTTCCATTTGTTGCCCTCCACCCCCGTTACGAACCCTGTGGTCATCAAACAAGTTGCCCCAAAATACTCAAAGGAAGGGAAGAAAGCAAAGGTGGCAGGCATAGTGCTCCTCTCTGTAACCGTCGATGCCACAGGTCAGGCGCGTGAAATTCGAGTGCTGAAGTCATTGGGATACGGCCTCGACGAAAACGCCATCTCGGCGGTGGAGAAGTGGAAGTTCAAGCCCGGTATGAAAGACGGCCATCCCGTTAGTGTTGTGGCACAGATTGAAGTCATCTTCCGTTTGCTGTAACCGTAAGCCCCTGCACCAACCTACACCAATGCGGCCGCCCCCATCGAAAAAAGCAAGAGCCAGCCCGCTCGCTGCGAGGCGAAATAGACGGCGTACTCGTAATCTTTTGAAAGGTGCACGCCTCTTGCGCTCGATGGCGTGCTCGATCTCCTTCGACGGGACCACGCGCTCTTTCACAAGCCCGTGCGAGACCACCGCAGTCACCGCCCCGTGGAAGAACCAGGTCCACCAAAACGTTTCATGGACTTACCTTCCGGCGCAGCAATGATAGCATTGCAATCACGAAGACCGGTCCACTAAAACAGGCTGACCGGCATTTGAGCGAGGTCCATTTCCACCCAACCGATCCGGCCGGATTTGAGCTTCACCTCGGCCCACCACGACTTCCTGCCCAACTCAATGTAAGTGGCCGCGCAATGTGCGCCGCCGCAGCCCGTGCCATCCGGCCATTTCGCGAACGAGATGTCGAAGAGGGAATGATACCTGCCCTTGAACCAAACCGCCGAAAAACCTTCGCCGCGATATGCGTAGGTGAAAACGGTGTCTCCGCGCCGCAGATCCTCGTCCGGCAAGTCACGATCCATCCGAATCAGGCCCGGCTTCCATGTGACGACCACACCCGTAATGCCGGTCACTTTGTCTCCCGCGGCGAGTCGGGCGATGGGCTGGCGCCCCTGCTTCCATGTGTCGTACACCGTGGCCGATCGCTGCGCGGTCCATTGACGGTACGCGCAGGCCTCGTATGGGCAAGCTCCCCAGTCATAGAACGGGAGGGTTGGGGCCGCCATGGCCTTTGATTCTCCGGCATCCTGGCAAAAGGCCGCAGGCAAAACTCCCGCACAAAGCATCAGAGCCACGATCCGCACAGCCACCAGCTTACTCCAAGACGTCTTCGGCCGAACCGAATCGGGATGGCCCTCAACGCAGCAGGCGCTCGGCGTGGAGCGCCCCTTCGGGCGTCTCTTCGTGCTTGAACATCAGATACAAATCCCGTCCGGCGGCCAGCAACTCCCGCGCGCCGGCGGCGATCGCATCCAGGTCGGCCTCGGTGTACTCGGGCTTGCGCAACCGGTAATAGACGAAATCGGCCGTGATCACCTTGGGCACTTCCAGCTTCTCCGATTCCGCCAGACACAGCGCCATGTTCCGCCGGCGCAACTGCTCATAGACCGGCTCGACCAGCCAGGAAGTGTGCCGGAACTCGAAGGCGCAGCGCAGATCCGGCGGCAATAACTCCAGGAAGTCGCGGAGCAGCGCCTGGTCGCATTTCAACTGCGGCGGCAATTGGAAGAGGATCGGGCCCAGGCGGCGCGCGCTGCGCAACGGGTCGATCATTTTGAGAAAGAGCGCGGTGGCTTCGGCGGCGTTCTTCAGGCGCAGAATGTGGGTGATGCGCTGGTTGGCCTTGACCGCGAACACGAACCCCGGCGGCGTGGCCTCGACCCAGCTCTGTAGCGTCGAAGCCGAGGGCAAGCGCCGGAACGTGTAATTGATCTCCACGCAGTTCAGGCGTTGGGCATAGTGGTTCAGGAATTGCTTGGCCGGAAGCCTGGCCGGGTAGAAGCCCGGCTTCCAGGCCGGATAGGCGAAACCGGAGGTGCCAGCATACAAAGTTGCCATGGAATATCATTATCTCTGGCCGGAGGTCTTTTATGCCGTTGGTGCACCTGATTCTGGTCTGGATTGTGAGCGCGCTGGCTTTGTGGATTATGGCGCGCATCGTTCCGGGCATCGAAGTCCGCAACTTCTGGATCGCCCTGGCGGCGACCGCCATGATCGCCATCGTGGACTTCACGATTGGCTGGCTGGTGCGGATCGTGGTCCTGCCGCTCACCATCCTGACGTTCGGACTTTTTCAACTGGCGGTGAATGCCTTTCTGTTGAAAGTGGCGTCGCTGTTCACGCCGGGCTTCAAAATGCGGGGGATCCCGAATGCCTTATTGGGATCATTGGTGCTGACGATTCTCACTTTCCTGCTGCGCCAATTGGTGTTCTAGTGCTTACGCCGGAAAGCTCGACGGACCTGGCGCAAGCGCTCGGCGATGCCGCCGCGCACGGACGCACCATCGCGCTGGACGGAAATTCGAGCAAGCGCCTGATGGCGGGTGCGAGCGAACCCGCCGACGTTGCCATCTCCACCACCGCGCTCCATCGCATGCTGGAGTACGAGCCGCACGATCTCACCATCAGCGTGGAAGCCGGGCTGCCCTGGCGCGAACTCACCCGCCTGCTGGCCGCCAACCGCCAGATGGTGCCGCTCGATCCACCCTTCGCCGACAGCGCCACGGTGGGCGGGGTGGTCGCGTCCAATGGCAGCGGGCCGCGGCGCCGGTTCTACGGAACCGCCCGCGACCTCATCATCGGCATGCGCTTTGCCACGCTGGAAGGCAAACTGGTTCAGTCCGGCGGCATGGTGGTGAAGAACGTCGCCGGGCTCGATATGGCCAAGCTCATGATCGGCTCGTTCGGCACCCTGGCCGCCATCGCGGTGGTTAATTTCAAACTGGTGCCGGCTCCCGAAGCCGAACGAAGTTTCCTCCTGCCGTTCCATTCGCTGGATGAGGCCATCGCCGCGCGCGACCTGGTGCTTGCCAGCGCGCTGCAACCGGTTGCCATGGACTTGCTCAACCCGGCGGCGGCGCGATACCTGGGCGGCGACCGCTGGCTGCTGGGGGTGCGCGCCGCGGGCAATGCCGCATCCGTCGAGCGCTATGAGCGCGAGCTGGCGCACATCACCAGCCGCCTGGCCGTGGAGAGTGCATGCCCCGGGACTCTGTGGAGCGACCTGGAATCCTACACTCCCCGATTCCTCCGCGACAACGCGGATGGCGCCGTGGTGCGCGTCTCATGTACCCTGAAGGATCTGGAAGGCGTCATGGCGGCCTTCGAAGTGCCGGCCGTGGCGCGCGCGGGGTCGGGCGTCTGTTACGGCTATTTCGAGCGGCATGAGGCCGCCCGAAGGTGGGTCTCGGGCGCGGTGGCGCGCGGTTTCAAAACCGTGATCGAGTTTTCACCCCAGGAATGCAAGCAATCCCTGGAATTGTGGCCCGCACCCGGCGGCGACTTTGAAATCATGCGGCGGGTCAAGAGTCTATTCGACCCGTCGAACCTGTTGAATCGTGGCCGACTCTATGGTCGTATCTGAGACAGCCCGACTGGGCCCCCGGCAGTTCGACCTGGACCGCTGCATCCACTGCGGGCTGTGCCTGAACGCCTGCCCCACCTACCGCGAGCTGGGTCTGGAGATGGATTCGCCGCGCGGCCGCGTGTACCAGATGGTGCAGGTGGCCGAGGGCGGACCCATCACGCGTTCCTACATTCAGCACATCGGCCTGTGCCTGGCCTGCCGCGGTTGCGAATCGGCCTGCCCTTCCGGCGTGCGCTACGGAAGAATGGTGGAAGACGCGCGGGCCGAAATCGAAGCCCGGATTCCACGCGGGCGCATGGCGCAACGCGTCCGCCGCTTCTTCTTCAACCATCTGCTGGAATCGCGCACCGCCCTGACGGTGGCCGGCACGCTGCTCTATGTCTACCAGGCGAGCGGCCTGAAAGCCCTGATGCGGGCCATGGGCTTTTTCCGTTTGGCCGGCCGTCTGGGCGACATTGCCCAACTGGCGCCATCCGCGGAACCGCCGTTTTTCTTCAACCAGATCGGCCGGACTTTTCCCGCGCAGGGCGCGACGCGCCATCGCGTGGCGTTTCTGGCCGGGTGCATCGCCAACGTTTCCTTCGCGCGCCTGAACGAAGCCACCGTGCGCGTGCTGCAGAAGAACGGCTGCGAGGTGGTGGTGCCCGCCGGGCAGGGCTGTTGCGGCGCCCTGCACGCGCACTCGGGTCTGCGCGAAGATGCCCGCAGGCTGGCGCGCCAGAATATCGATGCCGTTCTGAAAGGCGGCTTCGACGCCATCATCACCAACGCCGCCGGATGCGGTTCCACGCTCAAGGAATACGGCGACCTGCTGGATGACGACGCCGCCTACGCCGCCAGGGCGCGCGAGTTCTCCGCATTGATGCGCGACGTGACGGAGTTCCTGGCCTCCATCGGGCTCGACCGCGAGATGGCGCCGGTCGATGGCATCGTCACGTATCAGGACTCCTGCCACCTGGCGCACGGACAGCGCGTCCGTACGGCTCCGCGTAAACTGCTGGCCGCCATCCCCGGGTTGAAATTTCGCGAGATGCGGTCGGCGGATGTCTGCTGCGGCAGCGCCGGGATCTACAACGTGGCTGAAAACCAGATGGCCATGCAGATTCTGGCAAGCAAAATGGAAGCCGTGAATGCGACCGGCGCCGGCATCATCGCAACCGCCAACCCCGGCTGCATGCTGCAACTGGAAGCCGGCGTGCGGCTGCACGGCAACCGCCAGCGCGTGATGCACGTGGTGGAACTGCTGGACGAAGCATACGAGGGCAAGCAAGGGCTTCGCCCTTGAAATCCCTGCGGGATTTGGGAGTCAGAAGTCAGGAGTCAGGAGTCAGGAGTCAGGAGTCAGAAGTCGGAAGGCAGGAGTCAGGAGTCAGGAGTCAGAAGTCAGAAGTCAGAAGTACAACGGGCGGCGGCGTCTTCACATGGCCGGCAAAGAACCTAAGAAGCCGTGCAACGTCACCCAGACGTGGTTCGCGGAAGATGTCGAGGATCAGGGGAAGGTGGATACCTGGGATGGAATGATGAACGCGCTGCGGAAGTAATGGAGGGCGCGGCCCGGTGCTGCGCAAGGCACGCGCGAGTGCGTGCGCCACTTAGTTTTCCCAATTCGGCCCACTTGCATAAATATAGTGGAGCGGACGCCCTGGTCCGCAGCCGTACCGCTGGCCGGCTGTCGATGGTGGCAAACGCCTGATTCTTCGAGAAAGGCGGGACGAGGGCGTCCCGCGCGGACCTGGGGGTCCGCCCCACAATTATGCCGAATCCCCAGTTTTGCGAAAACTAAGAGAGGGTTACAACCGGATGGCAAACCGTCCCAGCGGCTCACCGCCCCTTTACGTCTCGCGGTGGTGCGGTCGATTGCCGCACCACCAGCTTGCCGGCGAGCGTCATGCGGCTTTCCGGATGCTTGCCGGAAAGCTGTTCCAGCAGGATCTGAGCGGCCAGCCGCCCCATTTCGTGCTTGGGCTGCTGGATGGTTGTCAGCGGAGGGTCGGTGTAAGACGACAGATACAGGTCGTCCAAGCCGACAACGGAGAGATCGCCCGGCACGTTGAGGCCCCGTTCCCGGGCCGCGCGCAACGCGCCAAGCGCCTGCATGTCGTTAAAGCAGAAGACGGCCGTTGGGGCTTCGGGCAATGCCAGCAACCGCGCGGTGGCGCGCATGCCGGCTTCCGGCCCGCCATCCCCGTGTGCCACCAACTCGGGCGCGAAGCCGATATCCGCTTCTTCGAGGACCTGCCGGTATCCACTGAATCGTTCGGTGTCCGCCTGCAGTCCGAACTGGTTCCCGACGTAGCCGATACGGTTATGCCCCAGTTGCACTAAGTGGCGGGTAGCGTCCC
Organism: Bryobacteraceae bacterium; assembly: GCA_049519475.1. Classification (GTDB taxonomy): domain Bacteria; phylum Acidobacteriota; class Terriglobia; order Bryobacterales; family Bryobacteraceae; genus PALSA-129. The sequence goes on along the minus strand of JBEKQS010000052.1, from coordinate 9,875 downwards.
GGCCGGCGCGCAGATTGTCAATCGTCACCGAATGGATGAACTCGCCGGGATGCTCATTGTTGATGAGCACGATCGGCACTTTCATCTCCTCCAGGAGCGGCATGTACAGGCGGCCCACGCGGGAAGAATTGACCAGAATTCCATCCACGCGATGCTCGTGCAGCGATCGCACCGCGCGCATTTCCCGCGCGGGGTCCGCATGAGAGGTGGACAGCAGAATCGAGTATCCATGGGCCAGCGCAAACTCCTCGACTCCGGCCACAATCTCCCCGACGAACGGGTTGGAAATGCTGGTCACCACCACGCCGATGGTATTGGTTCGCCCCGTCACCAGGCTCCGCGCCGCGGCGCTGACGCTATATCCCTGCTGCGCCGCGATCTTTTGAACCAGTTCCCGGGTTTTGGCGTTGACCAGGGTACTGTTCCGAAGGGCCCGGGAAACGGTCGAGTGGGATACCCGGGCAGCACGCGCTATGTCTTTGATAGAAATCATTTGCACACGTGTTCAGAATCAGAATAGGCTAAGCCGACTTAACTTGTCAATATAGGCTGATCACACAGCGGGCACGGTTCCTGGACAGGTGCGTCCCGCGCGGCGCCATCCAGAGCCAGGCCGATGAAGCGGCTGTTCTACAAGCTAATGATTCAACGCCAGCAAAATCCGCACATGCGGAAATGGCCGTCCTCGGAGAGGGACTCCACCGCGTCCGTTCCGCGGTGCGTTCTGAGCGGCTCATCGGATTCCGCATAATTGGCGCTTTTGGTGCCGCCAAAGTGTAAATGCAGTTAGCAGCGGGCCGGCCGAAAGAGAAGCTATCTTAAAGATGGCGTCAAATCTAGTGAAAGTGCCTCAAGTTCCGGCAATATTTTTATTATTTGCCTTCTATAACTATCTTGCTTGACACCATATTCCACAAGCAAGATAATGAACAAACCTGGAGGCGTTCATGGCACGCGAGAGCGTTCACGCGAAATTGGAGAGAGTACGCTCGCCACGAGTCCACGTTACGTACAATGTGGAGATCGGCGATGCGATCGAACTTAAAGAAATTCCGTTTGTAATGGGAGTACTGGCCGATTTGAGCGGCCAGTCGGCCGAACCCTTGCCCAAGCTCAAAGACCGGCGCTTCGTCGAAATCACGCCGGACAATTTCGATTCGGTCCTGGACAGCATGAAGCCGAGAGTAGCCTTCTCGGTGGAAAATAAACTGAGCGACGAGTCCAATGCCGGCAATCTGGGCGTGGATCTGACGTTCAAGAGCATGGAAGACTTCGAGCCCGAGCAGGTGGCCCGCAGGGTGGAACCGCTGCGCGAGCTGCTGGAGCTGCGAACCAAGCTCTCCGACCTCGTAGGAACCCTTCAAGGCAACGAGAAGCTGGAGCGCCTGCTGCAGGACGTCGTCAACAACACCTCCAAGCTCGAGCAGGTGCGCTCCGAGATGGCGGCAAAGAAACCCAAGGACGGAGAGCCCCATGGCAAAGCGTGAAGTTTCTGAGAAGCCGGCCGCCGCGGCGGCCGCAACGGTAACCACGGGCCCCAGCCTTCTGGACCAGATCGTCCAGGAAGGCCGCGTCGGCCGCGACGAAGCCGCCCGCGAGTGGGGCCGCACGCTGGTCTCCGAGTTCGTCAACCAGGTGCTCGACGGCCAGATGACCGTGTCGCCGGACCTCGAGGCGATGATCAACCAGCGCATCGCGCAAATCGACCACCTGCTGTCGCTGCAGCTCAACGAAATTCTCCACCACCCCAGATTCCAGCAGATGGAAGCCACCTGGCGCGGTATCCGCTACCTGCTGGAAAACAGCGAGACCGGCGTCAACCTCAAGATCAAGATTTTCAATAGCACCAAGAAGGAAATCCTCCGCGACCTCCAGCGCGTCCCCGAGTTCGACCAGAGCCAGATGTTCAAGAAGGTCTACGAACAGGAATTCGGCGTATTCGGCGGCGAGCCTTTCGCTTGCCTGCTGGGAGATTTCGAGTTCGGCCGCGGCCCCGAGGATATCGAGTTCCTGGAGCGTATGTCGCAGGTGGCCGCGGCCGCCCATGCGCCATTTATGGCGGCGGCCTCGCCCGAGTTACTCAACCTCGAAAGTTATACCCAACTCGACGCGCCGCGCGATCTCGCCAAGGTTTTCGACACCACCGAGTATGCGCGCTGGAAAGGCTTCCGCCTCTCCGAGGACTCGCGCTACGTTTGCCTGACCCTGCCGCACGTGCTCATGCGCGTTCCCTACGGCAAGGACACCAAACCCGTCGACGGCTTCCACTACGAAGAAGGCGTCACCGGCGAAGACCACTCCAAGTATCTCTGGGGCAATGCGTCCTATGCTCTCGGCGCCCGCATCACCAACGCTTTCGCGCGTTACGGCTGGTGCGCGGCCATCCGCGGCGTGGAAGGCGGCGGCCTGGTAGACAGCCTGCCCACCCACACTTTCACGACCGAGCACGGCGACGTGGCCCTCAAGTGCCCGACCGAGACCATCATCACCGACCGCCGGGAGAAGGAGCTTGCCGACCTGGGTTTTGCGTCCCTGGTGCATTGCAAGGGTACCGATTACGCCGCCTTCTTCAGCGTGCAAACCTGCCAGAAACCCAAGGTCTACGACAAAGAGCAGGCCAACGCCAACGCCCGCCTCTCCGCGCAGTTGCCTTACATGCTGGCGGTCTCCCGTTTCGCCCACTATCTCAAGGCTATGATGCGGGATAAGATCGGCAGCTTCACTTCCCGTAAGGATTGTGAAACCTTCCTCAATAATTGGATCGTCAATTATGTGACGGAGGACGACTCCGCTTCCCACGAAGTCAAAGCTCAGTACCCCTTGCGCGAGGCGCGCATCGAAGTAATCGAGAACAAGGCCAAGCCGGGCGTGTTCAAGGCCGTGGCTTTCCTGCGGCCTCACTTTCAATTGGAGGAACTCTCGGTATCTCTCCGCCTGGTGGCAGAGTTGCCGAAATCCGTTCGATAGCCGGCCCGTTTTTTCGCGGGTTGGCCGATATTAGGTTCAACTGCCGGCTGCTGCCGGCGCACGAGAGGATATCTAACGATGGCAGGCGACCAAAAGTATTTTTTCTTGAATTTGCTCCCAGCCCTGGTCCACGGAGGCAGTCCTAAGGCCAACCACCTTGACTGGTTCGAGTTGGACAACTGGGATTTCAGCATGAACCAGATGGCCGACCCTAACGTCAAGGGCGGACGGCCCTCCAAGACATCGGCCACCGGCCGCTTCGGGTTCTCGATCGTTCATAACGGCCCTTACCTTTTCCAGTTGGCGGCCAGCGGCCAATTCATCGGCGAGTCCACCCCGATTACCTTCGAGGCGGAGCGCAGCGGCCTGACGACCGGCGGCGGCAGCACCGGCACTGGAGTTTACTTCCAGTTGATCTTTAAGAAGGTGGTGGTGTCCCATCGCAGCCTGTCCGGAGACGACGGCTTGAAGATGGAGCATATCGAGCTCGTTTTTGAGCATGTCTCGATGATGTACAAACAGGTGGTCAATGGTGTCCTCGGATCGGCCAACACGAAGACCTATGACGCCAAATCGAACCAGGTCAGATAGAGGCGGAAAAGGAGATTAACTTATGTCGATGTTTTTGGATGTTGTTGGTATTCTTGGCGAGAGCATAAACCTGAAGGTTCCGAACTGGAACCAGAAAATCGACGATCAATCGATGGGCTATGACGTTTCCCAGAAGACCTCGCTCGAGGCCGGCAGCGGTCTGATTGCCGGCGGCGCCATTTTCGGACCTATGCAAATCAGTAAGGTGATGGACAGGAGCACTCCTTATCTGTGGGCCAAACTGTGTGCGGGCGAGCCGATCGCCACCGTGACAATTCGCGTGAGCCGTACCGGGGGCGCCGCCGGTCTTTACGAGGCGGAGAAGTATATCCTGGAAAATGTCATCGTCACGTCGTACCACACATCGGGTTCGCCGGGCCCCGGCGGGCTGCCTATGGAGTCGTGGTCCCTGGCTTTCACCGCCATCACCGAGGTCTACCGGACAGTGGACGTCAAGGGCGCTTTCGTGTCGACTCAAACGGCCGGCTGGGATGTATCGGCGAACACGACGCACACCGGCCCGAACGCCACGATGGGTAACCCGAGCTAGGTCGAGTGTGTGGCCACTGCACGGGAACTTTTCGATGCCGGCAAGCTGAACGACGCCATCGAGGCGCTGGGCGCCGAGTTGCGTAACCACCCCGACGACGCGCACCGCCGTACCTTTCTCTTCGAGTTACTTTGTTTCGCCGGTAACTGGGAGCGCGCCGACAAACAGTTGGACATACTCGCCGGCGCCGACAAAGACAAGCGCCTCGGGGCCCTGCTCTACCGCGCCGCGCTCAACGCCGAGCGCACGCGCCATGAGATGTTTGAAAAACCCGCGGGCGGCGAACAACCGCCCGCTCCTCCGGCGCCCGGCGGAAAGGCGAACGGCAACCCGGCGCAATCCATCCAGGACGCCGACCCCCGCGTGGGCGCGCGCCTCGAAATCTTCGCCGGCGAAAACTATATGTGGATTCCCCTGGCGCACATCGCTCTGCTGGAAATCCAACCGCCCAAGCGTCTCCGCGATCTCTTGTGGATACCCGCCACCATTCAGGCCGGTCCCGCTTTTCAGGGCTCCGACCTCGGGCGTGTCCTGCTCCCCGCGTTGTCCCCGTTTTCCTTCCGGCATGCCGATGACGCCGTGCGCCTCGGCCGCATGACTGTCTGGGAATCCACCCCGGACGGCGGCGAGATTCCCTACGGACAGAAAATGCTCCTCGTGGACGATGAGGAAGTGCCGCTACTGGACGTGCGGAAACTGGAAATCGCACCACCCGCGGCCACCTGATCCGCCATGCCCATCGACATCGAAGCCCTGCTGCAGCCGATTCCCGGCGGCCAACCCTGCGGCCTTGATCTGCGCTATCAGCCCATCTCCGACCAGATCAAGGAAGCGCGCCGCGAAGACGCCAATATCAGCCAGGGCGTCTGGTTGACCGATGTCAAAGCCGCCGATTATCCGCTCACCCTGAAGCTCTGCAAAGACGCGCTTAGCAAGCGCGGCAAAGATCTGCAGGTGGCCGGCTGGATGACCGAAGCGCTGCTCAAACTGGAAGGTTTCGCCGGCCTCCGCCAGGGCCTGCAGTTGATCTATCGCCTGCTCGAAACTTACTGGGATTCCGTCCATCCGCAAATGGACGACGACGGCGACCTCGAACTCCGCGCCACCCCGCTTCGCTGGGTAGGTTCGCAACTCGATAGCGCCATCCGGCTGGTACCTCTCACCAAAGCCGGGCACAATTGGTATCAGTACAAAGAGTCCCTCACTATTGCCAACGAAGAGGATGCCCGCAACGACGCGGCGCGCCAGGCCGCCCGCGACGAAGCCATCGCGGACGGCAAGTTGACGCCCGAAGAATTCGATCGCGGCTTTGAAGCCACTCCCGCAACGTTCAGCAAGCAGGTCTATGACGAACTCGGCTCGCTGATCGAGTTTGTCGCAACCCTCGAGGAATTCTGTAACGAGAAGTTCGGCGACGCCTCGCCCGAATTCCGACTCCTGCGCACCCCGCTCGAAGAGGTCCATCAGACCGCGCGTATTCTGGTCAAGAGGAAAGGCATCTCGGACGCTCCCGACGGGGAGGAGGAAGCCGAGCCCGCGGAGCAAGCCGGGCCCGCTGAGCCATCCGAAGCCGAGCCCGCCGGACGCCAGGCTCCCCGCCGTTCCAGCGGGGGCGCCGAACCCGCCAGTCCCGAGGATGCCGTCGATCGGATCCTCGCCGCTGTCCGTTTTTTGCGCAAGGAGAATCCCGCCAACGCCGCGCCGTACCTGATTGCCCGAGCGCTGCGCTGGGGTGAGCTGCGCGCAACCGGCGGCAGCCCCAGTCCCGCCGTCATGGTGGCGCCTCCTACCGACGTTCGCGTCACGCTGAAACGCCTCGCCACCGAGGGATCCTGGGACCAGGTGCTCGAAACCGCCGAAGACGCGGCTGGACGCCCGTGCGGCCGCGCATGGCTCGACGTGCAACGCTACGTGTGCTACGCTCTCTCGTTCGCCGGCAATGACCCTATCGCCCAAGCGATCCTTTCCGGTCTCAGGTCGCTCGTTGCCGATCTCCCGGAACTCGTCCAGTGGACCCTGGCCGACGACACCCCCACCGCCAATCCGGAGACCATGCAGTGGCTCAGGGATCAAAACGTGCTGCCCGGTCCGCCGCCCGAAGCGGCCGTGGCCGCGGCGCCCGAGGTGCGTTGGTCCCCGCCGCCGCCGCCCGCCGATCACGAAGCCGGCGAGCCCTGCCCGCCCGAGCCGTACGATCTCGCCATGGAAGCGGCCCGCACCGGCCACGTGGAAGACGCCCTGGGCATCCTCTCCCGCGAAGTGGCTCACGAACGCTCCGGCCGCGGCCGGTTCCTCCGCCGGGTGCAACTGGCCCAGGTCTGCCTAGCCACCGGGAACAACGAAATCGGCCGGCCCATTCTGCAGGAAATCGCCGAAGAGATCCAGCAACGCCAATTGGAGGATTGGGAGAACACGGATCTGATCGCGCAACCGCTCGCTTTGCTCTACCGTTGTCTGGATGAAGCCGACGAGAAACGCAAACTCTACGCGCGCATTTGCCGGCTTGATCCCTCGCGCGCACTGGGGTTGAAGTAGCCGTGGCCAAGAAGCTCACCTTCCGCACTCTCCAGCCTTCCCTGATCGATCGCCTCATCGATCGCGAGCCCAACAATCGCAACGAGGCGGAAGGCGCGCGCGCGCAATCCCTCAAGGAACTCAAGGATGGCGTGCGCCGCGACCTCGAATGGCTGCTCAACTCGCGCCGCACGCCCATCGAGCCGCCCACTTCTTCCAAGGAACTTCTTCGCTCCGTTTACTTCTTCGGCCTGCCGGATATCACTGGCGTGGCCCTGAATTCGGCCGAAGACCGCTATCGCCTGGCGCACATCGTCGAGGCCGCCATCGCGATCTACGAACCTCGCTTGCTGAATGTCACGGTTTCCACGAAGCCCAAGGACGCCGATTCTCACATGCTGCGCTTCCAGATCGAAGCCCTGCTCCGCACTGAACCGGCACCCGCTCGCGTATTCTTCGATACCACTCTGGAGCTGATCAGCGGAGAATATGAGATTGGGGACGACGCCCGTGCGCGATGAGCTGCTAGGTTATTACGAACGCGAGCTGACCTTTCTGCGCCAGTTGGGCGGAGAGTTCGCCGCCCAGTATCCCAAGGTCGCGTCCCGCCTCCAGTTGGAGCCCAACCGCTGCGAAGACCCGCACGTGGAGCGCCTCATTGAAGCCGTCGCCCTGCTGGCCGCCCGCATCCACCTGCGCCTCGACGACGATTTCCCCGAAATTACCCAGGCCCTCCTCAACGTCGTCTACCCGCACTACACCCGCCCCATTCCCTCCATGTCCATCGCCGAATTCCACCTGCGCGAGGGTAAGCTCACCACCTCCTTCGATGTTCCTCGCAATGCCACTCTCTTCTCGCGCCCCGTCGATGGCCTGCCGTGCACGTTCCGCACCTGCTACCAGACCACGGTGTGGCCCATGAGCGTGGTGGATGCCCAATGGACCTCGCTCGACCGCCTCGACCCGCCCATCAAAGCTTCCGGCGCCGTCGCCGCGCTCCGCGTTCGCATCGATTGCTGGTCGGGCGTCCGTTTCGCCGCCCTGCCCCTCGATACGCTTCGCTTCTATCTCAACGGCGAACCGCCGCTGGTTCACTCACTCTACGAGTTGCTCTGCAACAATTGCCGGTCGATCCTGCTTCGCGATCCCCGCCCCAAGTTCCGCCAGCGCCCCATCGAGCTCTTTCCCGACGCTCTGCGCCCCGTCGGTTTCGGCGAGGAGGAAGGCCTGATCCCTTACACCAACCGCTCTCTCGCCGCCTACCGCCTGTTGCAGGAATACTTCGCCTTCCCGGAAAAATTCTTTTTCCTCGATCTGCGCGGCATGGACGCGCTGCGCGCCGCCAATTTTCAGGACAGCGTCGAGATCATCTTCCTCATCTCGCCGTTTGAGCGCGCCGACCGCCATGAGATCCTGGAAACCGGTGTCGGCTCGCGCACCATGCGGCTGGGCTGCGCGCCGGTCATCAACCTCTTCGCCCATACCGCCGAACCCATCCAGATGGAGCAGACCCGCTACGAGTATCCCGTCGCGCCCGATCTCCGCCACGGCCGCAACCTCGAAGTCTTCTCCCTCGACGAAGTCCTCTGCACTTACGAAAAAACCGGCGAGACCGTCAAGTTCGAACCCTTCTTCTCCTTCCGCCATGGCTCCCGCCAGAAGGAACCCACCTTCTGGAACGCCGTCCGCCGCCACTCCGATGGCGGCGGCTCGACCGAACTCTCTCTCTCCCTGGTGGATCTCAGCGGCCGCCCCATCTCATTCGATCTGGATACGCTTACCATGCGCTGCACGTGCTCCAACGGCGACCTGCCTGCGCGCCTCCCCTTCGGCGAGGAGCACGGCGATTTCGATCTCGAAGGCGGCTCCGCGATTGAGCGCATCGTGGCTCTCCGCAAACCCACTCCTACCCTCCGCCCGGCCGTTGGCCGCGACGCCCTCTGGCGGCTCATCTCCCACCTCTCGCTCAACTATCTTTCGCTGGTCGAAGGCGGCCGCGAAGCGCTCCAGGAAATTCTGCGCCTCTATCAAGGCTCCTCCCCGCAGCTCGAACAGCAGGTCGAAGGGATCATGGGCGTCCGCAGCGAACGCCGTTTCGCGCGCGTGGTCGGCGACCATGGAGTTTCCTTCGTGCGCGGCATGCGCGTCGAACTCGAACTGGACGAAGACCGCTTCGTGGGCGGCGGGGTCTACCTGTTTTCCAGCGTCATCGAGCATTTCCTGGCGCAGTACGTCTCCATGAACAGCTTTAGCCAGTTGGCCGTCAAAACTCATCAGAGAAAGGAGTTGCTCAAGGAATGGGCCCCCAGAGCCGGAAACCGGATTCTTCTCTGAACCTGGAAGCGCTGCCCGAAAGGCTCCGCCGGCATCCGGGGGATTTCTCGTTCTTTCAGGCCGTCCGCCTGCTGCAGCGGCTCGCCGAAGTCGAGAATCCCATCGGCTCCTTCGACCAGCCCTCGCGCGAGGCCGTGCGCATTGGCGTGCGCCCCTCCCTGAGCTTCCCGCCCACCGAAATCCAGTCCCTCCAGGACAATCCCGGCGGCCCGCTCAAAATGACGGTCAACTTCTTCGGGCTGACCGGGCCCCTCGGCGTCCTCCCCACCCGCTACTCCGAACTGCTCATCGAGCGCATGTATGCCCACGATCATACCCTCAAGGACTTCCTCGACCTCTTCAACCACCGCTTGATTTCGCTGCTCTACCGCGCCTGGGAAAAATACCGCTTCCCGGTGGCCTACGAGCGCGCCGGCGCCGACGCCTTCACCGGATACATGCTTTCGCTCATCGGCCTCGGCACTCGCGGCTTGCAGGACCACCAGGCCGTCCCCGATCAGGCGCTGATTGGCTACGAGGGCCTGCTCGCCCAGTTCCCGCGCTCGGCTTCGGCCTTCCGCCAGATGCTCTCGGACTATTTCCAAATCCGCGTCGAGGTTCAGCCCTTCGCCGGCTCCTGGCGCCCGCTCGATCCCAGCTTCCGCACCTGCCTGTCCGATGGCTACTCGCGCTCCGAACAACTTGGCATCGGTGTGGTGCTCGGCGACGAGGTCTGGGATCAGCAATCCGTCGTGCGCATCCGCCTGGGCCCTTTGACGCTCAGTCAGTATAAGGATTTTCTGCCCGGCGGCAGCGCTCATGAACCCCTCAAAGCCCTTTCGCGCTTCTTCTGCGGCGACGACCTCGACGTGGAAGCGCAACTCATCCTTAAACGCGAGGAAGCCCCGCGCTTCTCGCTCGGCGCCGAGGGCGCCGCGCC
>JBEKQS010000051.1:0-23068 GCA_049519475.1 Bryobacteraceae bacterium | reverse complement strand
TTCGTGGACCCCGAGAAATAGATAGCACCGCTGCTGCCAAGACTTATCTGTGTAATAGAAGTCTCGTAGTAGCGAAGCCCGAAATATGTTCCGTATAGGATCTGCGATCCCGTAGAATTCACTTCAAGGAGGAACCCGCTGTTCGCGTCGTTCAAAGGCCCAATACCCTTCCCAGGCAGACCAGCATTCGGGTCCCGCCCCTCAAGTGCCTGAGATGTCGTTGGTACATTGGATTCACCGGTGACTCCAGCTAGGTAGCAATTCCCGCTCGCGTCCAGAGTTAAGGATGTCACTGCCGACCCATTGAATCCCTCGCCACCGAGCAAGGCGCCAAAGATGAGTCCGGAACCAGTCGAATTCACTCGTGCCAAGAATATCGTTCCCGCAATGTTGAGAGCACCCGGGGTCACGAACGCCGATAGATTGTTGGATATTCCTGCGATGTAAGCTTCACCATTGCCGTTCACAGCCAGTGCATTGTCGCGGTACCGTCCCGCGATTGGCTCCACATCAAAGGGCAAGAACGTTGAATATAAAAGAGTGCTTCCATCTGCACTGACTTTTGCAATAAAAGCGAACTGCGGAGTCGTAAGATAGGCGTGCGGAGTCAGGGGGAAATTCGTGGAATCGGTGGTTCCCGTGACGTAAATATTGCTGGATGAGTCCACTGCCACAGCAACGGGGATGTCGTCGCCGTCACCACCGAGGAAGGTAGCCCACAACAAATTACGGCCGGTGGGGTCGAACTTCGCGATGAAAACATCCCGGTTGTCTGGGAATCCAGTCGCCTTCGTAGGCTGAAAGGCATGCGCTGTTCCGGGCAACGTCTGGGACGTGGTGTACCCCGCCATGATGACGTTACCGGCGGAGTCCACCGCAACAGCGACGGCCGCGTTCGTGTCGCCTGTGCCCCCAAAATACGTGCCATAGGTGGGAACCGGCGTGCTAGCGGCGGCCAATATCGGCCACAGCCCAAACAACGCGGAGTAGACGCCAACCTTAGTCATTTGCTTCGGCCTCCGACCGCAGGGTGATCGAGCGAAGCCGAGTTTAGGCTAATCCCTTGCGACCGCAAGGGCAAGGCCATCTTAACCGACATTCCCATTTTGGACTCCCGGGTCCGATTCAGTATACACCCAGCCGCCATCCTCTTGATCCCGCGAGTTGCATTTTTCCCTCAGGAAGGCGCGACAATCTGTTCCGCGATGCTATACTTCGACCGTTCAACTCTCCAAAGATGGAGTTTAAGGCACTAATCGAAAAGAGCGCTTAGGAATATCTACCGTGGTAACATACTCAGAGCACTCCTCCCAACTCAATCCCAAGGCATTGACTCCCATCAAAAACAAACACGCATGGGCTTCATGATCCCCAGCCCCATCTGTGAATCTTACGGCACTGAGTAGGAATATACGCCTTGTGTAGTCTACAAATAATTCCCTGTGCGATGATTCGGTAACGATTTCATCAGATGCGACTGCAATTCTACGGTCGGTGTCAGGATGGAACAATGGATCTCTACCCTTAAGAAGCCATTGATCTGCGATTGGCTTCCAGTCCGCTATCATCTTCCGCTGGCTATCCCTACTATTGTCTGAAAGTATATACATCTTGGCGAAATGCTGACCGTTGAGCGCTGGCGCTGGACCGTAGTTGTGCCAAACCATAAATACTTGCACTTTCTGGCCAACTGGAAAAGGATCGCCAGCAAATGCTACCTCCGACCTGGAGCAGTCAAGAGAAGCTATTTGGCTCATGACCTTTGCATGTTCAGTCGTCCAGACCCGAACCGATGCCAGCAAAAAACATGCCAACGCTGCTGCCCAAAATAAAGTCCGCTGAAGCTTAGGGCTGAAGCGGAACCCAGCGATAGTTAGGCAAATTGACGCGATCCCGCTCATAAGGCTGATCCAATCTGCGAGAACAGCCGAAAGAAATCCAGGAAGATCCACGGATATAGCGTACCTCAATTTGCGGCAAGTGAACAATCACGCAATAATCACTTGGCCTTGATGAACACCACCACCGTAGGCATTGCCACGCCCGTCACTGGATGCCCCACCGGCCGGATCTGGCCCGTGCGCGGATGCACCGTGTAGACCGCCAGGCTGCCCGAGCCCTGGTTCGCCACCAGCAGGTAAGCGCCCGTCGGACCGAGCGCGAAGTGGCGCGGCGTCTGCCCGATCAGCGGCGTGAATTCGAGCGCCGAGAGCGTGAACCGCACCGGGTCGACGACCAGCAGCGCCAGGCAGTCGCACCCGCGATTCGACGCGTAGACCATGGTCGCCGCGCCATTCACCGCGATCTCCGCCGCCGTGTTCGGCCCCGTGTATCCCGGCGGCAGCGACGATACCGTCTGGAGTTCGGCGAGCCGTCCCGCCGCTGCGTCCCAGAGCCATGCCGTGACCGTGGAGGCCAGCTCGTTTATGGCGTAAAGTACTTTTCCATTGGGGTGAAACACCAGGTGCCGCACTCCCGAACCCGGCGTCACGGCCACCGATGGTGTCTCAGCCGGCCGCAGTGCGCCCGTTTCCGCATCGAACCGGTAGACAAAAATCCGGTCGGCGCCCAGGTCCGCCGCCAACAGATAGCGGTTATCCGGCGAGAAAACCACCGCGTGAGCGTGCGGCCCCGCCTGCCTCTTCGGGTTTACGCCCGTTCCGGTGTGCTGCACGAAGGCCGCGGCTTCGCCCAAGCCGCCGTCCTTGCGCAAGGGCAGCACAGCCACGCTTCCGCTGTTGTAATTGGCCACCGCCAGCCAGCGCCCTTCGCGGTCCAGCGCCAGATGGCACGGCCCGTCGCCCTTCGAAGACACGCGGTTGACCAGCGACAGCTTCCCGCTCTTCGGGTCGATCAGGTAGGCGCTCGCCATGCCCGCGGCATCTTCGCTCACCGCGTACAGAAACCGGTGGTCCGGATGCTCAATCAGAAACGACGGGTTCGACGCCTCGGCTTCCAGGCCCAGCGCGCGCATCTTCCCCGTCCGCGTGTCGAAGCGGTAAGCGTAGATGCCGTGGCTCGCGCCTCGCGTATAGGCGCCCGCATACACCAGGTATTCCGCGCCGCTCGCCGCCGCGCAACAGGCCAGCGCCACCGCCGCCGCTCTCGACCAGAAGACCCTCATCAAGGCTCATTACACCACGAAAATCTCTGAAAATACTTGCGATTCAGCACTTGACATCAATCGCATATTGCAATATAGTTATTGCATCTTGCAATTGTTGTAGTTTGTCCCCACCGGTGACTGCCGGCCGGTCCCATCGGGCCCGGCCGCGTCGGTCACCGGTTTTTTTGCAAGCTGCCGGAACCGGGCGTCGGCACGAGTGCCGACGCGGAATGCACTGGTCCGCAATGCCACTTAACGTTCTCACAATCGAACATCTGCGCAGATAGGAGGGCGGACCCCCTGGTCCGCGGCCGACGCCCCCGTCGGCCTGTGCGTGCCTTGCCAGATGCCGATGCCGTTGTTCCGGCGGCGCGACCAGGGGGTCGCGCGCGGACGAGGGCGTCCGCCCTCCAATATCGTGTGTGCGCGCCACGGAGATTACAACTTCTCGTAGCAGCCGCGCCCGGTCCCGCACTCCTCGTGGTCCACCATCTTGCCGTCCGGGCCGACGCATTTGTAGGTATGCTGGCACCACGTCGAGTAATCGGCGCTCACATCGAACTCGGGGTCGTGGCCCGCGTCGACAAACAGGCCTTTCCAGCGCAGATGCGCGCAGCGGTTCGTTCCGATTTTCGCCATCAGTTCCATACTTACCCCTTCACCGCGTTGAGCAGCGCCCGCTTGACCGCCACTCTCGCCAGCGTCACTTTGTATGCATTTTGGCTGAGCGGCCGGGCATCCGCCACCGCCGCCTTGCCCGCGGCCTCGGCCGTCGCCTCTGTCACTTGCTTGCCGGCCAGCGAGCGCGCCGCCGCAGCCGAGTCCCACGGCGCGGGCGCCACGTGGCCCAGCACGATCTTCGCCGATTTCACCGTCGTCCCATTCATCTCGAGCGCCACCGAAGCCGTCGCCAGCGGCCAATCGAGCGCCGTCTTCTGCCGCACTTCGTAGGTCGCGCTCTTCCTCGCCGCGCCGGGCACTACGATCTCCGTCAGGATTTCGTCCGGCCGCAGCGCGATCTCCCGCGTGTCTGCTTCCTTGGGCGTGACGAAGAACTGCGCCACCGGCACATCGCGCGCACCCTTCGCCGAGACCAGCTTCACTTTGGCGCCCAGCGCGACCAGCGCAGGGCCCAAACTCGACGCACTCACGAAATACGCCGGGCCGCCGCCGAAAATGGCGTGATACTTGTTCTCGCCCTCGGGCACCAGCGACTTGCCGTCTTTCATCGCCAGCAGCCCGAAGCCGCCGCGGTAATACCAGCAGCGCGGCCGTTGGCACAAATCGCCTCCCACCGTGCCCATGTGACGGATCTGCGGGCTCGGAATGCCCGCCGCCGCCTCCGCCAGAGCCTGGTAGCCCGCCAGCACCAGCGCACTCTTCGCCAGCTCATCCATGGTCACCAGCGCGCCGATCCGCAGACCGGCCGCCGTTTTCTGGATGCCCTCCAGCGCCTTAATATTCTTGATATTCACCACCCGCTTGGGCGTGTGCAGGTTTTCCTTCATCAGGCTGATGAGGTCCGTCCCGCCCGCCAGCACATCGGCTTCGCCCCACTGCGCGGCCAGTTGGCCTACGGCTTCCTCGACCGTCGCCGGGTTGGCATACGCAAAGGATTCCATTATGCGTTCCTCCCTTCGAGGGTATTGAGCACGTGCTCCGGCGTCATCGGCAATTGCGCCACGCGCACCCCGATGGCGTTGGCCACCGCGTTCCCCACCGCCGCGCAGATCGGTATGGCCGGCGGCTCGCCCAGCCCGATCACGCCCTTGCTGTCGTTCTCCGGCCGGATGTCCATGTGCACCACGATGTCGCCGACGTCGCCGATCCCCGCCAGCTTGTAGAATTCCATATCCGCGTTCAGCATGTGCCCGGTCTGCTGGTCCATGATGCGTTCTTCGAACAGCGCCGTGCTGATCCCCATGATGACCGCTCCATACACCACGCTTTCCGCCAGCTTCGGGTTGATCACCGTGCCGCAATCCTGCACCGCCACGTAGCGGTTGATGGAGACCAGGCCCGTCTCGGTGTCCACCGAAACATCCGCGATCTGCACGCCCGCCGACCCTTCCGAACTGAGGCCCGCGCCGTCGTTGCGGCCGTTGAACGATCCCATCTCCGCAATCGACGCCGTGCCCAGTTTCCGGCAGGCCTCTTTCCACGTGAGGCTCCTGGCCGGCGATCCCTTCACCTGGATCTTGCCGTCCACCGCTTCCAGTTGCTCCGGTTGCGCCGAGAGCGCCGGGGCCGCCGCTTCCAACAGCTTCGCCAGCGCGTTCAGCGCCGATTTGCGCGTGGAAGTCGACACGCCGCCCACCGTGCTCGATCCGCCCGAAGCGCCGTCGCGCGGCTGATCGCTCCTGCCGATCTCCAGCTTCACCGCGCTCATCGGCAGCCCCAGGCTCTCCGCCGCCACTTGCATGATGATGGTCCGCGTGCCGGTCCCCAGATCCTGCGTGCCGATTTCCACCAGCACCGATCCATCCGGGTGGATGGTGGTGCGGCAGTTGCTGGCATGTCCGCGCCCAGCCCACGTGCCTACGGCCACGCCCAACCCCCGCTTCACCGGAGACGCGCCGCTTTGCCCGCGCGGATGCCACAGCTTTTTCCACTCCGCCAGTTCCGCCGCTTTGCTCAATTGGAAAAGGTACCGATCCTGAAACGCCAGCAGCGTGTAGTTGACGTTCTTGCGGAACACTTCAATCGGGTCCATGCCGATCTTCGCCGCGAAATCCTCCATGGCGCAGCACGTCAGGTAGGACGCCGCCTGGTTCCCCGGCGCGCGCCAGGCCTGGCTGGGCCCCACGTTCAGCGATACGCCCGTGTGGATGCGGCGATAGTTTGGAATGTTGACGAACACATACGGCTGAGGCGGCGGTCCGCCCGGCTGAAATCCGCCGCTGCCCCACGACGCCGAATCCCATCCCGTGATGGTTCCGTCCTTCTTTCCCGCAATCCGGATCTTGGCATACGCCGACGGCCGGTTCCCCGCGATCATCTGCTCCATTTGGCGGTCCAGGAACAGCCGCACCGGCCTCCCGCCGGCCTTCTGCGAAAGATTGGCCGCCACCGTGGCCCACGCACCCGGCGAGAACTTGCTGCCGAATCCGCCGCCCACATAGTCCATCTGCACCTTGATGTTGGTGGCCGGAATCTTCAGGCTGGTCGCCAGTTGACCGGCGTAGCCCGTCACATCCTGCGTGGAAGGCCATGCGCTCGAATTCTCGCCCTGCCACTGGACCACCGACCCGTGCGACTCCAGGCAGCAATGCGTGATCACCGGAAATCCGTAATGGCCTTCGGACACCGCTTCGGCCTGCTGAATTGCCTGGTCGACGTCCCCGGCCTTCTGCTCGCTTCCCTTCCTCGCGTTGGCGCCGGCCTTGCTCAAATCCTCTTCGTGCACCAGGTGCGGCATGGCTTCGTACGTCACCTTGATTTTCCGCGCCGCATCGCGCGCCTGCATCTGGGTGAGCGCGGCCACCGCCGCTACTTCCCAGCCCTGCCACTGGATCTCCGTGCCGGCCGGCGCCATCACGTGGACGGCCTTCACGCCAGGCATCTTTTCGGCATCGCTGGTATCGACGCTGGTCACCTTGGCATGCGCGTGCGGACACGCAACGTACGCGCCGTACAGCATGCCGCTGATCTTCGTATCCGACGAATACTTCGCGCGTCCGGTCGCCTTCACCGGCCCGTCCACCCGATTGACGCGCTGCCCGATCACCTTGCGCTGGTCCATCGGCGGCCAGCTATAGTCGGGAGTGTTAGCCATTTTTCCCTCCCTTCATTTCCTTGGCTGCCTGTAGCGCCGCCGCGCGCACGCCCATATACGTTCCGCAGCGGCACAGGTTCCCGCCCAGCCCGTGCTTCACATCTTCTTCCGTGGGGTTCGGGTTCTCGTCCAAGAATCCTTTGCAGGCCACCACGAACCCCGAGGTGCAATACCCGCACTGTTGCGCATCGTTCTCCCAGAAGGCCTGCGAGACCGGATGCATCTTCTCCGGGCTGGTCATGCCTTCGATGGTCTCGATGGACTTGCCCTGAGCATCGATCGCCAGCACCGAGCAGCTATACACCGACTTCCCGTTCAGGAGGACGGTGCAAGCCCCGCACGTGCCGCGGTCGCAGACGCGCTTGGCGCCCGTCAGATCCACATAGTCGCGCAGCGCGTCGATCAGCGTCACGCGCGGTTCCACCGTCAGGTTGACCGGCTTTCCATTGATGGTGAGAGTGATCGGCACCGCTCCGGGCCCCGCGACCACAGCGCCCGCTGCCGCCGGCGCAGCCTCGGCGTTTCTTTCGAGCAGTCCCGTCCCGAGCACGCCGCCGATTCCCGCCCCTTGCAGGAACCCGCGGCGCGAGAACCCTTTCCTAGAGCTCATGCACGCCTCCTGATTTTGGCTTTCAGATCTGAATATAACAAATGGCATGTGACGCGAGGGTCCTTGACGAAACGAAGCCAATTGGAGATCCGTCAAAGCCGCGCCAAGTGGGACCGGCCTCCTGGCCGGTCGTGGATGGACCGGGAGGTCTGTCCCACTGCCTTTGCGGAACGAAGCCAATTGGCCGGAGGCGATGGCGATTTCCCAAACGAAGCCAATCTGCGGTTGTAGGTGCCGTAGAAACAATGGATTAAGGTGTTGACGGAACGAAGCCAATTTCAGGGGAATCCCGAAGGCGACGGGGAGGCGAATGGGATGCGGGTTTTTGCGAAACGAAGCCAATTGCGGATGCCTCCGGAGTGTGAGAATCGGGGCGGGCTCTGGCGGGCCATGAAAAAACGAAGGTCCGCCGCGCGGCTCAAGAGTTCCGTTTTCGCCAAGGCTCCTACCTGGCTTCAGGGTAGCAGACGCCTGGAGCAAGGGATTCCTGGTAAGTAAATGATTCAGAGGGGGAAAGGAGTTGAAAATGGGGGCGGACAATCTGGCAGGAGTAGACTTGGGCTTGCCCGTGACCGTGCTAGCATGTGGATGGAAATCATGGCTGACGTCGATACCATCGCGCCAGCGCCAAAGTGGCTTAAAGACATCCAGGCAGCCTCAAAGCGCAGGGGCACGAACAAGCTCAGCATGACTCAGATTGACGCTGCGATTGCAAAGGTCCGACGGCCGGCTTTTCGCGAGTGGAAAGCACTTGCTTCTTCGAGCGAACAGCGGGTCCAGGGGGACCCGCGCAGACCAGGGGGTCTGCCCTCCTAATTCCGAGAAATGCGGGTGAATCTGTCCCCTCGCGTGATCTCTCTGCCTTCATCGCACCAACTCCCGCGCCACGGCCGTCTGCATCAGCCCTTCCCGGTCCCGCGCGGCGATCACAATCCGCCACGGACCCGTGAACGGCGTCTTCCCGTCGTACGCCACCCGCGGAACCCGATCTTGCTGCACCAGCCGCGTGATCATGGTCGTCGGATCGCTACGCACCAGGTTCGTCCGCGGATAGGCGCCGTTGCCCGCTTCGTAAATTCCCACCCAGCCGGTTCCCGGCTGCTCCATCACGAACGGCAAGCCGACCGGGCCTGGCGAAGATACCGGCTTCACGAAGCTGAACTCGGTCAGCTCGTCTTCGATCAGCAACTCATTCAGCGCCGCGGTTGTCGGAATCACGTAGCGGAATGCCAGCCCGTCGTCCCAGACGCGGACTTCCAGGTTCAGGCGGCGTCCCACCGTGCCGTTTTGCAGGTATTGGGCGAAGAGCGAGTTGTAGTCCGATCCTGGCGACCTTTTGGATGCTGTCAGCCCCACGTTTTCGCCGAGCAACGGTTCCTGGTCGTGGATGTTCAAGCTCACGTAGGAAGTGTCCAGCACGAGCTTGCCGCCGAGCAGCACCTGGTAGGCCAGGTGTGACAGCCGCCCCGCTTCCGGCTCCGCGACGAACAGGTGGAATTCCAGCTTGCCATTGGGCGATGGAACCCGCAGCTCGTCCTGCGCCGGCGCGCACCGCGCCACCAGCGCCAACAGGCAGGCGGCGAGTATCGGGGCCCGCAAGGTACGTCGACGAAAAGTGCCGGATGGTGGGGCAGGCTGGCAACTTGCGGCGGGTTGGTGACCCGACTGCCGACGGCGCCGGCTAAAAGCCGGCGGCAGCCAGGATTGGCTGCCCCACAGAGCAGCGGAGCCGCAACCAAACGACCGGAGGATTGAACCGCGGAGGCGCCGAGGCGCAGAGAAAACAAACAAAAGAAACAAGCGCACTCTGGAAGGCCTGCTCCACAACAATGACGAAATCCTCGCAGCGGGAGAAGAATTCAAAGGGGTGTAATACAGAGCAGCGGAGCCGCAACCAATGTGGGATAACGCCAAGCGTCGACACGAGTGTCGACGCGGCACGCACGAGTGGGTGCGCCACGTAAGCAACCAGGTCTTCGCAGGCGAATACAAACCGCTACGCCCAGCCAAAGCCCGATCTCGACAAGGGCAACGACCGCACCCTTTTTCCGCACGCGCTGAAGATCGCGTTGGCCACCGCCGGCAGAATCGGCGGCAGCGCCGGCTCGCCCAATCCCGTCGGGTCGTAGGTCGTCTTCAGGAAGTGGACCTCGATTGCCGGCGGCGCCTGCGCCATCCGCACCATGCCGTGGCGATTGTAATTGGTTTCGACCACGCGGCCCTTGTCGACGGTAATTTCCTGCGACATGAGCTCGCTCAAACCATCGATAATCCCGCCCTGCACGATGTTCTCGGCCGCGCCCGGATTGATGATCTGGCTACCCACATCCCCGGCCACCCAGATCTTGTTGATCTTCACCTTGTTGGCGGCGTCCACCGTCACTTCGGCCACCTCAGCGAAATATCCCCGGTGGCTGAAATGGAATGCCACGCCCTGTGCGGTGCCCTTCGGGTAGGTCTTCTTGCCCCAGCCGGATTTTTCCGCCACCAGTTGCAGCACGCCCTTCATGCGTTCCGCGTTGACACCCGGCATGCCGCCTCCGCGGCCGCCCTGTGCCGCGGGCTGTTGCGGCGCCGCGCCCGCCTCCAGCAGGTCCAGGCGAAATTGCACCGGATCCTTGCCGGCGGCGTGCGCCACCTCGTCGATAAACGAGTGCGTCACAAAAGCAATCGCGTTGCTGCCGGGCGCGCGCAGCGCCCCGGTGCGGATGCCCAGCGGCTGCGTCGATTGCAGCAGCGCATAGTTGGACACGAAGCGTTGCGGAAACTCGCTCCCCCCAATCGAAGCCGCCGCCATGGCACGCTCGCCCTCGCCGTAGGTGACGAAATGATTCCGCCACGCCACCACTTTGCCCGACGCGTCGAGGCCGGCCTTGAGATACTGGAATCCGCCCGGACGGTAGTAGTCGTGCGTCATGTCGTCTTCGCGCGACCACAGCAGCTTGACCGGGACTCCGGCCTGCCTGGCGATATAAGCCGCTTCCACCAGGTAGTCGTTGGTCAGCCGCCGGCCAAAGCCGCCGCCCCCGCGCGTCTGGTGCAGCGTGATGTCCGCTTCCGTCATTCCGAGTGTCTGCGCCACCTGGCGCCGGCCGCCGCCCGGCTGCTGGCTGTTGGTCCACATTTCCATCTTGCCGTCGTGGAAATGCGCGGTGGCCCCTTGCGGCTCGAGCGGCGCGTGGGAGATGAACGGGTAGGAATACGCCGCTTCCACCACTTTCGCCGCGCCCTTCAAGGCCGCGTCCACGTCGCCATCCACGCGAACCGTGGTCTGCGGCGCCAGCTTGCTCAGCTCCTCGGCGCGCCTGGCGTACTCCACGCTGCTCTGGCTGGCGATCGGCCCCTCGTTCCACTCCACCTTGAGCGCCTTGCGCGCCGCTTGCGCGTGCCACCACGTCTCCGCCAGAATTGCGATACCGCTCACCAGCCCGGGGTCCGAAAGCAGCGAAGGCCCTTTGACCTCCGGCCGGTCCACCACGAACGCCTGCTTCACGCCCGGCATTTTTTTGATCTCGTCCAGGTTGGCGCTGGTCACTTTCCCACCCACCACGCCGCACTTTTCGAATACCGCGAACAGCATCCCCGGCAGCTTCATGTCGATGGTGAAGATCGGCTTGCCGGTCACGATGTCACGCAGATCGGTAGCCGTCTGCGTGTGGCCGATGATGTTGTAATCCGCGGGATCCTTCAGTTTCAGATTCGCCAGCGAAGGCGCCGGCATTCCCGCCACCTTCGATGCCAGCTCGCCGTACCCCAGCGACCGGCTTGAAGCCTTGTGCATCACCCGTCCCGACGCGGTGGTGCACTCGCTTTCCGGCACGCTCCACGTCTGCGCCGCCGCCGTGACGAACAACGCCCGCCCCGCCGCGCCCACCTGGCGCATCGGCAGCCAGTTGGTAGGCGTCGCGGTGCTGCCCCCGGCGTTCTGCGCGGGATATTTGCTGTCGTCGAAATCCGCCTGCTCAATCCTGACGCGCTTCCAATCGACGTCCAGTTCCTCCGCGATCAGCATGGGCAGCATGGTCTTGACGCCCTGGCCGAGCTCGGGATTCTTGGCCACGATGGTCACCGTGCCATCCGCCGCCACGCGAATGTAGTTGGGCGGATCGGGCGGCGCTTGCGGCGCACCGCCGCGGCCCTGCGCGAAGAGTTTGGTTCCGGTTTGCAGGCCGAGCATCACTCCGCCGCCGGCCAGCGCGCTGATTTTCAGAAAGGATCGGCGTTCCATTTGCTTTTTCTCCGGGCGCATAACTACTCCTCGTTCCGATCCGCCGCCACGCTCCTGGTGGAACCGCTGCCAGCCAGATCGGCCGCCTTGTGGATGGCCTGCCGGATGCGCAGATACGTTCCGCACCGGCACAAATTCCCGTTCATCGCCGAGTCAATTTCCTTATCCGTGGGTTTCGGCGTCTTGGCGAGCAATGCCGCCGCCGACATGATTTGGCCTGCCTGGCAATAGCCGCATTGCGGAACGTCGATCTCCTGCCACGCCAATTGGCAGGGATGCGTGCCGTCCGGCGACAGTCCTTCGAGGGTAGTGATTGGTTTGGCGCCTACCGCCGAAATCGGCGTCAGGCAGGCCCGCATCGCGACGCCCCCCACGTGCACCGTGCAGGCGCCGCATTGGCCGATGCCGCAGCCATACTTGGTGCCGCGCAGGTCCAGCAGGTCCCGCAAAACCCACAGCAGCGGCATATCGGCCGGTGCGTCCACCGTGCTGGTATGCCCGTTCACAGTCAGCTTGAAAGCCATCTTGTCCCCTCCAGATGACTGATATTCTACACCAAGTGTCCTACTGCGCGATCACCACCCGCCCTGGCCCGGCTTCCGGCGGCGGTTCCACGTTCATCCGCGTGCGCGCCAGCACGGCCAGCGCTCCCAGGTAAAACAACCCGCCGATGATCAGCGTCTGCATCAGCCCCAGGTAAATCGCGCAAATCAGCGCGCCCACCGACCCCAGCACGCTGGCCGCCGCGTTCAACGACCACGCCCACCGCACCGCCGGCGCGTGCCACTCCTCCAGCCGGCGCAGCGCCGTGGGAAACGGCATGCCCATGGCGAAACCGAGCGGCGCCACCAGCACCACCGTCAGCGCCATCTTCACCGCCAGCGGCAGCCAGACCAGCGCTCCCAGCAGTCCCGAAACCACCACGCCCTCGAGCGCCGCCAAAATCGCCACCGACCCCAGCACCTTGATCAACTGCCCTTCGTCCCGTCCCACCAGCCGGCGGCTGGCAAAACTTCCCAGCCCGCTCGAGATCAGCAAGGAGAAGATCACCACCGTGAGCGCGTAGGTCGGGTGCCCCAGGAACAGTACGAATTTCTGAATCAACCCCACCTCAATCAGAATGTATCCCGTGCCGATAAACAGGAAGTACCACAGGAAGCCGCGCACTCCCTGGGGCTTCGGCAGCCGCGTTCCCAGCACCAGCGGCGGGAGCACCAGGATCAGCGCGGTGGCCGCCAGACTCACCGCCATCAGCCCGAACAGCAGCGGCACGGCCTTGTTCACCGCTTGGTAATCTTCGCTCTCGCGCGACGCCGTCTTCAGAAAGTGCCACAGGTCGCGCGGCTGCACGGTGTAAAAGAAGAACGGCCGGTTGTCGCTCACCGGCGAAATGTCGAACCGGTAGTTGCGTTCGTACTCCTCCGGGTTGGCGCTGCGCAACAGGTCGTGGAACGGATTCGGCACCTCCGATCCCGGCACGTACACGGCTTCCATTCCGGCCGCTCGAAACAGCCCGCGCGCCCGTTCGATATCCCCATCGCTCAGCGCCTTGCGCGCAATCAGCACCGTGTCCGCCGCGCCCCATCCCTCGACCGAGCCCGCGCGCCCGACGATCACGTGCCGCCACGCTTCGTGCTCGCCCAAATCGCGCAGCGCGGCCATACCGAGCGAAATCAGCCGCAGCGATTCCCGCGGCGGATCGAATCCCCAGCGCGTGAAGGCCGCCACCCCATCGTCCGTCAGGTGCGAAAGATAATCGCGAAAGGCGTCGCGCGTATAAAGGTTGTTCTCCGAAAGCGCGAAGGCGCCGGCCGCCGTCGAGGCCCACGTGTCCACCAGCGTCGCCTGCAATACCTGGTAGTGGTCGGTGCTCCGCCGCACGAAGCTGCGCCCGTCCTCCACGTGCACGTGCACGTCCGGCCGCAGATACAACCCCCGGCTCAGGTCCACGAACTTCTCGCGCATCACGGTGGTCGCGATGATGTGGTTGATCTCCACCGCCGTGATATCCCGGCTGCCCGACGCCAGCGCCCGCGCCACGTCCCAGCCGCCGCCCGGCCCAATGATCAGCGTCTTGGCGCCCGGCCGCACCACGTACGGCAGCGCCGGCCCCTGCTCCAGCAGGTAGTGCTTCTCTTCGGCGGTCAAGTGCGCGTAATCGAAATTGGCGATGGCCGTCGAAGCGTCCGCGTCGATGAAGATGGTGTACCGTCCGTCTTCGTGTTTCACCGCGATCCGCGAAATCGAATTCCACTTCGACCAGATCTCGTCCTTGATCTTCTGCCCCTTGGCGTACTTGATGTCGAGGATGGGGTGCCGCTGGTTGTACCCCAACAGCGTCACCAGCCCGAGTGCCAGCGCCACGCTGCCCGCGCGCCCCCTCTTGGACGCCGCCATGCTGTGCCACACCGCCGCCGCCACCGCGAACAGGATGGCCGCCGCCACCACCGTGGACGGCCCGCCAAACTGGTTGAGCAGCGGGATCAGCAGCATGCACCCGCCGGCCGCGCCCGCCAGGTCGTAAAAGTACACGCGGTCCACCCGTTCCATGGTCTCCGAAATCGCCAGCGAGACAATCGTGCCCGAAACAAAAAACGGCAGCGCCGTGGTGAAGTAAACCAGCGCCAGGTTCCAGTTGGTCAGCGCGTCTCTTTGCGCCAGAATCACCGTCAGCGCCAGCAGCACCAGCAGGCTGTTCACCATGCTCAGCCGCCCCAGCCGGGTATACAGCGGCCCCTTCCACCCCGCCACCACGTACGAGAACACGCCGCCCGCGCCCAGCCCGAACATGGCGATGGAAATCGCCAGAAAGGCCATGTGGTAATAGAACACCACCGAAAAGATGCGGGTGAGCGAGAGTTCCACGACGAGCGTCGCCATGGTGGTCAGGGCTACACACAAGTAGATCTGAGGCCACTGCGTAGAGGAGGGTTTCAAGGAGGCCAACTCTCCATAGTAGTGCCTCGCGCGCCATAGTGGAAAAATCGTGGCCTGGTGTGCCCGGGAACCGAACCCGGCGCAAAAGCCGGCGGCGACACGGTCACTTACCAGATCTCCGGCCAGAAGGGAGGTAAGACGTATGCCGTCGCGATCAACAACGACGGCATGACCAATGTCCCGATCATGGCAAGAAATAGCCCGCGCCGGGCGGGGCCGCACACGGGCGGCTAACTAAGTTCGCGCCAGTCCTGCTCATGCAACTCAACTTTGTGTTTCTTCGCGGCGGATTTGATGCGTTTCCAGGCGGCGTCGCGCTCAGCGTCGGTCACCCCTTGCACCTGCTTGAAGCGGGCGATTGCGTTGCGCACGTGAGCAGCGTCATGGATGGGTTCTTTGCGTTCCTTGGGAAAGGCGAAGCTTTCATCGGCGATGTGATCGCGGCTACCTTCAGTGATTTTGGACATGCTTCGTGCTGAGCAACCCAATGGCCAATTCACCCACGCCATCGCAGAAACGCGGCGACTCCGCCGACGGATTCGAGCAAGGCCGGATCTTCAATAAACGTCACGGTTGCGCCGGTTTGCTTGGCTTTCGCTACCAGCAGATCGGGCAGCGGCTCGGGCGCGGCCGGCACTTCCTCCGGCTGGGGATGGTCCTCTTCAAGGCCGCCGCTGATGAGCAATTCCTCCACTTGTCCCTTGGCCAGCGCCTCGAGCGTCTCCTGCGGCCCGGTTACGGCCAATCCGCGAACGCGGTATTGCTGCATCAACCGGTCCACCTTTTCCGCGCCCGTAATGGCTTCCTGCTCCTGTAGCTTGGCGAGCGTAGCGGTCAGGACATCCTGTTCGGAAGCGTGAATATCGAGTTTGATTACCTGCACCATGGAGACCAATTCCCGAGGCAGTTGTTCTTCCAGGAGCGGAATCACGACCGAATCTCCGGCAAGGATGATGTGACTTATTTTATCTTCGCGGACAATCTGAGCCAGGCGTTCGATAACCTCTTTGGCGTGCTCGAGGTGCGCGTTTCCCACACGCCGCTGGTAGCGGGCCTGCGACCATCCACCCACTTTGACCCGATGAACTTTCTTGCCTTTCACGTCCTCCGCGCCGATGACGTGGTCAAGCCCGAAGACGAAGATACGCGCCGTGTTCATATCCGTAAGCACCGCGGCGTAGCGCGGGTATTGCTCATCGAGATGTGCCAGATGATACAGATGAGGCTGGTTGGAGGCGTAGACGCGGTTATCGCTGACCGGGGTGGTTAACTGGATTGCCTCAAAGAACTCCTGCGCGGCCCAGCAGGCGAATATGGCGACCCCGTTGGCCGCGTGGTCGATCTTGTCAGCGACATAGGAAACGATCCGCTCCACGTCCCGATCGAAACTGTGGCGCCCGGCGGAGCCCAGCGCCCAGGTCCTGGCCAGAGCTTTGAATTCGCGATGAAGATACGGCCCCGCGTCGGCGGTGCGTCCGTGCTGATCCGGTTGCGTGTTCAGGTAGACGCTCACTACCGGAAACGTGGTGGCCTCGAAAGCCACCAGACGAGCGAGAGGCTCTTCCATGGTGGTCGCAAGTTGCTCTGTGATAGCGGATGACATGATGGGGCACTAGCATGCAGCGGGCCAAAGAGCTGAAGATCACGTTCCCGGAACGGGCAATCCGCGAGAAACAGAGGCAGCCTGAACGCTTCGCGCACCCCCCATGCGCCAGACCGACTACAAGAACCGCCGTTGATTTTCTTCTAGTGCAGTGCGGCCGAAATCATGCCTGTTTTGTGGGGCAGGCAATCTTGCCTGCAGCCGCCTTTCAGGCGGCTTTTTCGGGGCCGGCGAGCGTTTTCGATCACTGAAGAGCGCCGGCTGAAAAGCCGGCGGCAGCCAGGATTGGCTGCCCCACAAACGGTGGATACTCGCCATTCTGCTTGCCGCACCACACTAGCTATTGGGGGGACGCCGGTGATACACTCGTCACCACCTTAAAGGAGGTATTTCATGCGGTACACCAAGCTCGTGCTCGTGCTCTTTGGGTTTGCGGCAACGCTCTGCGCGGCGGACCCTTCTGTTGGAACGTGGAACATGAATCCCAACAAAACAGTATTCAAGAATGGTACGTCGCCCTTCCGACAGACCGTCACCATCACGGAAACGGGCAGCAATCTGAATGTGAAAGTCGCGGGGACCGCCGTGAACGGAATGAAGATCTCGGTCAGCTACACCGTCCCCGCCGCCGGCGGAACGGGCAAGATCGTCGAGTCGTCCGAATATGACGGCGCTTCCGCCAAGCGCATCGGACCTAACGAACTGGATATCAGCTTCATGAAAGGCGGCAAGGCCATCTATACGGCTCACACCGTGGTCTCGACCGATGGAAGTACCCTGACGGTGGCCACGCAGGGCGTGAATCCGCTGGGCGACACGGTGGAAGGCACCGTCGTCTACGAAAAGCAGAAATGATCACGGAATGAGCGCGGCAACTCTCACAAAGGTGGTTAACGGCAAGTCAGGCATCAGTCCGGAAATGGCAATTCGGCTGACCAAGGCCTTCGGCAGCACGGAGGAAACGTGGCTGGGCATGCAGCTTGCCTACGACCTTGCCGCCGCCCGCAAGGACGAGCGGAAAATCAAGGTGCGGCGCCAACTCGTCCCGCAAGAATTGCGCGCCTGACGAGCTGTGTGCCTACATCCCCCTAAACGTCAACCAAACGCTCCCTCACGGTCGCGGCTCGGATTTCGACGTTCTACACCCACTCGAACGCGCCCTTTTTATACGCCCAGATGTAGCCCACGATCAGAATGGCCAGGAACACGGCCACTTCCGCCACGCCGAACCAGCCCAGCGCGCGGTAGCGGACCGCCCACGGAAACAGGAAGACCGTTTCCACGTCGAAGATCACGAACAGGATGGCAACGATGTAAAACCGCACCGTGTAGCGCCCGCGCGAATCCGATGCCGCTTTGATGCCGCACTCGTAGGCTTCCAGTTTCGTGACGCCCGGCGCCGATGGCCGGATCAGCTTGGCTACCAGAAGCGCCAGCACCGGAAACGACACCGCCACTACCAGAAAAATGAAGATCGGCAGATACCCGCTGGGCATGCGAACAATATAACACGCCGCCTTTGCGACAATAAGTATGCCGATGACCGATCCCCGACAGGCCTACACCGCACTCCTCTCGGAACGCCGGGCCGAGATTCTCTTCCGCGAACGCCGCCAAGCCAGCCTCGGCTACGGGCGCCTGGCCGCCGCGGTCTGCGCCGCGGTCATCCTCTGGCTCGCCCTGGTCTCGCGCGCCCTTTCCATCGCCTGGGTGCTCGTACCCATGGCCGCATTCGGCGCGCTGGTCGTCGTCCACGACCGCCTGCTCCGCCGCCTCGATCGCGTCCGACGCGCCGTCCGCTATTTCGAAAAGGCCCTCGCCCGCCTCGATGGCACTTGGCAAGGCGCCGGCGAATCCGGCGACCGTTACCTCGATCCCCGCCACCCCTACGCTCAGGACCTGGATCTTTTCGGCAAAGGCTCGCTCTTCGAACTGATCTCCACCGCGCGCACTCACATCGGCGAAGATACCCTCGCGCGCTGGCTCCTGGCGCCCGCCGATCCCGCCACCATTCGCGCGCGCCAGCAGGCCGTCGACGAGCTACGCCCCCGCCTCGACCTCCGCGAGAGCCTCGCCGTTCTCGCCGACGATGCCCGCACCGGCGTCAATCCCACCGCGCTGGCCGCCTGGGGCGAAGCCCCCGTGCTGCTTCAAGGCACTGGCCTGCGCGTCGCCCTGTGGCTCCTCACCACGCTCGGAATCATCGGCGCGGCCGCGCTGTTCACCTGGATCTTCGGCGTCGCCGGCTTTTTCCATCTCCCCGAATCCGTCAACGCCCTGGCGCGCGATCTCGCCCTCTTCGTCGCGCTCGTCAACAGCCTTTTCCTTTACCAGACGCGCCACGCCCGCGAAGCCGTTGTTAACGCCGTGGAAGAGGCCGCTCACGAGCTCGCCCTGCTCTCCGCCGTGCTGGTGCATCTGGAAAGCGAGCGCTTCCATTCCCCGCTGCTCGCCGCGCTCCGCCAATCTCTCGACACCGAAGACGCACCGCCCTCCCGCCGCATCGCCCGCCTGGACCACCTCCTGGAGCAGCTCGATTCCCGCGACCACGTCATCGTCCGGCTGCTCCAACCATTTCTGCTGTGGACCATGCACGTGGCTCTGGGCGTGGAAGATTGGCGCCGCATCTCCGGCCCGGCCGTACGCCGCTGGCTGACTGCTACGGGCGAAACGGAAGCGCTCTGCTCGCTCGCCTCCCAGGCCTTCGAACATCCCGAAGATCCCTTCCCCGAATTCATCCCCGCGGGCGACGTGCCCACGCTCCATGCCGACGCCATCGCGCATCCTCTCATCCCCGCGGTCCGCGCCGTTCGTAACGATCTCCACCTCGGCGCCGAGCCGCAAGTCTACGTCGTTTCGGGCTCCAACATGTCCGGCAAAAGCACGCTGCTGCGCACCATCGGCGTCAACGTGGTTCTCGCCCAGGCCGGCGCGCCCGTCCGCGCCCGCGCCCTGCGGCTCTCTCCGCTCGCGCTCGGCGCGTCCATCCGCCTCACCGATTCGCTTCACGACGGCGTCTCGCGCTTCTACGCCGAGATCCTCCGCATCCGCCAGATCCTCGACGCCACCGCCGGCCCGCTGCCCGTGCTCTTCCTGATCGACGAATTCCTCGCCGGCACCAACTCGCACGACCGCAGCATCGGCGCCGAAGCCCTGGTCCGCGGCCTGGTCGAGCGCCACTCGATCGGCCTCATCACCACCCACGATCTGGCCCTCGCCGCCATCACCACGACCCTCGGCAGCCACGCCGCCAACATCCATTTCGAAGACCAAATCGAAAACGGCAAAATGCGTTTTGATTACCTCATCCGCCCCGGCGTGGTCAAGAACAGCAACGCCATCCAGCTTATGCGCTCCGTGGGGCTTGAGATTTGACCGCCGAAGACATTCGCTCGCTCTCGCTGGAGTGTGGTTTCGAACTGGCCGGTGTGGCCGCCGCGCTTCCTTCCGGCGATTCCGCCCGCTACCACCAATGGGTCCGTTCCGGATACGCCGGCGAAATGCATTACCTCTCCGATCACCGCGCTCAAATCCGCGACGACCCCCGCGAGTTGCTCGCCTCCGCCCGTTCCATCATCTGCGCCGGCAAGCTCTACCACACCCCCTGGCCCACCACTGCCGAGTTCGACCAGCCCGCGCGCGCCTGGATTTCCCGCTACGCCTGGGGCTCCGATTATCATGACGAGCTCCGGGGCGGCCTGGAGCGTCTCGAAACCCTGCTCCGCCGCAGCGCCGGCCCCTTCGAATCCAGAATCTGCGTCGATACCTCCCCGCTGCTCGAGCGCTCCTACGCCCGCCTGGCCGGGCTGGGCTGGATCGGCAAAAACACCTGCCTCATCAACCAACAGAGCGGCTCCTGGTTCTTCCTCGGCGAACTTCTGGTCTCGCTCGACATCGCGCCCGATTCCCCGCCCCCTTCTCGCTGCGGCACCTGCCGCCGCTGCATCGACGCCTGTCCCACCGCCGCCATCCTGCCCTCCGGCATCGATTCCACGCTCTGCATCTCTTACTTCACCATCGAGCTCCGCGCCGCCATCCCCTTGGAGCATCGCGCCGCCATGGGCCCGCACGTCTTCGGCTGCGACATCTGCCAGGACGTCTGCCCCTGGAACCGCCGCGCCCCCGTTACCACCGACCCCGCCTTTGAACCCCGCGAATTCGCGCCACCGCTTGAAAGGCTGGCTGCGCTCAGCGAGCCCGAATTCCGCGCCCTGTTCCGCGGCACGCCCATCACGCGGGCCCGCTACACCGGTTTCCTGCGCAACGTCGCCGTCGCCATGGGAAACACGCACCTTCCTCAATTCCGAGCTCCGCTGGAAAAACTAGCCGCCTCCGCCGAGCCCAGTGTTGCCTCGCACGCCCGCTGGGCCCTTAGCCAGTTGGCGTGAGGACACGGGAGCAGTGCGGCCGAGATCATGCCTGTTTTGTGGGGCAGGTAATCTTGCCTTGCAGCCGCCTTTCAGGCGGCTTTTTCGAGGCCGGCGAGCGTTTTCGACCACCGAAGAGCGCCGGCTGAAAGCCGGCGGCAGCCAGGATTGGCTGCCCCACAAACGGTGGATACTCGCTATTCTGCTTGCCGCACTACACTCAGACTCGGAGCCGCGACCGTCAGGCAACTAAAGCTCGTCAGCCTCGAAGACCGCCCTGGCGTCACCCTGCCCGCCAACTACTTCCACTGTCGGAGTTCCAGGCCGACTGTGCCGGCGGTCGACAGAGCCTGATTCGCTGACATGCAGGTGGTGTCCGTAGCATGCAAAAGTGATTAGGTAATTCACGGGATTCGATCCAATTTTGGCGGCCCCAACCGCTCCCTTACGGTCGCGGCTCCGTTGGGTTAGCCCTCTCGCGTTACCATGAATCAGTGCGGCTCCTTCCCATCCTTCTGCTCCTAGCCGCGCTTCCCCTCGGCGCGCAGAATCTCATCGAGCAAGGCTTCGACCACTTCTACAACCTCGAATTCCCCGAGGCCATCGCCTGCTTCGAACAAGCCATCGCCAAGGACCCCTCATCCCCCGACCTCCACAACCACCTCGCGGAGAGCCTGGTCTTCCAGGAGATGTTCCGCGACGGCGCCCTCGAAAGCGAGCTCGTCTCCGGCACCAACTCCTTCCTGCGCCGGCCCAAGCTCGAACCCTCCGCCGCCAGCGAACAGCGCTTCCTCTCCGAAATCGGCCGCGCCATGTCGCTGGCCCAGGGCCGCCTCAACACCAACCCCAACGACCCCGCCGCGCTCTACTCGCTCGGCATCTCCTACGGGCTTCGCTCCAACTACTATTGGGTGGTCAAAAAGTCCTGGCACGATTCCCTGCGGGACGCCACCAGCGCGCGCCGCCTCCACAACCATCTCAGTGAGATCGAACCTCACAACGTGGACGCACGCCTGGTCCAGGGCCTTCACGATTACGTGGTCGGCAGCCTCCCCTGGCACTACCGCATGCTCGGCTTCCTGGTCGGAATCCATGGCGACAAGGAGAAGGGCATCCGTATCGTTCAGGATGTCGCGCAAAACGGCACACTCGACCGTCTCGATGCCGAAGTCTTCCTGTGCGCCCTTTACCGCCGCGAGAATCAGGCCAGCCGCGCCATCCCCCTTGTCCAGGACCTGATCGCCCGCTTCCCGCGCAATTTCCTGCTCCGCCTGGAGCTATCCCAGATGTACAGCCAGGCCGGCGACGGCGTACGCGGCCTGGCCGCCGCCGAGGAAATCGCCGGGCTCAAAAACGCGCACACCCCCGGCTATGACCGCGTGCCGTGGGAACGAATCTATTTCCAGGAAGGAACCATCCAGTTCTGGTACCGCGATTTCGACCGCGCTCTCGAAAACCTCAAGAAGGTGGCCGCCGCGCCCCAGAACGTCGATCTCAATAGCGGCGCTTCCGCGTGGCTCCGCATCGGCCAGATCGACGACCTCACCCGCCATCGCGCCGAAGCCCTGCAAGCCTACCGGAAAGCCATCGACTACGCCCCCCAGGCCGACGCGGCCCAGGAAGCGCGCAAATATCTCTCAGACCCCTACCACCGGTAGCGGGCTCGTGCCTATTGCCCGTTTCCGGCCGCGGCCGCCGTCCCTGGCCCGGATCCATCGTCGATCGTCAGCTTGACCGGCTGCTCGATCAACTGCGGCGGCTTGGTCGTGGTCAAAATCATCAGCGCCATGCGGCCCATGATCGCTTTGGCCGGAATCTTGAACTTGATTTCGGTGGGCGCCTGCGCCGTGATCTCCACCTGAATGTCGTTCTTCTCATTCACGCCATCCGTCAGGTACAGCTTCGCCACGTTTTCCTTTTGCAGGTTCTGGCCCGTCACGGTAATCACATCCCCGCGCTTCCCGCTGGGCGGATCCACTCCCGTCATCAACGGCGACGCCGCTTGCGCGTAGGACGCGACGCTCGCGGCTACGAGAAGTAAAGCTACAAAAGACAGTTTCATCTGAATATCCGGTCCTTTGACCTTATGCTATGTCCATTGCGCCGTAAATACAAGCGGCTTCCGCCCTTCCGTTGGATAACTCGCCGCGCGCCCGCCTGCAACCCTCTTTTTGCCGCCGCCGGGTGTATCCCCTGCCCGCGTCCCAGTCCTTCGGCCCAACGGCCAAATTGCTTGATGGCCCCGCTTCCGCTATCATCTACCCTATATGGCGGCTATTGCTGGGGCGCCCGCGCTCTTGTCCGGGAGAGCGCCGGGTTGGATCTATAAACCTTCGTGGGACTTGCCTCTTATCATTTTCAGCGCAATCCTTGGGCCCTTTCCCTTTCTGGTGGCCTGGGCTGCCCAGGCCACCGGCTGGATGGGCCCCACCCAGGCCATCA
>JBEKQS010000050.1:0-23609 GCA_049519475.1 Bryobacteraceae bacterium | reverse complement strand
AAATCATCGGCGGCCGCCCCGTAATAGGGTCCGAGAGAATCCGGAGACACGCCCGGCGAAAAGTCCGAGAGCCCCGGCCGCCGCAACGCCCTCTTTGTATTTCCCATCGATCTTACGCCACAAGTGTCTTCAGATCCTATATTTCATCATTCTTGTGGAGCGGGACTTCCAGGGGGCGCTTATTTCTTTGTTTGTTTTCTCCGCGCCTCAGCGCCTCCGCGTTTCAATCCTCCGGTCGCTTGGTTTCTTCTACTCCCCCAACCGCCGATACCGGCTCGCGAAGTAAACCAGCGGCTTCCCTTCCACAACCCGCGCCGTCACCATCTGCGCCAGGAAAATATCATGGTCGCCGGCCCGAATGCGCTCCACGGTGCGGCACTCCATCGCAGCCAATACGCCTGCAATCAGTGGCACTCCGTTGGCCCCGGCTTCCCACTCGATGCCTTCGAAACGGTCTTGCCCGCGGCGTGCGAAGCGCTCCGAAACCGCCCGCTGGCTCTCCGCCAACACATTGATTCCAAAATAAGAAGCGGCGCGAAAGATTTCAATCAGGCTGACGGCGTGTCCCAGACAAATGGAAACCAGCGGCGGATCGAGCGAAACCGAGGTAAAGGAACTCACCGTTAGCCCGTGGGGAGTGCCTTGGGCGTCTCTCACGGTGGCAATTGTGATCCCCGTCGCGAAGCGCCCGCTGGCGTGCCGGAATTGCTCGTTGCTGAGCGGCGCGGCCGGTTCGCCGAATCCCTCGCTTGACATGTGGATAAATTCAATCCTATCATGTAGTTGACTGATGCGGTGAGCAGATTTCGCCAAGTCCCCGGACAAGGAGGCTGTTTTGATCAAGCTGGACATCATCAATGAAGTCGTGAACCGAACGGGCATCACGAAGACCAAAGCGGAGATGGCCGTCGAGACGGTTTTCGAATCCATGAAGAAAGCTTTGGAACAAGGCGACCGCATTGAGTTGCGCGGATTCGGCGTCTTCAACGTGAAGCCTCGCAAGACAGGCATCGGGCGCAATCCGCGCACTGGCGCGGAAGTATCCATTCCGCCGGGCAAAGCCGTGCGCTTCAAGCCCGGTAAGGAGTTACAGACGCTGCAGTAGGCGCCGCGCCAACGCGGCCGGTTTATTTGTGTCCTCCCAGGATTTCTCTCCTGCGCCGTATCCGCTGTATGCCGAAGCCGGTACGGGAGAGCCTTACGAAATTCCCGAATTCCGCACGCGCGAACGATATTGGCTTTATAGTCTGCTGTTTGCGCTGACGCTGCTGACCACCACGGTGGTCGGCGCCGCCATGCAGTCGGATTTCAACCGCAACATTCCCTTCGATGTCGAGCGCGCCTTCGACCTCTATTCGTGGATCTGGCGGTATCCCGCGCTCCTGCTCCGCGGCCTTCCCTTCTCTCTCACTTTGCTCACGATTCTGCTGGCCCACGAGTTCGGCCACTACCTCGCCGCCATGTATCACCGCGTGGATGCCAGCCTGCCGTTCTTTCTGCCGTCGCCCTTCCTGGGCACGTTCGGCGCCTTCATCAAAGTACGCTCGCCGATTTATTCCAAGCGTGTCTTGTTCGATATCGGGGTTTCGGGTCCGCTCGCGGGTTTCGTGTTTGTGCTGCCCGCGCTGGCCATCGGCCTGGCGTTCTCGAAAGTGATACCCGGGATTGTGCACCAGGGCAGCCTGCAGTTCGGCGTGCCGGGACTGGAGCGCCTGCTGGAACGGTTGATCTTTCCCGGCGCGGCGTCGGCCGATATCTATCTGCACCCGGTGGCCCGCGCGGCCTGGATCGGGATGTTCACCACCGCGCTCAACCTGCTGCCCATCGGGCAACTGGATGGCGGCCACATTCTGTATTCGTTTTTTCCGGGACACCACCGCCTGGTTTCCCGCCTGGTGGCGCTGGCGCTGCTGCCGCTGTGCTGGTTCTGGTGGGGATGGATGCTCTGGGGGCTCGGTATGCTGTGGCTGGGCCGCTACCATCCCATGATCGTCGACGATACCGACTTGGGCGCCGGCCGGCGCAAGCTGGGCCTCGCCGCCTTGATCGTCTTCGGCCTGTGCTTCATCCTGATCCCGCTTCGCGCGGGCGGCCTGTAGGCGGCCATGAAGATCACCGCCACCATCATCACCCTCGATGAGGAGCGCAACATCGCGCGCGCCATCGAGAGCCTGCGTTGCGCCGATGAAATCCTGATTGTGGATAGCGGCTCCGTGGACCGCACCGTCGACCTGGCGCAGAACCTGGGAGCCCGCGTGCTGGAAGCCGGCTGGCGCGGCTATGCCGGGCAGAAGAACCTGGCCACCGACCAGGCCGCCAACGATTGGATTCTTTCCCTCGACGCCGATGAAACCCTCAGCGAATCGCTCGAAGCCGAAATCTGGAACCTCAAGAAGAGCGGCCCTGAGTTCGACGGCTACACCATGCCGCGCCTGGCGTGCTACCTGGGCCGCTGGATCTATCACTCGGGCTGGTATCCGGACCGCAAGATCCGCCTCTACGACCGGCGCAAGGCCAAGTGGGTCGGCGATTTTGTGCACGAGTCGGTCCAGGTGCAGGGCCGCCTCGGACACTTGCAGGGTAACCTGCTGCACTTCACCTGCGAATCGCTCTCCGAGCACGTCAAGACCATGGACCACTACACCACTCTGGCCGCGCAGGAACTGGTCGCCGGCAAAGTGAAAGTGCCGCTGACGCGCCTGATTGTGGACCCGGCCTGGACTTTCGTCAGCACTTATTTTTTGAAAGCCGGATTCCTGGACGGCCCGGAAGGCCTCACCATCGCCCAGATGGCGGCCTTCTATGTGTTTCTGAAATACTCCAAAGCGAGAAACATGAGCTGATGCGCATTCTGCATCTCGACGCCGGGAAGGAATTGCGCGGAGGCCAGTGGCAGGTGCTTCGCCTGCTGGAAGGTCTCGCGGCGGCGGGAGTCGAGTCCACCCTGCTGGCGCGCGCCGGCTCTCCGCTGTTTGAGGCCGCGCGCCGCCGGGGCCACCGCGCGGAGCCTCTGGGCCTGGCGCGCACCGTGCTGCTGGCGCGCCGCCACGACTTGCTGCATGCCCACGATGCGCGCAGCCACACGCTGGGCGCAATGGTCGGCGGCGATCGGCTGGTGGTTTCGCGGCGCGTGGCTTTTGCTCCAGGCGGCGCGCCCGGTAGCCGTTGGAAATACGGCCGCGCGCGCCACTACCTGGCGGTCTCGGAGTTTGTCAAAGCTGTCCTCGAATCGGCCGGCGTGCCGGAAGAAAACATCAGCGTGGTGTACGACGGCGTGCCGTTGCTCCCGCCCGCCAAAGGCTCCGCCGTGGTGGCGCCGGCTTACGCCGATGATCCGCAAAAAGGCGCGCCGCTGGCGCTCGAAGCCGCCCGCCTGGCCGGCGTCGAACTCCAACTTTCGGGCGATCTCGAACGTCACCTGAAGGAAGCCGCGGTTTTCGTTTACATCACGCACAGCGAAGGCCTGGGCTCGGGAGCCCTGATGGCCATGTCGGCGGGCGTGCCCGTGGTGGCCAGCCGCGTGGGTGGGTTGCGCGAGATTGTCCGCCATCGCGAGACCGGCCTGCTGGTGGAGAACCGCGTGGATGAGATCGCCGCCGCCATCCGCGAATTGCTGGCCGACCCGGCGCTGGCACGCCGTCTTGGGCGTGCCGCGCGGCGCGACGTCGAGGAGCGCTTCACCGTCGGCCACATGGTTCGCCGTACCATGGAAATTTACCGCCGGGCGTTATCATGATGGAAGCTTCCATCGCGCTGCTCTTCGGGCTGCTCATCGGCAGCTTTCTGAACGTCTGCATTTACCGGTGGCCGCTGGACCAATCGGTGGTTAAGCCGCGCTCGCATTGCATCGCGTGCCGGAAAACCATCGCCTGGTACGACAACATCCCGCTCGTGAGCTTCGTCGTGCTGGGCGGCCGCTGCCGCTATTGCCAAGCACGCATTTCTTTCCGCTACCCGGTGGTGGAACTCTCGACCGGCCTGCTGTTTTTCTATTGGGTGTTCACGGCGGGCCTCACTCTGCTGGCGGTGAAAATGTGCATCTTCACCGGCATGCTGGTGGCGCTGGTCTTCTGCGACCTCGAAGAGCGCATCCTGCCGGATGAATTCACGCTGGGCGGCACGCTGGTCGGCCTGGTGCTCGCTGCATTCGTGCCGGTGCCGGATGCTTACTCGCAGGCACTGCTCTCGTATATAGGGGTAGGTCCGGGGCGCGTGAGTTCAGTGCTGGAGTCGGCGCTCGGCGCTGGATTGCCGACACTCTTACTGTGGGGTGCTGGATGGCTCTACGAAAAGGTCCGCCACCGCGAGGGCCTGGGCCTGGGAGACGTAAAACTGATTGCCATGGTTGGCGCCTTTTTGGGATTGGGCGGTGCGCTGGAGACGCTGATCATTGGATCGGTGAGCGGCTCGATCCTGGGTTACGCCTATATCAAGCTCACTCACAAGGACGCCTCCACATACGAACTCCCTTTCGGCACATTTCTCGGCCTGGCGGCGCTGCTGGTTGCCTTTCTCCTCGTCTCCGCGCCTCCGCGTTGAAATAAATTACCGGTGGCCCAGGAACCGCAGCCGGAAGTTCAGCGCGCGCGCCTGGCCGCCGTATTGCTGCAAGTAAGTGGGGCCGCCCACCACGTTGTCCACCACGTTCGGATTGGAATGGCCGGTGATGTTATTGAAGCCTCCGCGCAAGGCCAGGTGATACCCGCGCACCGAAAGCTGGCGTTCGATGAACAGATTCAACTCGAAGAACTGGTGGAAGCGATGGTCGTCGACGGTTCCCACCAGTTGCCCGTACGGATCCTGAATCGAAAAGGGCAAGCCCGAGTGCCAATCCAGCAGGTAGGCGATCGCCCAGCTTCTGCCCCACGCCGGAAGATAGCCCCAACTCAGCAGGCGGTTCGGCGCATTCCACGGCAACGGGCCGTTGTCGAGCGAGACGCTCAAAGGCTGGTCGATGGTCCGCTCGATCACGGCATTCGACGCCGCCCGGCTGCGCGTGTAGCTCACCATCCACTCATAGCGGCCCTTGAGCGGCTGGCGCAGCGTGATTTCGGCCGAATCATACTGGTCCTGGCGCTGGTTGGTCAGTACATAGTCGGCGGTGAGCGGACCCGGATTCGGCGCGCCCGCCAGGATCGCCGGCAACTGCTCCGCGGCCGGCAGGTTGTTCTCGTAGTCGAACCCGCGCGAAGAGCGCCGCCGCAGCAACTGGAGCTTGGCCTGCAGCAGTTTGGGCAGAACGCGCTCCACGCCCAGGTTCCAGACATCGGCGCGCGGATTCTGCAAACGCGGCCCGAAAGTGAAGACCGACTCCACAGGGCCATAGATCACGTTGCCGGAGCCGTCGAAATCAGTCGAGAGGGCCGATTGATCGAGCGGCCGCGTGAACAACTGCAGGTTGGTGGGATCGACGATCCGCGCAAAACCGCCCGAAATGCGCGCGCCCTCCATGCCCGGCGGCGAGATCGCAAATCCGGCCCGCGGCGACGAGTTCCAGTGGTCCAGAAGGTGGTCCTGGTCGGCGCGCCATCCCGTTTCCACCAGCAGCCAGGACCGCACTCTCCAGGAATCCTGCACGTATAACGCGCTCTCATAATTGGCGCGGCCCAAGTGGCCCGGTCCCGTGAAAGTGATCGTCCGAAGGATGTCCCCGGCATTGTCCAGGTAATCGATGCTGGACCGGCTGACGTTCTGGTCGTACTCCAGATGGACAATGTCGCCTCCGGTTTTCAATTGGTGCTCGCCCAGAAAATGGAACGAGGGCAGAAAATAATTGACCAGGCCCTGTTGCCGCTCGGCGTCCCGGCGCGTGTTTGCATAATTGTTGCCCAGGCGCCCGTTGGGCGTGATCAGGTACGGCGAATCGCCCTGCGGCACTTCACTGCTGCGCGTCAGGCTGGCCGCAAACCCGAACTCGACGAGCGAACTGCGGGAGAACGAATGCTGATCCTTCACATAACCGAACCACTGGTTGGAGCGCCGGTTGACCGTGGTTTCGAGAGGATCCAAATAGGTGATCCCGTTGCGCGGCGCATACCAGTAATTGAACAGCATCCCGACCAACAGAATGTTCTTGTTGCTCAGGTTGACCTGGTTGTGCAGCAGATTGTTGAAGCGCCAGCTCTTGTTGGAGTTCTGGCTGTTGGGGAGTTGCGGCACGGTGGTGCGGATGAATTGCAGTTCGGCGGTATTGAAAAACCAGGCTCGCCCTTTTTTCCATGGGCCGGAAATGTTGCCGCGCGGAGTCCAACTGGAGAACCGCAAGCCTTGACCGATATCGATGCCCGGAAAAACGTTGGTGGCCGAGTACTTGAACTCGTCGCCGCCGGTCCGCGCATGCAGAATCATGGTTCCTGCCGCGCCCCGCCCCATGTCGGCCCCCGATGGCGACGCCTGCACGTCCACCGATTGCACCGACTCCAGACTCATGCGCGCGTCGAATCGCCCGGTCAGCGGGTCATTCAATTGGAAGCCCTCAAAGCTGTACTGAGCCTGGTCTTCCGATCCCCCAAACAGGTGTATCCCGCCGCCGGAATCCTGCACCACCCCCGAAATCATCCGCAGCCCGCTGCGCAGATCGTTCTGATTGGGAAAGGGCACGTCGTAGAGCGTGCGGCTGCTGAGCGTGGTCTGTGGCGTGACCCGATCCATGTCGATCATGCCCGGATCGCCCTTGACCTCGATGGACGTGCGAATCTCGTGGATCGATTGCAACGCGATGTGCAATTCGAAAGCCGGCTCCTCGGGCGGTGTGGCGGGCACCGCGATGGACGGTTCCGAGACCACGTAGAAACCTTCGCGGTCGACTTTCAGCGAATAGGCGCCGGCAGCCGGCAATTGCAAAAGGAAGGAGCCGGTGGGATCGGAAACCGCCTGAAAGCTCTTGGTCGAGGGAACGTCCTCGAGCGTGATTCTGGCGCCGGCGACGGGCGCGTTGGTTTCATTCGTCACCCGTCCGGCCACACGCACCTGGGCGCGCACCAGCGTGCCCATGCTCACGATCATGCAGACGCAAACTCCCGGCAGCCGCATCGCCTCTCACGATCATACGTGAATCGAAGCTCGAACGCTTACTCGGCCGCGTGCCGCGCCTTGTCGTCGCTCTCCAGCACCTCGCGCACCTTGGAGGCGAGCGCCGCCGGAGAGAACGGCTTGGGCAGAAATGCCACGTGCCGGCTCTTCACGCCGCGCTTTTGGATGGCGCTTGCGCTGTGGCCCGAGATGTACAGCACCTTCATCTCCGGGCGGCCGCGCAGCAGTGCCCGCGCCAGATCGGGTCCGCTGGCGTTGGGCATGACGACATCCGCGATCAGCAGATGAATCTTGCCGCCGCAGGCATCGGCAAGCGCGCGGGCCTGCGGCGCTCCGGCCGCTTCCAACACCTGGTAGCCTTTGGCCTCGAGGGTCTCGCGTACCAGCGCGCGAACCATCTCTTCGTCTTCCACCAGCAGAATGGTTTCGGCGCCGCACGCCGCCGCGATGCGCGCCTCGGGCGGCGGCGAGGCAGCCGCCTCGTGGCCCACCAGCGGCAGGTAAACCTGGAAACACGTGCCGGCGCCCGGGCTGCTCAACACATCCACCGCGCCGCCGCTCCGCTTGACGATTCCGGCCACTGTGAAAAGTCCCAGGCCCGTGCCGGCGCCCGCGCTCTTGGTGGTGAAGAACGGCTCGAAGATATGCGCCCGCGTGGCGTCGTCCATGCCGCAGCCGGTGTCGCTCACCATCAGCAGAACATACGGCCCGGATTTCAGCGCGGGCGTGCGGCCGCGATGATCGCGCTCCACCGTGGCGTTCACGGTTTCGATGGTCAGCACCCCGCCCTTGGGCATGGCGTCGCGGCTGTTCACGGCCAGGTTCAGCAGCACCTGCTCGAGCTGTCCGGCGTCGGCCACCACGCACCCCAGTTCCTCGCCGAGCGCCAGCCGCAGTTCGATATCTTCGCCGATCAGCCGCTTCATCATGGTGCTCAGGCTCGAGACCACGGCGTTCAGGTCCAGCGACTTGGGTTGCGACGTGCGGCGCCGGCTGAAAGCCAGGAGTTGGCTGGTGAGTTCGCCCGCGCGCTCCGCCGCCTTCACAATCTGCTCGGCCGAATGGCGGTTGGGATCGCCCTCAGGCGCCTTGGCCAGAATCAACTGGCTGTAACCGGTGATGATGGTCAGCAGGTTGTTGAAGTCGTGCGCCACGCCACCAGTGAGCATCCCGATAGCTTCCATCTTCCGCGCCTGGTGCAACTGGTCTTCGAGCTGCCGCCGGCTGGTGATGTCCATGACCACTGCGAGCGCCGCGGTCCGCCCGCCGTATTGGATTTCGTGGACCGCGATCTCAACATCGATGAGCCGGCCCCCACGGTCGCGGTGAAGCCACGCGCTGGCCGCCGGCCGCGCCGCGCTACGCAGCTCTTCGAGAAACCGGCCGGCCTCTTCGGGCGCTTCCACCGCATCGAGCGTCATGCCCGTGAATTCTTCGCTGGTGTACCCGTACAACGCGCAAGCCGCCGCGTTGGCCGCAAGGAACTCCGCGGTAGCCGCATCCACGATCCACATGGGCTGCGGGTGCTCTTCGAACAACAACCGGAATTTCCGGTCCTGATTGGCTAAAAGCCGCTTCACCGGCATTTTGGAACTCACCCCACTGTTTATAACGGCGTCGGGGAATGTGAAACCGTTATCAGCCTACATCGAAAACTCGCGCAGGCGCGTTCGGTTTCGCACATACCCCGCAAGGGAAGGGTACTGGATCGGCTATACAGTTATTAGACGATGACTCACCAAGGATGATGACCAGTTTGTCGCGGAGACAGACACATTTTCGCTCTGGGCTCATTTTGCTGCCGGAGGATGTGGTTGGCGAAGAGCCTGCGGAGCACAAGGCGCCGCCATTTGGTCCGCTTGACTCTCTATACGTCAGCGCCGTATAGTGATAACGTGATCGCCGAAATCGCTGCCGGGGGTTTCGGTGGCGCCGATCACGGCGACTGTCTTGGCCGACCAGAACGTGCTCGCAAAACTTGCGGCACAGATCAAGAAAGCAGCGAAAGGAGGGCGATGAGCATGAGCGTACGCATTCAGAAGGCCGGAGCCAAACGACGGACAAGGCTGGGACTGGCGCTGGAAGAAAGCGCCAGGGAAATTCTCGCGCACGTGAAGGGAGAGACGACGCTTCCCACCAGGCGCATCGTGCTGCCGGAGGAAGTCGATGTGAAGCGTATCCGCGGCCAGGCAGGAATGTCGCAGGCCGAGTTTGCGCGCGCCTTTTGCATCAACCCCAGGACGCTCCAGGAATGGGAGCAAGGCCGCAGAAAACCTGACGCAACCACCCGTGCCTACCTCGCCGTGATTGCCAAGAATCGCGGGGCGGTGTTAGACGCTTTGGAGAGGTGAGGGTGCTGAAAACGGCGGCGCTGGGCCGACGGGTTTTGGCCCCTCTTCGGTTCGATTGGGAACGCTCCAGCATCCCCAAGTACCGGAATTCCGAGAAAAAAAGGGACCTCTTGCCAAACTCGCAAAAACGCGGGCGCGCTGCGATTGACCGGCCGCGCCACCTACTCGAACTT
This sequence comes from Bryobacteraceae bacterium, assembly GCA_049519475.1. Classification (GTDB taxonomy): domain Bacteria; phylum Acidobacteriota; class Terriglobia; order Bryobacterales; family Bryobacteraceae; genus PALSA-129. The sequence goes on along the minus strand of JBEKQS010000050.1, from coordinate 14,053 downwards.
CTTCTTGAACTCCTCAAACTCCCGCCGCAGTGCCTCCAGATCCGCGGCCAGTTGATCGACCCTCGTTCCAGCAGGAGCAGGCGCCACCTCCCGCTCCCCAGCCTCTTCGCCAACCACTACGTCACCCGATAGCAAGTGCGCCCACCGCTGCTCCTTGAATCCCGTCTGCCTCGGGAGCTTCTTCACAAATTCCATTTCCGTCAGCCGGCCCAAAGTGGATTCCACTTCATCCAGGTCGTCGAAGGTGTGCAGCCGCTCGCTGCGGCCGCGGAGTTCGCCGGGGGTCTGCCAGCCGCGTAACATCAAAACACACAGAATGGCGGCTTCGCGCCGCCCCAGGTTGAACTTCTCGGTGAAGCGCTGCTCGTGTTTGGGCACGCGGCTGTCACGGCCGGTGATGCGGCTGGCGAGGCCTTTCAAACGCAGGCGTTCGAGCGCGTCCTCCACTGTGTCGTCGTCATAGGCCACCACCGGATCGCGATTCGATTTCTGGTTGCAGGCGTTCACCAGGGCGTTCAGCGAGAGCGGGTAATACTCGGGGGTCGAGATTTCCTTCTCCAGTAGCGCGCCGAGCACGCGCACCTCGGCGGGGTCAAGTTGCCAGTCCATTTTTACAGTTTACGTTGTTATCATGGACGTTCCATGACGTCTCCGGAATTGGAGTCGGCGCGCCGGGCAGCGCGCGGCCATGCCGAACAGATCGGGCGCTTGATCCAGGACGCGGCGGATATCAACCGCAAGATCGGCTGCGCGGCGGACTCGCTCCTGGCGCGCCAATCGCCCGAGGGTTTCTGGTGCGGCGAGCTAACGGCCGATACCACGCTGGAATCCGATTACATCCTGCTGCAATTGTGGCTGCACCAGCCGGAGGGTTCGGCGTGGAATCCGCCGTCGCGCGCGCGCATCCAGAAGGCCTGCCGGTCGATTCTGGAACGGCAGTTGCCGAACGGCGGTTTTAATATTTACCACGGCGGCCCGGCGGAAATCAGCGCCACGGTGAAGGCTTATTGCGCGCTGAAACTGGCCGGTTGCGACCCACACGGCGAACCGCTGCGGAAGGCGCGCGAACGCGTCCTGGCGCTGGGCGGCTTGCAGGCCACCAACAGCTACGTCAAGATCAATCTCAGCCTGTTTGGCCTCTACCCGCGCCAGTTCGCGCCCACGGTGCCGGTGGAGATCACGCTGCTGCCGGGCAACGTGCTCTACGAAATGTCTTCGTGGACGCGGTCGATTCTGATGCCGCTTTCCATCGTGCAGGCGCGCGGGGCCAACCGGCGCGCGCCCGAGGGCTTCACGGTGGACGAGCTGCTGCTCGCCGGCGTGAGCCTCAAGCTGCCCAGGAAAAACAAGTTCTCGGTGCTGTTTCACCATCTCGACCGCGTTTTCAAAGTGTGGGAGAAACGCGGCTCGCAGCATATCCGCGGCGGCGCCATTCGCGAGGCGGAGCGCTGGATGCTGGACCGCACCCAGTCCACCGAGGGGCTGGGCGCCATCTTCCCGGCGATGATGTACTTCATCATGGCGCTCGACGCGCTGGGCTACCCGAAAGACCACAAGGAAATGGTGGATGCCCTGCGCCACTTCGAATCGCTGATCCTGGAAACCGGCGACCGGTTTATTTTCCAGCCGGCGGTTTCCCCTATCTGGGACACCGCCATCAGCGCTTTCGCCTTGGGCGAAGCCGGCCGCCAGGACCACGCCGGGATGCGGCGCGCGGCCGATTGGTTGATCAGCAAGGAGGTCCGCCGCAAAGGCGATTGGAGCGTGAAGCGCCCGGATACGGAGCCTTCCGGCTGGGCCTTCGAATTCGCCAACGAGTTTTATCCGGATATCGACGATACCGCCATGGTGCTGCTGGCGCTGATGCACGCCAGGGGCAGCGACGCCGCGGCGCAGGCGGCGGCCGAGCGCCGCGCCATCAACTGGCTGCTGGCCATGCAATCGTCGGATGGCGGCTGGGCGGCCTTCGACGTGGACAACAACTGGGCGGTGCTCAACCAGGTTCCCTTTGCCGACCACAACGCCATGCTCGACCCCACCTGCCCGGACATTACCGGCCGCGTGCTGGAATGCCTGTGCCGGCGCGGCTTCGGGGAGCACGAGGCGGTGCGGCGCGGCGTGGCTTATCTTCTGAACGCGCAGGAGAAAAATGGAAGCTGGTACGGCCGCTGGGGCGTGAATTATCTGTACGGCACGTTCCTGGCGATGCGCGGCCTGGCGGCCACCGGCGCGCCCGGCGCGCAGGATGCGATTGCCCGGGGAGCGGATTGGCTGCGTGCCACCCAGAACCCGGACGGCGGATGGGGCGAATCCTGCGCCAGCTACGCGCGCGACCGCTTTCTCCCGGCGCCGAGTTGCGTCTCGCAAACGGCCTGGGCCGTCCTGGGACTGCGGGCGGCGGGCCGCAGCGGTGCGGCCGTGAGCAGCGGCATCCAGTTCCTGCTGGAGCGGCAGCGGGCCGACGGCACGTGGCCGGAAGAAGCCAGCACGGGCACCGGTTTCCCGAATGTCTTCTATTTGAGTTACGGGATGTATCGCGATTATTTTCCGCTACTGGCGCTGACGCAGTTGGCGTGATCTCAGATTCCCGCCTCGGCCGAAGGAGGCCGCCTGAAGGCGGCTGCGGGCAGAATTGCCCGCCCCACTAAAAGGTGGTGGTAATTCTTGAGATTCGGATTACAATATCCGTGTACGATATGCTACACCTCGATACCGGCAATACCGGATTCATGATTCTGTGCTCCAGCCTGGTCATGCTTATGACACCGGGCCTGGCCTTTTTCTACGGCGGCCTGGTGGGGCGCAAGAATGTGCTGGCAATTATGATCCAGAGCTTCGTCTCCATGGGATGGACCACCGTGCTCTGGTGGCTCTGCGGGTTCTCCATGTGCTTCAGCGGGGACCTGAAATCCGGCACGGATTATGCCGGCGTCATCGGCAATTTCCATTGGGCGTTCCTGCGAGGCATCACTCTAACGACGCCCTCGCCCAACGACACTATTCCAATGATCGTGTTCTGCGCGTACCAGATGATGTTCGCGATCATCACTCCGGCGCTGATCACGGGCGCGTTCACGAACCGCGTAACCTTCAAGGCGTACACCATGTTTCTGACGGCTTGGCTGCTGTGCGTGTATTTTCCGTTCGTCCACATGGTATGGGGCGGCGGGCTGCTGGCATCCTGGGGCGTGAAGGATTTCGCGGGCGGTATTGTGGTGCACAATATCGCGGGCATGGCGGCCTTGGCATCGGTGCTCTACGTGGGCAAGCGGCGGGTGAAGGATAAAGGTCCGCACAGTATCCCGCTGGTAGCGCTGGGCACCGGGCTGCTGTGGTTCGGATGGTACGGGTTCAACGCGGGCAGCGAGTTTCGCGTGGATTCGATCACCGCGGTGGCGTTTCTGAATACGGACATCGCGGCGTCTTTCGGCGCGATCGCGTGGCTGGTGGTGGAGTGGTTCAACAGCCGCAAGCCGCACTTCCTGGGCCTGTTGACCGGAGCGGTGGCGGCGCTGGCCACCATCACGCCGGCGGCCGGTTACGTTTCGCCGGGCATCGCGGTGTTGATCGGGACGGTAGCGGGCATTGTCTGTTACTATGCGGTGGCGTTAAAGAACCACCTGAAGTGGGACGACGCGCTGGATGTTTGGGGCGTGCATGGCGTGGGCGGAATGCTGGGCATCGTCATGCTGGGCATTTTCGCCTCGACCGCCTGGAACCCGGCGTCTACCGGTGGAGTGGACGGCCTGGTGCGCGGGAATCCGCATTTCTTCGTGGTCCAGTGCATCGCGGTGCTGATCTCTTCGTCATGGGCATTTCTCTTCACCCTCGGCATGCTCTGGCTGATCGACCGGATCACCCCGGTGAAAGTCGCCGAGACTACCGAGGAAGCCGGTCTGGACGAAACACTCCACGGCGAGACAGCTTACACCGTGGAAGCGTAGAATTCCCAGGCTTATCGCAAGCTCACTGGATGTTCAGGCCGACCGCGTTGGAAGCTGCACCGTCGGCAACCACGTACAGCCGCACGTCGCCAGTGCCCACGAGACTTTTCGGGATCGAGATGTTGATCTGGTCGAGGCCTGGATACGCCGCTACCTGCCCGGCGTAGAGGACCGGCACGCTCTGGCCGGCGACGAAGCATTGCACGGAAGCGGCCCCGCGGATGCCCGTGCCATAGAGTTCGACATATAGCGTGTCGGACGCGCCGCCGAGGCTCAGCGGCGCGGCAAGGCAACTGCGCACGGCGGGCGGGTTGCACGTGAACACGGTCTGGTTCACTACCTGGTAGGATGCCGTAACCAGAAAAGCATCGGCTGCGGCTACGCCGGCTCCGTCCTGATTCATGCTGTAGAGCCCGGGCGCGGAAGAGGCGATGGTCATGGAGCCGGCGAGCGCCGGCGTCGAGCCGTGCAGCACCGTGACGGTCGCGGGACCGGCCGCGAGGCCCGACGGGATCAGAATATTCGCCTGTGTGGACGCCACCGCGAAGAGCGGCGCAAGCTGGCTGTTGCCGGCGCTGTCCGCAATCTGCACCGAAATTCCTCCCAGAGTGGTGGGAAGCGGGGGCGGCGCGCTGGCCGCTACTTCGCCCATCCCCGGGCCGAACAGCGTCACGATTTCCTGCGGCGCCACGGGACCCGAAGCATAACTTGCGCTGCCCACCACCGACGCCACCGCGGGGGAATTCAGATCCACGCGCACCACGCTGTAAGCCGGCACGGTGACCGGGTTTTGCGAGGCCAATGCCTGGACCGAAACGGTATTGGGGTTCGACGCCGTGTTGACGGCAGTCGGATCGGAACCTTCGATGAGCTGGACCGGCAGTAATCCCGCGACCGGCGTTCCGTTTACGCGAATGGTCACCTGATGCGCGGTGGTCCCTTTGTTCGTGATCACCACGCTCTGCTGCCCGGCGGCGCTGGTGTAAGCCTGCGCGTAGAGCGCCGGAATCTGCCCCAGACCGGTGGCGGCGACGGTGGCGCCGCCGGTCACGGTGGTCGTGTCCACCAGCGTGGTGTTGCGCAGAACGCCATTCAGGACCGCCAGTCCCTGCGGCTGCGCCGTGGTGAAAAAGCCGAAGCTCAGCGTCAGCGTATTGATGGTGGCGCCCTGGTTATAAGCGTTCTGCACATCGGGGTAGTGAGTATTGGCCGCCGAGACGCCGCGTGTGCCCGTCAGCGCATGCATTCCCACGTACAGCATGGATGGCACGCTCGACATCCGCATGACGTACTCGGCCGCATAGATGGCGCCATACAGCGTGCCATCGGTCAAGGAACTGCCCGTGCCCAGACCGTCATTCGAGGGAAGAAACTCCGAGATCAGGAACTTTGTTCCGGGCGGATTCAGCGGCGCGAGATAGCCGGTGACATACGCCGACGATTTTGACGCGAGCACGGCGTTCTCATCCGCCATCCACTGGCTGAAGGCGCCGGTGCTTTGCGGAGGATAGTGATGGTAGGTGACTGCGTCCCAATATGGGTTCCCATAGCCGATGATCGACTGATTCCAGGGCGGATTGGAATTGGTATCGCCGGCATCCATAAAAAAGACAGCTACCACGGCGCTCGGATCGGCCGCTTTGATGGCGTCGCGATACGGCTTCATCTGCCTGACGTAATCGGCGCCGGAGGCGAAGAAGCCGTTGTAGAGATAAGGTTCGTTGGACAGCTCCCAGACCGCGACGGGAATATGATTGGCCTTGGCGAAGGCTGCCATCTGCCCGGCCGACTGCGGCGTATCGGTGAAACCGTTGACGCACACAATCAGTTTCGCGCCCAGAAAGTTCGCGCGGTTGGCGCCATCCACAAACGAGCCGCCGCCTTTTCCGTTCACCCAGGGAACCGCCTCGGTGAGAAGCGTGGCGATATTCGTTCCCTGAAACTGCGCCGCCCACGCGGCGACCATCAGGCCGGTCTGCCAGTTGAAAGCGTCGCTGAAGCTGCCGCTCGGATATCTTACCCAACCGGGCGTAAGTTGCGCCGCCAGGTTGTTCAGCCGGTAGTCGAAGAATTCGGCCGGAAAAACCACTTCGTCGTTGAAACCGCTGAAATTGGTATTAAGCGGCGTGGTGTGGGTGGTGTCGATGTCGATGGTAACGGAAACCTGCGCGCACGCATTCAAGCCGGCGGCGACGAATGCAAGCGCAAGCCAGACGGGAAATGGCCTCATACTATCTGTGGAATCAAACCCCCCGACCGGCGCGGAGTTGCGGGGTGCGATCACTGCGCCACGCGCACGGTCTTAATGTTGACAAACTCGCGAAGTCCCCAGGAACTCAGTTCGCGGCCGTACCCCGAGCGCTTCACGCCGCCGAAAGGAAGGGCCGGATCGGAGGCCACCATGCTGTTGACGAAGACCATGCCGGTTTCGATCTGGTCGATGAAGCGGGCCTGCTCGGCGTCGTCGGTGGTCCAGACACTGGCGCCCAGACCGAATTCGGTATCGTTGGCGATGCGGATGGCATCGTCGATGCCGTCGGCGCGAAACAGGACGGCCACGGGTCCGAAGAGTTCTTCGCTGTAGGCGGGGGAGTCGCGGGGGACATCGGCCAGCACGGTGGCGGCATAATAGTTGCCGGGTCCCGCGAGTCGCTGGCCGCCGGTGAGCGCGCGCGCGCCCATCTCGACGGAGCGACGCACCTGCTGGTGGAGGGCTTCGAGGATGGCGGGAGTGGCGAGTGGACCCAACCGGGTGGCTTCGTCCATGGGGTCGCCCACGCGCACGGCCTGCATGCCTTCCACGAAGCGGCGCTCGAACTCGGCGTAGATGCGCGCGTCCACGATGAAGCGCTTGGCGGCGATGCAGGATTGTCCGTTGTTGAGGATGCGGGCATCGATGGCGGTGCGCACGGCGCGGTCGAGATCGGCCGAGGGCATGACGATGAAGGGATCGCTGCCGCCTAATTCGAGCACGGTTTTCTTAATCTGGCGGCCGGCCTGCGCCGCCACCTGGGCGCCGGCGGGCTCGCTGCCGGTGAGCGTGACGGCTTTGACGCGTGGGTCGTCGATCACGCGCGCGACTTGCGCGGAGCCGATCAGGAGGGTTTGAAAGACGTCGTCGGGGAAGCCGGCGCGGCGGATTATGTTCTCAATCTCGATGGCGCACTGGGGCACGTTGGAAGCATGTTTCAAGAGGCCCACGTTGCCCGCCATCAGGGCCGGAGCGGCGAAGCGGAAAACCTGCCAGAAGGGAAAGTTCCAGGGCATGACGGCGAGCAGCGGGCCGATCGGCTGATAGCGCAAATAACTGACGGCGGGGCCGGCCGTGATGACGTCGTCGGCAAGCAACTGCCGGCCGTTCTCGGCGTAATAGCGGCAGGCCAGCGCGCACTTGGCGGCTTCGGCGCGCGCCGCGGCGATGGGCTTGCCCATTTCGAGCGTCATGATGCGGCCGAGGCGGTCCTGCTCCTGTTCCAGGATGCGCGCGGTGGTATGGAGGCGCTGGGCGCGGCCGCCGGCGTCGGTGCGGCGGAAGGACTGGTAGGCGGCATCGGCGCGCGCCAGCCTCTCTTCGAGCCCGGCATCGGTCAGCGGATCGAAGCTACGAACGGTCTGGCCGGTGGCGGGGTTAATGGAAGCGATCATCACGACTATTGTAGGCTGGGGCTGCGCGCGGAGTAGCCGTCGTAGACTGGCGGCGCGCGCCTGTTAGAATGGTCCTGTCAATGGCCTCCGCAGCTCCCACGTCACCTTTGCGCCAGATCCTGGAAGGACAGCTCTCGCAGCTCTCCGGCGAAATGGAGCGGCTGTTCCTTGAGGCGCGCGGGCGGGCGCGCGGCGAATTGGCCGAGCAGTTGAACCAGGCGGTGCGGCGAATCCGCCAGGCTTCGACGCCGCAGGAACTACTAGCCACGCTGCTCGACGCGGCCTGCGGGTTCGCGGGCGGCGCAGCCGTTTTTCGCATCGATGGCGACATAGCGCGCGGCGAGAGAATCCGCGGCGTGCCGGAGGACGTCGCGAAAGTTTTCGGCGATTTCGAAATTCCACTGGGATCGGCCGCGGCCCTGGCGGGCGCGGTGGAAAGCCGCGATCCGGTGATTGCGGCAACCACGGGTGCGGAAGTTTCGGGCGAGATGGCGGGGTTGGCGCCGCACGGGGCGGAGGATCGCGCCTCCATTTTTCCACTGGTGGTGGAGAACCGGGTGCCGGCCTTGTTGTATGCGTGGGGCGATGTGCAGGGAGCGGCGCTGGAGCTGTTCGCGCAGGTGGCGGCGGCTGCCTGGACGGCGACGGCGGCAGCGCCGTTGGAATTGGTGACAATTGAGGCTCCCGCTCCGGCGGTTCCGGCTCCGGTACCGGTTCCGGCTGTGCCCGAACTTTTCGGCGAGCAGGAGCGGCTGCATCTGAAGGCGCGGCGTTTTGCGCGGGTGCAGGTGGCGGAAATGCGGCTCCGAGAAGCCGCCGCGGTGCACTCCGGCGCCGCGCAGAAGAATCTCTATGAGTGCTTGCGCCCGCGGATTGACGCCGCGCGCGCCGCTATGCGGGAAAAGTTTTTCGAGCCCTGTCCGGGCATGCTGGACTATCTGCATCTGGAACTGGTGCGAACGCTGGCTCATGACGATCCGGAACTGCTTGGCAAAGACTATCCCGGTCCTTTGGCTTAGCCTGCTGGCGTTGACGGCGATTTCGTCTCCGCCGCCGTCCGGTCTGGCCCCGCTGGTCCGCGCGGATCGCGAAACGCCCAGCGCCGCACGGCGCGCGGCCGTGGAACAGTGGGCCGCCTCCCATCCGCAGGACGCGCCGCTGGCGCGGCTGGCACTGGGGATTGCGGCTTACGAACAGAAAGACTTCGCCGGCTCGATTGCCCAGTTGAAGAAGCTGCGCGGGCAGTTGCCGCAGGTGGGCGACTACATTGCGTACTACCTGGGCGCGGCGCGCGTGGAAGCCAGGGATTTCGACGGCGTGGCGGCCGATCTCAAGCCGGCGCACGCGGCTGCGACGGTCTCGCCGTTTTCTGGAAGGGCGTGGATACTGGAAGCGCGCGCGGCCAAGGACCGGGCGCCGGCGGAAGCGGTGCGCGTGCTGCGCGAGCATTACGCCGAGTTGCCGCAGCCGGAAGGCGATATCAATCTGGCGGACAGCTTCCTGGCGTCGGGCGACCAGGCGCACGCGGCCGAATCTTATCAGCGGGTCTACTACCAGTTCGTTTCGGGAGACGCGGCGGCGCGCGCGGCCGCGGCCATCGCATCGCTCCAGCAATCCATGGGCACGGCTTATCCGGCGGCGCCGCCGCAACTGATGCTGCGCCGGGCCGACCGGTTGCTGGATGCGCGGCTGTACCCGCAAGCGCGCGCCGAGTACCGGTCGCTGGCCGGCGAACTGAGCGGGCCGGAGCGCGACCTGGCGCGCGTGGGCGTGGGGGCGGCCGATTTTATGGACGGCGCGACGACGCAGGCGTACCCGTACTTGCGCGGGCTGGAATTGCCGGATACGGAGGCCGATGCGGAGCGGCTTTACTACCTGGCGGAATGCGCGTGGCGCTTGACCGGCGACGATGAATTGCACGCCGCGCTCGACCGGCTGGAGCGGCATTATCCGCGGTCGCCGTGGCGGCTGAAGGCGCTGCTTTCCGCGGCCAACCGATATCTGCTGGTGAACCAGCCGGCCGATTTTGTGCCGTTCTATCGGGCGGTGTACCAGGGTTTTCCGGAGGCGGCGGAAGCGCCGCAGAGTCACTGGAAAGTGGCCTTCCAGGCCTATCTGCACGACCAGACGGATGCCGGGCGCCTGCTGCGCGAGCACCTGCGCAACTATCCCGCCCACTACACGGCGGGCTCGGCGCTCTACTTCCTGGGCCGGAGGTTCGAACTGGACCGGGATGTGGCGTCGGCGCGCGCCTGCTATCAGTGGCTGGTGCGAACGTGGGACAACCATTACTACGCGATGCTGTCGCGCGAGCGGCTGGCCGCGACGCGGGACCTGGCCTTGGGAACGCCGTCGATGGAGATCGCGCAGTTCCTGGCGAACGTGATTGTGCCCGCTGCGCAGCCGGTTCCGCGCCAGCCCACGGCGGAGACCAACCTGCGCATCGAACGGTCGCGCATTCTGCGCAATGCCGGCCTGGCCGATCTGGCGGATTCCGAGCTGCGCTTCGGCGCGCGCCACGGCGGCCAATCGCCGCTGCTGGGCATGGAGATGGCGGGCGCGGCGGATGCGCCCCATCAGGGCATGCGCATCATGAAGGGAATGGCGCCGGAGTATCTCAACCTGCCGATTGATGCGGCCCCGCGCCAATTCTGGGAGCTGTTGTTTCCGCTGCCCTACCGAGCGGAGTTGGACAAGGCCGCGCGCGACCAGGACCTGGATCTATACCTGCTGGCCGGTTTGATCCGCCAGGAATCGGAGTTCGACCCAAAGGCGCTGTCGCATGCCAACGCATACGGCTTGACGCAAGTGCGTCCGGCGACCGGCCGGCAGTACGCGCGCAAGCTGGGCATCCCGCGCTTCACCAAAAGCATGCTGTTCCAGCCGGCCGCGAACGTGGAGATCGGCTCGTCGATTTTCCGCGGCATGCTGACCCAGAACAACGGGCGCGTGGAGCAGACGCTGGCGGCATACAATGCCGGGCCCGGCCGGTTGACGCGATGGCTAGGTTGGAATGAATACCGCGAGCCGGCGGAATTCGTGGAGTCGATTCCCTTTACCGAGACGCGGGACTACGTGCAGGCGGTGCTGAGGAACGCGGATCTGTATAGGCGGTTGTACGGCCGATAGGGGACCAATTTCGCCCAATCTAAAGTGCAACTCGCAGGATCAAAGATGGCGGCTCGGTGTATAATGACAGGCATCCGGGATCTCTAAGATGGAAACCCGTGCTTAAGTCATTTCGACGGAGACCTCCTCCTGCATTCTTCCACCTAGGAGCCTCACGAAACTGTCGTTTGCTCCGGCGCTCCCTGGCACCCTCGTTTCTTGCGCTCGCAGTCGTAACTCTGAGCCTTTGCGGCTGTTTCAAAAAGCCCGCACCACCGCGCCTCACCGAGGTCACGTTCAGTACGCCAGTACGCCAAGACGTGCCTGTGTACTCGCAGTGGATCGGAACCACCGTCGGCTTTATCGATGCGGAGATTCATTCCAAGGTCACCGGATATTTGATGGCACAAAACTATCAGGAAGGATCTCTGGTCAAGACGGGAGACCTTCTTTTCGAGGTTGATCCGCGTCCCTTCCAGGCAGTTGTCGACCAAGCGGAGGCACAGTTGAACGTTGCCAACGCCGGATTGACGCAGGCGAAAGCCGACGTAGATGCCGCAAAGGCCGAGATTGACCGGGCCGAAGCTGCACAACTCAAAACAGAGTTGGATGTAAAGCGGTATTCGCCCCTTGCGAAGGATGGAACAGTGAGTCAGCAGGAACTTGACGACGCTGTGCAATCAAACCTCGCCAACCTCGCTTCGGTTGCGTCGGCAAAAGGGAAATACGACCATTCCAAAGCATCGGTCACTGCGGCGGAAGCACAAATCGGAGTCGCGCGCAGTTCCTTGCAAGCTGCCGAGTTGAATCTTGGCTTCACAAAAGTGAAGTCGCCGGTAAACGGGATTGCGGGAATTCGTGCCGCAAACATCGGTGATCTCGTCGGAACCGATCAAAGGACACTTCTGACAACGGTTTCCCAGATCGATCCCATTTTGGTGCAGTTTCCGATCAGCGAACAGGAATACCTGAAGCTTCGCGAGTTCTTCCTGGCAAAAGACTCCCCTCTGCAGTCTTCGTTAGAGCTGATACTCTCCGACGGTAGCGTCTATCCAATCAAGGGCAAGATTGACATTGTTGGCCGCCAGGTCGAATCCTCGACGGGCACGATGAGGATTCGAGCCATCTTTTCGAATCCCGGGAACGTGCTCCGGCCCGGCGAGTATTCCAGAATTCGCGCGGCGACTTCAGTGCAAAAAGACGCCCTGCTGGTTCCTCAACGCGCCGTCCAGGAATTGCAGGGCGAGTTCGAGCTTGCTTTAGTAGGGCCGGACAATAAAATCACTTTCCGAACCGTTAAAGCCGGCGATCGGGTTGGCTCCTATTGGGTGATTGAGCAAGGGTTGAACCCAACCGACCGGGTGGTCATCGAGGGCCTCCAGGACATAAAGACTGGGCAGACAGTCGATCCAAAGCCGGCAAAGATGCCTCCCCTGAATTCGGGACCGCCAACCACTCTTGGCCGAACTAATTAATGTCGAAATTCTTTATTAATCGGCCCGTTACGGCAATTGTGATCTCCATTCTGATCGTCCTTGCCGGCATCATTATGGCCCAGCGGCTTCCCATCGCCCAATTCCCGTCAATCGCCCCACCGGAAATCGTAGTGACCACTAACTACGTCGGAGCGGACGCGCTTACGATTGAAAGCTCGGTCGCAACGCCAATCGAAGAAGCGATGGCGGGCGTCGAAGGCATGCTCTACATGCGGTCATTCAACGCCAACGATGGAACGATGAAATTGCGGATCGACTTCGACCTCGATCTGGATCCGAACATCGCGGAGGTCTTTTCCGAGATACGGGTAAACCGCGCACTCCCCCAACTTCCGCCCTCGGTCCGCAACCAGGGAGTCACGATTGCGAAATCTCACGTTAGCCCCCTGATGATCATCGCGCTCTCCTCCCCGAAGGGTACGCGAGACGCGAAATTCCTGGCTAACTACGCGTACATCAATATCATCGATGCTTTGACCAGGGTCCGGGGCATTGGTTCCGTGGTAGTACAAGGAGCAGGCGCTTACGCCATGCGGCAGTGGGTCAAGCCGGACCAATTGGCTAGCCTGGGGGTAACCGTTCCCGATCTGGTGAAAGCGCTTGAGCAACAGAACACTGTGAATCCCTCCGGCCAGGTAGGCGCCGAGCCAGCTCCTCCGGGCCAGGAATTCACCTACACAATGCGTGCGCAAGGCCGTTTGGTAACGCAAGAGGACTTTGGCAATGTAATTATCCGCGAGAACAAGGATGGCTCGGTTGTTCGGATGAAGGATGTTGCGCGGATCGAACTGGGTACGCAAACCTACAACGTAATCGGACGGCTGAACGACGCGCCCGCCGCGATTATCAATGTGTTTCAGTTGCCCGGCTACAACGCGGTGGAAGCCGTTAATGGCGTCCGGACAATGATGGCCCAGTTGAAAGAACAATTTCCAGATGATGTGGATTACGTGGTTTCTCTAGATACAACGCTTTCTGTACGCGCAGGAATAAAGGAAATTGTGACGACGCTGTGGGAGGCGCTGCTTTTGGTGATTTTTGTCGTTTTCCTCTTCCTGCAAAGCTTCAGAGCAACTCTGATCCCTGCATTAACGGTTCCGGTGTCCCTTCTAGGCACTTTTATTTTTTTCCCGATGCTGGGCTTTTCCATCAATTCACTTTCCCTTTTCGGGCTCGTCCTGGCAATCGGCCTGGTGGTTGACGATGCAATTGTCGTGGTGGAAGCAGTCGAACTGAACATGGCCGCGGGGCTCAGTCCCAAGGATGCGTCACTCCGAGCGATGGAACAGGTTGGCGGTCCTGTCGTCGCGATCGCATTGATCCTGGCGGCGGTATTTGTTCCAACGGCATTCATCCCGGGCATTACGGGCCGTCTATATCAGCAGTTCGCCGTTACGATTGCCATCTCGGTTCTCATCTCGGCCTTCAACGCATTGTCGCTGAGTCCAGCCCTTTGCTCATTGCTCCTGAAGCCGGGCCATGACTCCCACGGTCTCTTGACCCGGGTCTTCGGAGGATTCAACCGGCTCTTCGAGAAGGCGACAAACGGCTATGTCAGCATTTCCGGCATTTTTATCCGGAAACTGGTCCTGAGCTTCACACTCCTTGCCGCGGTTGCGGGTGCCGCACTATTGATTGGGGATAAACTGCCATCCGGGTTTCTTCCCACCGAAGACCAAGGGTTTTTCTATCTGAATATTCAGCTCCCCGATGCAGCGTCGCTCCAGCGTACAGACGCCTTCACCAAAGAAGTAGAATCGGTCCTCAAACACACCAACGGCGTGCAGTATTACAGTACGATCGTGGGTAGCAGCCTCCTCACTCAGACCAACGCCACTTATAGCGCTTTCGTTTTCGTCG
>JBEKQS010000049.1:0-26998 GCA_049519475.1 Bryobacteraceae bacterium | reverse complement strand
GATTACACCCCTGCCGGCGGCGTTCACCACCTGATGGGCCGGGTAGCCTCTTCCCGCGTGGAGCGGCCACAATTCATCTGGTCGCCCTACCAGGGCTTCGGCTCGCCCCTCGTGCAGAACACTCTTTCGCTGATGGCCGCGCTCACCAGCAATCTGGGGCCGCGCCGCGTCAACGAAGCGCGTGTGAGCTGGAGCGACGACGATCTTTCCTGGGACCGCGCCCACCCGGAGATCGCTACCCTGGCCACCGTCGGTGGCGTACTGCTCCCCGGAAGCCTGTCTGCCTACGCCTACAAGAACCACAGCCGCACCTTTGAATTCACCGACCAGTTCGTCTGGTCGGACGGGCCACACCTGGTGAAACTGGGCGGCGGCGCGCTGCTGCGGAACGTCGATGGCTACCTGACCTATGGCGGCGATGGCTATTTCCTATTCAATAGTATGCAGCAATTCGCCTCGTCCCAGCCGGACAGTTTCTCGGCTTCCGTGGACCGCACCGCGCTGCCCAATCTGCAGATCCCGTCGTTCGACCGCCAATACACATACAACCAATTCCACCTCTTCGCGCAGGACACTTACCGCGTGACGCCCCGTCTTACGCTCAACTACGGTCTGCGCTACGAAAACTTCGGGGCTCCCCAGGGCACCGGCGCGGTCAAGGATCTCCTGCTGCAGCCCGGCGCCGCAGGAGCGGAAATCACCGGCGCTCAACTGGCGCCGGAAGCCGCCGGCCAGCCAATCTACGGGCGCGACAATCGCGGATGGGCCGCCCGCCTGGGTGCATCGTACGCTCTCACCGCCAATGGACGCACGCTTCTGCATGGCGGATCGGGCCTCTTCTACGATCACCCTTACGACAACCTCTGGCGCAATGTCAGCAACAACAGCTTCTCGCTCGACCAGTTCTCCATCACTGCTGCCAGCACCAACTACCTTGCACCCGCGGCGCAGGCGCTACCGGAATTTGCCAACCAGACGATGGCCTTCACTACCAATTGCGCTTCGCGCCAGTGTTTTCCGCAAGTCACCTGGATTGACGCCAACCTCCGCAACCCCTACATCTGGAGTTCGTTCCTGGGCGTGCAGCAGGAACTGGCCCGCCGCGTCACGCTGGAAGTGAACGGCCTGGAAACGCTCGGCCGGCGCCTGATCTCGACCGATGTTCTGAACCGCGATTCGAGCACCAATGAGTCCCTGCCCGCGATTTCCTACATCGCGAACCAGGGCTCCTCCAACTACAGCGCGCTCACCGCGCTGCTGCGCTACCACACGTCCAGCATGCAGTTTCAGGCCGCGTACACCTGGAGCCACAGCATTGACAACCAGAGTTCGCCGCTGGCCGGCGATTTTTTCAACCTGGCGTTCGCCGGCCTCAGCGTCAGCACTGTGCCCCCGCCACAAGCCGCGTTTTCGATAGCCGGCGACCTCCGCGCCGATCGCGGCAACTCCGATTTCGATCAGCGCCAAAACCTGGTTTTGATGTGGACCGGCGCCATCCCCAACCCGCGCGGCTCGTCGCGGGCCTGGGCCCCCTTGCGCGACTGGCAGTTTTCCGGACTAACGGCATTCCGCACCGGCTTCCCCTACTCCGTCTACGCGAGCGCGGGCTACACAGGCGTCATCAACCGCCGCGGCAACCTGGTCAATCAGTCGCAGGAGTTCACCGATCAGCCGGCGCCTGGCTTTGGTGGCAGGCTGCTGTTATCCCCCCCCGCCTTCGTCAACCCTTCTAAGTCTACGCCGCTCGGCAACCTGGGGCGCAATGACATTACCGGGCCGGGGCTGTACAATGCCGATGTTTCCGTCAGCCGGTCGATTGCCGTGCGCAAGCTGGGCGAAGCCGGACGCATCGAATTGCGCGCCGATCTGTTTAATGCACTGAACCACGCCAACCTGGGGAATCCCGATTCGACGATCGGCGACCCCGACTTTGGAGTGGCTTTGTACGGCCGCAAACCAGAGCAGACAGGCTTCCCCGGCCTGATCCCGCTAACCGAAAACGCAAGGCAGATACAACTAATGGTGAGGGTGAAATGGTAATGCGAAGTGTTGTTGTCAGGAGTGATTCATTTGAGGCTCTGCGAGAAGGCGCCATGCGAACATCAAAGGGCGGGCGGCAAAGACGGCAACGCGACACGGAAGGAATCGGCGCACGATGGATGGGTGCCGCGTCCTCCGCACTGGGACTGGGTTGCTTGCTGGCTATGGGAGTCATGGCCAGCGGCCAGACGGTATTGCCGCTGACGGTGACCGCGGCGCCGCTGGCCGGCGGCACAGTCGGCAGCCCGTACTCAGCCACCCTGGGAGCCACCGGTGGCGTGCCGCCCTACAACTGGACCGTCAGCAGCGGATCCCTGCCGCCAGGCCTCGCTCTGGGCGCTGCCACGGGAGTGGTTAGCGGCACGCCGATTTTCGCGCCGGGGAGCCCTTTCCAGTTCAACATTGCAGTCACCGATACGGCGGGCAATCGCTCCGCGCCACAGTCGTTTTCAATATCGATCGGCGGCAGCGACGCAACTCCAGCTCCGCAGAGGATCGTGACGACACTGGCCGGTACCGATTTCGTATTCACCGGGAACGGCAAACCGGCGCTGCAAGCGCAGATAGACCCCCTGGACGTCGCGGTCGACAAGAACGGCAACTACTATATTGCCGATCCTGGCAATAATCGAATCCAGCAGATCTCCCCCAGCGGAATCCTGACCACGATTGCCGGCAATGGGATCGCCGGGTTCTCCGGTGACGGGGGCCCAGCCGTCAACGCATCACTGAACAACCCGTATGCCCTCGCGCTGGACAGCGCAGGCAACATCTACGTCGCCGATACCAACAATCTCCGTATCCGCGAGATCACCACGGATGGGATCATCAGCACCATAGCCGGTTCCGGAGGATCCGGCATTACCGGAGACGGCGGGCAGGCTATCTTCGCCACGTTCGTCCAGCCGTTAGCCGTGGCCGTCGACAATTTGAACAACGTGTACGTCGCCGATGCCGACCCAAGTGAGCTGGACAGCCGCGTGCGCAAGATCACGCCGGCCGGCATGATCAGCACTCTCGCCGGCAACGGCAATCTCAAATTCCCTACCGGCGTGGCAGCCGACTCCTTGGGCAACGTGTATATCGCCGACCCCTACGCTTGCCGGGTTTTCGAAGCTTTATATCTCGTCCGGTAACTTAGTCTATGAAGTTACGCCCGATGGCATCATACACATCCTCGCCGGCAGCCCCAACGTGGGCTACTCCGGCGATGGCGGTCCCGCGCGCAGCGCGTTGTTGAGCTCACCCACGGGCCTGGCCGTCGACACAGGCGGAAATGTATATGTCGCCGACGCTGGCAATTATGTAATCCGCCTGATTACCACGGCAGGAGTCATCAACACAACGGCCGGCAGCGGCGAGTTTCGCTTCTCCGGCGATGGCGGGCCCTCCACTTCCGCCACGTTCCATTTCCCGTCAGCCGTAGCCGTTGACGCGGTGGGCACTGTATACATCGCCGACGAGGGTAACGACAGGGTCTATCAAGTGGCGCCAGGGACTCCAGTGACTCCGCCCATAATCAACCTTTTGGCCGGGAATGGAGTCACCGGCAGCCAGGGCGACAACGGACAGGCCAGCTTGGCCTCTCTTTACCTGGAGTACGCCTGCCTTGCCGTCGACCTACTGAACAACGTCTTCATCGGCGACTTTCTCAATGGCGAAATCCGCGAAGTGACGCCGCAAGGAGTGATCAGCTCCCCGGTGAAGGGAGTCTCCCCGCTGGGCGTGACGGTAGACCCGTCCGGCGATATCTACTTTTCCGATTCCCAGTCCAGTACGGTCGAAGAGGTGACTTCCGGCGGCGTGAGAACAACTTACGCCGGCGGCCAGGGCCAGAAATACTGCGGCGAAAATGTGCAAGCCACCAGCGCCTGCCTGAACTCTCCCTATGGTCTGGCACGGGATAGCACGGGCAATCTTTATATCGCCGACTCGGGCAACGCACGAGTTCGCAAAGTGTCGCCATCGGGCGTCATCACGACCTTCGCCGGCAACGGAACGAGTGGGGCTGCCGTGGATGGCGGTCTGGCCACCAACGCATCCATTTACCAGCCGACAACTGTCGCGGCGGATGCGACCGGAAACGTCTACGTGCCATATGGGGCGCCTGGTGCAGGGGGCGCGGTTTACTACCCCATGATTTACATGATTTCTCCGAATGGCGCCATTTCCCAATTGGCCGGGAATGCCGGCGTGAGCGGGTTTTCCGGGGACGGAGGTCCCGCCATCAACGCGACGTTTAACTATATTCAGGGTCTCGCCGCCGACAGCGCTGGAGATGTTTTCGTCGCCGATACCGGCAACTTTCGCGTACGCGAGGTGCTCGCGGCTCCGCCCGCGATAACGGTTTCGACCTCCAGCCTGAGCTTCTCCGGACAGAGTACCGGCGCTCCCACGCAATCGCAAAGTTTCAACATCAGCAGCTCGGTGCCCGGGGGCGGCGCGGTCCCCGGGCTGGGGTTCTCCATTGTGGTGAACACAACCTCGGGCGGCAACTGGCTGGCGGTCACGCCGCAATCGGGCGTGGCGCCCAGGCTGATCGATGTCACGGCCGATCCATCCCAGTTGCCGGCCACCAGCACGAACATGCCGTACAGCGGCATGATCACCATCCTGGCCCCCAACGCCACTCCGCCGATCACCACGATCAAAGTGACGTTCTCGGTTTCGGCGGCACAGGCCCCCCGGCTCGGGCCGCTCACTCCCCAGAATTTCTCCTTCTCATTCGCCAAATCCAGTCCCGCCCAGAGCCAGACGCTCACCGTCGCCAATGCCGGCGGGGGCACCCTCAACTTCGCCGCCGCCGCCATCATCACCACCCCGGCAGGCGCCCAGCCGCTCACGCTCTCGCAAACTTCCGGGCAGGCCTTGCCGGGCTCTCCGGCCATTCTCACCGTAACCGTTGATCCCGCCGCCCTGGGCCTCGACGCCGGCACTTACAGCGGGACGGTCAGCGTAACGCCGGTAACCGCCGGGGCGACACCCCTTTCCGTCCCCGTGACCATCGCGGTCAGCGCGTCCAATCAGGCCATCCTGCTGTCCCAGCAGGGTCTCTTTTTCACCGGTGTGGCCGGAGGCGGACCAGTCCCTCCGCAGACCTTCGCCGTGCTCAACATCGGCACGAAAACGGTTACCTGGACCGCAAAGGCCGTCCCGCCATTCCCGGTGAATGGCGTCGTCACCACCACTCCCGTCTGGCTGCAGGTCTTAAATCCCGGCGGACAAACCGATCCTGCGCAGAGCCCGCCCACCGTCACCGTCACCGTGGATCCCTCCAAGCTGGCGGTGGCCGGAACGTACTACGGTCTGGTGGAAGTGGACGCGCCCGCCGCCGCCAACAGTCCCCAGGTGCTCACCGTGGTCCTGCAGGTGCTGCCGTTCCCTGGCGATACCGGAGCCGTCCTAGCGCCCGGATCGCTGCTGTTCAATGCCACCGCCGGAGGGCCGTCCCCCGGTTCGCAGAACGTGCTGGTCTACAACATCACCGCCAACGCCAAGACTTTTCGCTCGGTGGTGTCCGCCGATTCAGGACTTTCGATGGTCACTCTGCCGACGGATGCCACGCTCGATCCACAGAAACCCACGCCCATCGTGGTGCAGCCCTTCACTACTTCGCTCGGGCCCGGAGTCTACACAGGTATTGTGACTATGCAGTTCGATGACGGCCGCGTCCTCCGGTTAACGGTCAAGGTGATTGTGACCAACGCGGGCGGAGCCTCTTCGAGCGGCATTCCCAGCAGCAACGCCCGCGCCGGCGACCCGGCCGACACAGCCTGCACTCCCACCAAATTGCAACCCATCCTGACCGCGCCCAACGACGCCTTCACCGGCCTCACCGGCTATGGCATCGGGCTCGAAGTCTTCGTCGAAGATGACTGCGGCGTCGCGCTGCAGCCGGGCGCCGGCTCCGTCACGGTCAAATTCTCCAACGGCGATACCCAAGCCCCGCTGTCACCTCTGCAAGGTGGACTCTGGCAAGGCACCTGGAACACGAAGAATCCCTCGACCAGCGTGAACCTGACAGTCAACGCCGTGGGTAGCAACGGGATTTCGGGCACGCTACAGACCAACGGTTCGCTGGCCTCCGATACGCCCCCGGTTTTTAGTGAAGTGGGAGTCTTCAGCGTGTTTGGCGGCGCCCAATTTGTCTCGCTGGCGCCGGGCGAGGTAATCTCCATCTACGGTTCGGGCCTGACCGAGCCTGGAGCCGCCCTGGCGGCGCCGCTCCCGCCCCCGTCCTTACCGACTACGCTGGTCGACACCCAGGTCTTCATCGGCCTCAGGCCGTTGCCGCTGTATTACGTCAGCGAAACGCAGGTGGACGCGGTGGTCCCGTATTCCCTCACCAGTAACAGCCTGAACGCGTCGCAGCAGATTCTGGTACAGCGCGGCAGCACCCTGTCCCTGCCGATCTCCTTCAACGTTGCGACCGCCGAGCCCACCATTCTGGACCAACAAGGAGGAGTCGCGGACTATCCCAATTATCCGGACGGCCCCTCCTACACGGTATCCGCCAGCACGCCGGCGCACGCCGGCGACACCATAGTGCTGAATTGCCTGGGCTTGGGCGCGGTGAGCCCGCAGGTAGCCGATGGAGGATTGCCCGGGTCCGCGGGGTCCCAGGCTGTTACCCCGATCCAGGTGCTGATCGGAAATCTGCCGGCTGTGGTTACCCAGGCCTTGTCGCCGCAGCTTCCAGGCCTGTACCTGGTGGCTGCCGTGATCCCCGCCGGTGTCTCCACAGGCAGCAGCGTGCCGGTCACCATCAGCGCGGGCGGCCAGACCAGCCCACCCATTCTGATCCCGATTCAGTAGGGCGATAGGTCGGTGCAGAATACCGCTACAGGACGTTCAGCGACGAGCCTCGGCGATACGGCATCCCCCGGACTGCCACCTGATATAATCCGGTGCGAAGGTCTTGAAACCATGAAACGAATCCTCGTCTTTGCCGCCGTATTGTGTGTCTGCGGGTTGGCGGCCGCATTTGCCCAGACATTGCCGGCGGGCGTCCAAAAAGGTGTCTCCATGGGAGGCATCACCGAATATGATTATCCCAACGGTTTGCGGGTGCTGCTCTATCCCGATCCGGCGGAACCGAAGGTCACCGTCAACGTGACGTACCCGGTGGGCTCGCGCCACGAAGGCTACGGCGAAACCGGCATGGCGCACCTGCTGGAACATTTGGACTTCATCGAGACCACCAACGGCCGGAAGGTCAAGGAAGAACTGGTGGCGCACGGGGCGAACTGGAACGGGACGACCTCGGAAGACCGCACCAACTACTACGAGACGGTGCCGGCCAGCGATGAGAATCTCAAGTGGGCGCTGGGCCTGGAAGCCGACCGGATGGTGAATGTGAAGTTCACCAAGCAGATTCTGGACACCGAGATGACCGTGGTGCGCAATGAGCTGGAGCGCGGCGAGAATCAGCCGGCGTCGATTCTGCGCGAGCGCGTGGCAGCCACGGCGTACATCTGGCACAACTACGGAAAGTCGACGATCGGCTCGAAGGAAGATCTGGAGAACGTTCCGTACACGCGGCCCATGGCGTTCTACAAAAAGTATTACCAGCCCGATAACGCGGTGCTGGTGGTGACGGGACGGATCGACGAAGCCAAGACTTTGCAATTCGTGGCCGAAACCCTCGGCAACATCCCGCGGCCGGCGCGGGTGCTGGATCAGACCTACACCATCGAGCCTTCGCAGGATGGGGAGCGGTTCGTGGCGCTGCGGCGGGTGGGGCAAGGGCAGAACGTGGATATCGCTTACCATGTGGTGTCGGCCGGACATGCGGATTCGGCGGCCTTGCAGGTGCTGGCGGGCATCATGAACGGCAGCGGCGGGCGCGGCGGGCGCGGCGGTGGTGGCGGCGGGCGTGGCGGCCGCGGCGGCAACGATCCGAACGAAGGCCGGCTCACGAAGTTCGTGGTGGACACCGATCTGGCGCAATCGGCCAACATGGGGTTCCAGGGCCGGCACGACCCGGGCCTGGTGGAGTTTTCCGCGACGCTGACCAAGGACCAATCGCCCGACGCGGTGCGCGATGCCATCTTCAAGGTGATCGACGATGTAGTGGCCAACCCGCCCACGGCGGCCGATGTGGAGCGCGTGCGGTCGCAGCTTCTGCTGGGGCTGGAGAACAGCCTGTCGAATCCGCAATCGATTGCCACCGGGGCATTGAATAACGCCATCGCGCAGGGCGACTGGCGGCTCATGTTCCTGCAGCACGACCGGTTGAAAGATGTGCAGCCGGCCGACCTGGTGCGCGTGGCGAAGCTGTATTTCAAGCCCTCCAATCGCACCGTGGGTTATTACATTCCCGATATGAATCCGGACCGCACAGTGGTGCCGGCCACGCCCGATCTCAACGAGGTCATGCGGAATTACAAGAGCACGGTGAGCGTGGTGCACGGCGAGAGTTTCGATCCGACCATCGCCAACATTGAGAGCCGCGCGGTGTTTTCCAAGCTGGCCAACGGAATGAAGGTGGCGGTTCTGCCGAAGAAGACCGAGAACAACGAGGTGACGGGCTCGATCGAGCTGCGCTTCGGCGACGCCACGTCCCTGGTGGGCCAGCGAGAAGCGGCGTCGTTTGCGGGCGGCATGCTGATGGCGGGCACCAGGAGCCATACCCGGCAGCAGATCACCGAGGAGATGCGCAAGCTGAATGCGCGGATCACGGTGAGCGGCGGCGGTGGCGGCGGTTTTGGCGGTGGGCGCGGCGGTGGCGGCGGGCGCGGCGGCGCGGGTGGCGGCGGCAGTATGTCGAGCGCCACTGCCACTATCACGGCGCCGGCGCAGAACTTTCTGCCGGCCATGCGGCTGGCGGTGGAGATGCTGAAGGAGCCGTTGCTTCCGCAGGAAGATTTCGACCGCGCCAAAACGCAGCGGTTGAAAGCGCTGGAGGTCGTCCCGACGGAGCCCAACCAGTTGGCGCAGGACCGGCTGAACCGGCACATCAGCCCGTTTGCGAAGGGCGATGCGCAGTATTTGCCCACGCGCGAAGAGCAAGTGCCTGAGATCCAGAAGGTGACCATCGAAGACGCCCGGAAATTCCAAGACCAGTTTTACGGCGCCAACTACGGTGTGCTGGCGGTGGTGGGGCCGGTGGATGCGGCGGAAATCCAGAAGGCTGCCGGCGAATTGCTGGGCAACTGGAATACTTCCAAGGCCTACAAGCCGCTGGTGACGCCCTTCAAGAAAGTGGCGCCGATCAACGATAAGATCGAGACGCCCGATAAAGCCAACGCCGAATTCATGGCCAGCGAACGGTTCCGAATGTCGCAGAACGATGCGGACTATCCGGCCATGGTGCTGGCCAGCTACATGTTCGGCGAGCCGATTACGTCGCGCATCTCCGACCGCATCCGCAACCGCGAAGGTCTCAGCTATGGGGCCAACGCGCGCATGACCATCCCGACCGAAGGCGATGCGGCAACGCTCGCGGGCACGGTCAGTCTGAATCCCAAGGTGGGGCCGAAGGTGGAAGAAAGTTTCCTCGATGAGTTGAGGAAGGCATACAAAGACGGCTTCACTGCGGCGGAATTGGCCGAGGCGAAGAAGGCCATCCTGGATGCGCGCATGGTGGGCCGTTCGACGGATGGGGCGCTGCTGACTCTGCTGGCGTCGCATCTGCAAATCGACCGGCCGCTGAAGTGGGATGCGGACCTGGAAGCCAAGATGCAGGCGCTGACGGTGGAGCAGGTGAACGCGGCCTTCCGCAAGCACATCGATCCCGGCGGGCTCTCGATCGTGAAGGCGGGCGATTTCAAAGCCGCGGGAGTGTTCCAGTAGCGCACGTAATCAGTTGGCAGGCGAAAACGCCTGCCCCCCAAGAACGCGAGCCCGAGCGCACCAAGGTGGGACAGACGCTTACGTCTGCCAACCTGGCAATCTCAGCGATTATCCGGCGCGATAGCGCGCGGCCGCTCAAGGCGATTCACCAAGGCGTTCGTGAAGCCACGCCAGTGAGAAGCGCACGTCGCGATCCACGCTGGAAGGCGAGACGCCCAGCAGACCCGCGGTTTCCTCCACCGTGCAGCCGAGAAAGTAACGCAGTTCCAGGGAGCGGGCCTTTTCCACGTCGAGCGCTTCCAGTTCGTCCAGCGCCAGCGAAAGATCGAGGGTTTCCTCTTCCCGCGCGCCCACCCAGGCAAGTTCGGCGTTCAGCGGGATACGGTCCAGCGCCAAGCCGCGCTTAGCGGCTTTCAGACGGCGGGCGTGATCGATCAGGATGCGGCGCATCAGCCTGGCGGCGAAGGTGAAAAAATGAGCCCGGTCGTTCAGCGCGACGCGGTGGAGGTTGACCAGTTGCAGAAACACCTCGTGGACCAGGGCGGTGGGTTGCAGGGTGTGTTCGGGCCGTTCGTTGTGGAGCAACCCGTCGGCCACCTTGCGCAGTTGGTCGTATACCAGGGGAGTGAGTTGATCGAGAGCGACTGCCTCACCCTTGGACCAGCGCTCCAGCCAGAGTGTAACCTCGCCCGGACCGTCCATCAGGCTTTCAATTCTACCATTCGGGGCTGACGAAGCTGGCTTCGCGATCGCCAGTCAGTTGCCCTGCATGTAGACGACGTGCGTCTGCATGAATTCGTAGAGGCCGTGCTTTCCGTCCGCGCCGCCGATGCCGCTCTTGCGCCAGCCGGCATGGAAGCCTTGCATGGCTTCGAAGTTCTCGCGGTTGATATAGGTCTCGCCAAAACGGATTTCCCGGCAGGCTCTCAATGCCACGTTCAGGTCGCGCGTGTAGATGGAAGAGGTCAAGCCAAAGTCGGAGTCGTTGGCAAACGCGATGGCTTCATCCAGATCGTCGAAGCGGATCACGGGGATCACCGGACCGAAAATTTCGCGACGCACGATCTCCATGTCCTGTGTGCAGCCGGCCAGTACGGTCGGCTCATAGTAGTAGCCGCCTTCGCCGGGCGCCCGCTTGCCGCCGGTCACCGCCGTGGCCCCCGCAGCTACAGCCCCTCGCACCAGCCCGTCCACCTTCTTATATCCGGCTTCGTTGATGAGCGGCCCGTATTCGGCGGCCGAATCGACCAGCGGGTTGCCGATCTTCGTCGCCTTCATGGCCTTCGCCAATTCCGCCACGAATCGATCCGCCACGGCGGTCTGCACATACACCCGCTCCGCGCAGTTGCAGACTTGCCCGCTGTTGATGACGCGCGACGCCTTGATGGCCCTGACCGCCAGTTCGAGGTCGGCATCGCCCATCACAATGGCGGGCGCCTTTCCGCCGAGTTCTAGGTTCACCTTGGTGATATTGGCGGCGGCCGCGGACATGATGGCCGAACCGGTTTCGACGCTGCCGGTGAAACTGATCATGCCGACACGCGGCGACGAGGCCAGCGCTTTGCCGGCGCTGGCCCCGCGCCCATGCACGATGTTGATCACGCCCGGAGGCAACTCCGTCTGCGCCATCAGTTCACAGAACTTCACGGCATTGTGCGGCGTCTCTTCACTGGGCTTGATGACGATCGTATTGCCGGTGACCAGCGCGGGCGCAGCCTTGCGCGCGATCAGGAAGAACGGGAAGTTCCAGGGCAGAATGCCGCCGATCACGCCGATGGGCTGGCGGAACAGGAAAATGGTCTCGCCGGGCCGGTCGCTTTCGAGGATCTCGCCCTCGATGCGGCGTGCCCACTCCGCCATGTAGTCGAAGTAGTCGGCGGTGAAGGCAACCTCGACGCGCGCCAGAGGGAGGATTTTGCCCTGCTCTTCGGTGATGACGCGCGCGAGCGGCTCCACCTGTTCGCGAATCCTGGCCGCGATGGCCCGTAGGACCTGTGCCCGCTGAATGGCGGGGCGTTTGGCCCAGCCTGGTTGCGCCGCGGCGGCAGCGGCCAGGGCCTCTTCGACATCGCCGGCGGTGCTGTCGGGCACCGTGCAGATGGCTTGGCCGTCCGACGGGTTCACCACGGTGATGCGGTCCTGGCTCTGCGAACTTGTGAACCTGCCGTTAACGAAATTGTCGTAGTCGCGCACGATGTGCTCCTTTTCTGTGACCCGGACGGATGGGGGTCTTCCGGGGGCGACAATGCCATTATGGGGCAAAACGCGATCAAAAATGCCGGCCCCTATCACGGCTAGCGCCACCTGACGCGTTTTGCCGAGATCATGCGCCGTATCTTGTGGAGGGAGAGCACGATGGCACTCAAGATTAGCGGCCTGGCAAATGTCAGCTACCTGGATTTCGTCAAATGCTATGACAGTTACTGGATGGCGAAGTTCCTGGCAGCCAATACAAGGGTTGAGTCGGCAAAAGTCGACTGGACCGCCAATCCGGCCTATATGCTAATCCCGCCGGTTCAGACAGTCAATTACCTCCTCAACGCATCCGGATTGGGGACCTTCGAATACATCACGCAGGATATGAAGAACGTAAAGAGCGCGCTGAACCCCTGGAAGGTCTTTCGAAAAGACGTGCTCCTCAACAAGTGGCGGCGCCTTCACCGGTTCAGAGATTTCTCCGTGTACCGGGAGATGATTCAAATGGACAAAGACAAGCAGATATACCTCAAGATGACGGAGGAGAAGTTCAGAGAGGTAGAGGCGCACAATGATCGGGAAATGGCGAACCTCTCGGCGGTGGTCAAGATCCTGATGGCGACGGCCTACACAGGAGCCGTGATGTTCGCGGCAGGGGTGGTGATCGTGACCTTTCCCGGCGCGGCTGCCTTTGCGGCGGGCGCCGGGGCTGAACCGGCGGCGGTGCTTCAGTTGGTGGCTGGCACGCGCCAGGTTCTCTTGTTGTACGCGGTGAGCCGGGGCGCACTCACCACAGCGGTGGACTGGGGCAACCCAGGTGCGGTGACGTGCGACCTGGCGCCTCCGGTGGCGCACATTGGTCCGGAGATGGCAGCGCATACGCTACACAAAGCGCTGGAGGAGGCGGAAGAAGTAGTGGAGCACCTGAAGGGTGAGACGGAGGAAACGGCACACCAGTTGTACGAGGTGTTTATGCGTAAACCTCTCCCCGCGGGCATGCCCGCGCAAGCACGATTTGCAAGCGGAGCGGCAAAGTTGAAGAATTTCGCATCCGGTGCGGAGAAGTTCTCTAAAGCGATGCTTGTGGTGAGTGCCGGCTTTGAGTTGATCCACGGCTACCAGGAAATGCGCACGGAATTCAGCGGAGGGCGAGAGTGAGCAGGACGGGCCTCAGCGGCCAGACACCGCAGTAAAGGGGCACAATGACCAATTACCTCATTTGAGGCCATCGCTCCGGACTGCTTCGGAAAGTGGGTAATTGGTGACTGTCCCCCTTTTAAATCGCGCGCTCCAGCGTCGCGATATCCACCAGGCCATTGGCGCCGTACAGCGCCGGCAAGAACTTCGCCGCCGGATATCGCCGCCGCAGCGCGGCCACTTTCATGGTGCCCGCGCGGTACGCGGGCAGATACATGCGGCCCAGCAGCGGATGCCGGCCCCATGCGCCCGAGAGCTTGTCGGCACGCTCCAGCGAGACCAGGAAATCGCGGCGCAGGGTCTTCGCCACCTCAGGCTGCGCGGCGCCTTCGCCCCACGTCAGAAAGGAACTCTGGTTTTTGGCATCATCCTGCAGCAATGCCAGCAGCACGCCGATCTGCAGGTCGGGATCGGGCAACTGGTCCACCTCCGTCACGCCATATGCCATCAGGATGGCGTTGTTGGCGATGCCTTCGAAGAGGGCCGCAGCGCGCGTGTTCATGGTGAGCACGGAAGCTTCGAAGCCCACCGCGCGCCGCCAGTAGAGGTCCTGCAGATAAGCGAACGTGGTAACGTGGCCCGGCACCACTTCGTGACTTACAAGCTGCATGAACTCCGGCAGCGAAATGTCCAGCGACGCGTTGATCTCATAGGTCGCTTCATATTCGGGGCTGCCATCGGGGCGCCGCTTGCGTCCCAGATAGTTCATGGACCCCGAGAACCAGGCGTCGCGAATCGACAGGAACTCGATATTGGCCCGCGGCACCGCCCGCCATTCGGCCGGCAGATGCGGCAGCACGTTGGCCGCGGTCAATCGATCGAAGTGCCCGATCACGGCCGCGCCCAACAAGCGGATGGACGCCATCGAGACGCGATGGCTGGCACGCCACGCGTCCACGGCCGCGAGCAGGTCGGCCGGGCCGCCGAGCAACGCCGCCACGCGCTCGCGCCGGGCGACGGGCTGTGAAGCCGCGGGCGCCTGAGCGCACGAGGCCCACACGCAGCGATCGTACGAGACCTTCGCGCCGCGGCCCAGAATCTCCATCGCCAGGTCCCACATGGTCTCGAAGCAGAGCGCCAGGCCCGCCAGGTACTCGGCGCGCAAGCCGCCAAGCTGCGCGGCCACGCTCTTCAGACCCTCGACAGAGCCGGGGATATCCACCTTGGCCAAGTAGGCGTCAATCGAGGCCGCGTCGGGGGACTTCGCCGAAACGCCGCCGGATTGCCGCACCGGGCCGGCTTCCGGCGCCGTGTAAGCAGCGGGCAAAGGCTCGTCACTGAACCACGAATCGGCGATGAAGCGGCCCGTCCCGGATGCGCACATCACGTCTCCGCCCCACAGCGTGTCGATGCCCAGAATGGCATTGCCGACCAGTTCTTCCAATGGAGTGCTCATGCTTGACTCTCCTTTTTGTGGCGGACCGATGCGAACCAGAGGTACGCGCACAGACACACGAACAACGCTGCCGACACCGATTGCGAAACCAGCTCATTGCCGTAAAACGGCGTGCGGATCCACTCTTCCTTGTAGCCCGGTATGAGGCGGCAAGCCGCGCCCAACACGCCGCCCAGCGCGCCGCCGGCCATGAAGCCGCTGGCGATGATCACGCCGCGCTCGCGCACCCCGGCGCCGCGCTGGCCGCCCAGTTTCTCGCTGCGTTTGCCCACATAGTGCGCCAGAAACCCGCCCACCAGCGCCGGAGTATTCAGCTCCAGCGGCAAATACATTCCCAGGGCGAAGATCAGCGCCGGCACTCCCAGCATCTCCATGATCACCGCGATGGCCCCACCCGCGCCGAACAAAATGTACGCCACTGGTTGCCGGCTCATGAAGCCTTCCACCAGCGCCTTCATGATGGACGCCTGCGGCGAGGGCAGCACTGTGCGCAGGTCGCCCGGCGCCGATTCGCCGAACTGAAAGGCGCGCGCCAGCATTACGATGGTCAGCCCCACGGCCACCGACGCCGCAATCACCCCCAGGAACTTCACCTTTTGCTGCGCGGCCGGCGTGGAGCCCAGCCAGTAGCCCGTCTTGAAATCGGTCACGGCCTGCCCGGATATGGAAAGCGCCGTGCACACCATGCCCGCCAGCGCCATCACGAAAAACATTCCGGTGGTGCCGGAAAGGCCGAAGCGCAGCAGCACAATCGAGGAAATGATGATGGTCAGCATGGTCATCCCCGATACCGGGTTGCGCGCCGTAGTGGCAATGGCGTTGGCCGCCACGCTGGTGAAGAAGAACGAGAACACCAGCGCCAGCACCACGCCCATCAGGACCACCATGGGGTCGCGCGACAGGCTGCCGAAGATCAGGCCCACCGCCAGGGCGCTCAGCGCCACGCCGATCAGGATGGTAACCACCGGCAGATCGCGGTCGGTGCGATCTCCGGACGATTTCCCGCCCACGCGAAACGCCCGCAGCGCGACGCCGAACGACGACGCCACAATGCGAATCGATTTGACGATTCCGAAGATGCCCGCGGTGGCGATGGCGCCCACGCCCACGAAGCGCACGTAGCCGCGGAAAATCTGCACGGCCGTCATCTGAGCGATGGGGATGGTAGCCGGGTATACGGCGGCGGTGTGCCGGCGGCCGATCATCCACACCAGCGGCACCAGCACGAAGTTGGAAAGCACGCCGCCCGCGCACAGAATCATCGAACTGCGCAACCCCATCACGTATCCCAGCCCCAGAATGAAGCCGATGGCATCGAAGCTCACCACCACTCTGGCGCGCTCGGTGAGCATGCGCATGGCGGGGATGAACTGAAAGTCCACGTATTCCTTCCATACCTGGAAAGTGGTCACAAGAAAGTCGTAAATCCCGGCGAGGAACGTGGCCTGCAGCAGCAATTTCGCCTGCGATCCGCCCTTCTCGCCGGTCACCAGAACTTCCGTAATGGCGGTCGCCTCGGGGTATGGCAACTTGCCGTGCATGTCGGCGACGAAGTAGCGCCGCAGCGGAATGAGGAACAGCACGCCCAGACAACCGCCGGACACGCAGATGAGGATGGTCTGCAGCGGGTGCGGATCGAGCTTCAGAATGTAGAGCGCGGGCAGGGTGAAAATGGCACCCGCCACGACTCCTCCCGCCACGCCGCCGATGCCGGTGATGATGACGTTTTCGAGCACGGTGGACCGCCGCGGGTAGAGGCGCGCCAAGCCGATCGCCAGAATGGAAATGGGAATGGCCGCCTCCATCACCTGCCCCACCTTCAGTCCCGAGTATGCCGAGGCGACGGTGAACACCACGCACAGAAAAATACCCCAACTAATGGAGCGGGGGGTGAGCTCCGCCAGTTTCTCCGAAGCCGGCACCGGCGGTTGGTAGGTCTCTCCCGGCGCGAGAGGCGTGTAGGCGTTGCTGGGAAGTCGTTTGGCTGGCGCGTCGGTTGCCATACTTCAGCCTCCTGGTCCGTGGCGAACCCGAATATTAGCACCCTGCCGCGCGGCGAAGCTGGAACCAAACAGGAAACTTCTTATTCAACGCGGAGGCGCGGTGACGCGGAGGAAAAAGAAGCAAAGTCAAGACCTGAGAGCACTGAGGAAGCGGAGATTCCAGCGGCGGTGGCCGAAAATATTCGTGCCAAGGTGGCAAGAATTCAACTCGGTAGGTGCGGTGGCGGCTCGCATGGGAGCTGTAAGCGTGAGTCAGCGATCTCTCACTGACATTTTTCGACGACAACGAAAGTGATGTCATCGGGTTGCGGCATGCCCTGAGTAAATTCCGCAATGTCATTCAAGAACTTCTGCTCTAGCGCGTGACTTCCCGAGGGGGCCTCTTGCCGAATGAGATTTTGCAGTCTATCTTCTCCGAACATCTCTTCCTGCGGGTTTTGCGCGTCTGTAAGGCCGTCGGAATACACCACCAGAATGTCTCCTTTGTCGAGACGGAACGCGCCGGATTCATAAGATGCGGTATCGAACAGCCCCAGTACATTGGCGTTAGATTCCAGCTCTTCGATTTTTCCCGTGGCGGAACGGAACAAGTAGGCTGGATTATGTCCCGCGCTGATGAATTGTCCCACGCCATCCGGGCCGAGAAGAAAGAGGAAGAGCGTAACGAACTGGTAGGGAAGAGATTTTTCGCAAAGGAGCAGATTCACCCGGTTCAAGACGTCCTGCGGTTGGGTCCGGTAGTGAAACTCCATGCTGAGAGCGCCCAGCACCATGGAACTCAACAAGGCTGCGCCCATCCCCTTGCCGGAGACATCCGCCAGCACCCCCATCCATTCCCCCGAACTCAGTTGCAGGAAATCGTAGAAATCCCCTCCCACATAGCGTGTGGGATTGTTGAATGCATGGATGCGAAAATTCTGAAACTGGGGCAGGGAACGAGGCAGCAGGCTTTCCTGAGTTTCCTGCGCCAAGGCTAACTCCTGCTCGCTCTTCTTTCGCTCCTCCAGGGTTTTCAGGCGAATCACCTCGCGGCTTCGCTCGAGTTCCCGGACGGTCTCCTCCAGCACTTTGCTGTAGTTCCTGGATTCCAGGTGCAACA
Source organism: Bryobacteraceae bacterium (assembly GCA_049519475.1). Classification (GTDB taxonomy): domain Bacteria; phylum Acidobacteriota; class Terriglobia; order Bryobacterales; family Bryobacteraceae; genus PALSA-129. The sequence continues at coordinate 9,273 of JBEKQS010000049.1, read as the reverse complement.
GGCGCACTTCCAGAATGTTGTGAACGCGCGCGCGCAGCTCGGCCAGATCAAACGGTTTGCTGACGAAATCCTTAGCGCCGGCCTCGAGAGCGCGCAACTTGTGAGCCGGTTGCGCCGTGATCACGAGGACCGGAAGATAGCCGTCCTCTTCGATTTCCTTCAGGCCCTCCATGACCTGGAATCCGTCCATGCCGGGCATTTGGAGATCCAGCAGGATCAGGCTGTAGTGGCGCTTGCGGTGAAGTTCGCAGACCTCGTTCGGATTCGTTGTAGACTCGATGGAAGTGTAGCCGGCGATGCGCAGCATGCCCTCCAGCAGACGGACATTAGGTTCCTGATCGTCAACCACCAGGATTCTGGCGTTCAGAATGTCGGTTGGGCTAACCATGACTTTCGTCCCGATTTATTTGGCGTGACCGGCACCTTGGCGAGCGAATTCCAGTGCCACGTCCAGCGTCTGCATGAACTCATGGACCTTGATTGGTTTGGTGAGGTACCGGAAGAATCCAGCCTGCAGGCCCTTCTCGATGTCGCGTGGCATGGCATTGGCACTGAGGGCAACCACGGGAATGTGTGCGGTAGCGGGGTCGTCGCGAAGGATTTTCAGGGCTTCGATCCCACTGATGCCAGGCAGATTGATATCCATCAGGATCACCTCGGGCTGGTTCGAGCGCGCAAGCTCGATACCGAGATTCCCGTCTATGGCAGTCAGCAGGCGCATATCCGGGCGGCGCGCGATGAGTTGCTCGATCAACATCAGGTTAGCCGGGTTGTCCTCTACATAGAGCAGCGTGCGCAGCGGCGCGCCGGGCTGAATCTGCGCGTGGGGATTTGCCGCGGGTTCGGCTTTGTCCACCGCCAGTTGTGGCGCGGCAACCGAGTTCAGTTCGAACCAGAACACGCTGCCTGCCCCGACAGTGCTATCCACACCGATCTCGCCTCCCATCAGTTCAACCAGCCGCTTGCTCATCACGAGGCCGATACCCGTGCCTTCCTCAGCAGTCCTTTCTCGTCCGAGACGGTTGAAAGGCTGAAAGAGCTGCACCAGCATGTCCGGAGGCAACCCCGCGCCGGTGTCCTTGACGCTAATGCGAGTGCGTCCCGGATCGTTCTTGGCGCAGTTCGCCTCCACCACGACCGTACCGTTGGGCTGGTTGTACTTGATGGCGTTGGAAAGAAGATTAATGAGAACCTGCTTCAAGCGGGTCCGATCGGCACTGACAAAGCACGGGAGATGGAACTGGGGAAAGGTCATTTTAATGCCGCGCTTTTGCCCCTGCGGCTCGATCATGGCCTGGCATTCGACCATCACTTCGGCCAGCGACGTCGGTTCCGACGACAGCGCAAGCCTTCCCGACTCGATCTGCGCGAGATCCAGGATTTCGTTGATCAATTCCAGCAGATACCATCCCGCGTGGAGAATCTGATCGATGCTGGCCGTCTGGGAGGGCGTGGGCGGCGGGGAATCGGAATTGATGAGCTGGGCGAAGCCGAGGATGGCATTGAGCGGCGAGCGAAGCTCATGGCTCATGCTGGAAAGGAACTCCGATTTCGCGAGGTTGGCTTTTTCCGCCGCGGCCCGAGCTCTCTTCAACTCGACGTTCTGCTCCTCGATGGCCTGGTCGAGAAGTTTGCGCTCGGTGACGTCGCGCGCGGCGGCGAATACGCCTTGCAGCTTCCTGTCGCGGTCGTAGAAGGTGGTCGCGTTATAAGAGACCACGGTGGTCCTGCCGTCCCGGGAGCATAGGGTGAGCTCATAGTTGGTGAGCTTCTTCTCGCGCAGCACCAGCTTGATCCCCGCCTCGGCCCGCTGCGGATCGGTGAAGTAATTCTTGAACGGCGCGCCGATCAACTCGTCGCGCGTGCAGGCGGTGAGCGCCTCCGTCTGCTTGTTGACGTCGGTGATAATGCCGGCCGGATCGGTGGTCATTATGGCGTCAATGTTGGATTCGATCAGAGACCGCGTGTAGAACTGCTGGTCGCGGAGGCGCTGATCGAGCTTCATCTGCTCGGCTTCCACTTGCTTGCGCGCGGAATTATCGGTGCCGATCAACAGATAGCCGATGATGGCGCCTTGATCGTCGCGCAGCGCGGTGACCGACACGATGGCCGGAAAGCGGCTGCCGTCCTTGCGGATGTAGGTCAACTCATAGATGTCCTCGATGCCGCGCGAGGCCTTGAAGACCAAGGCCTGGAAGCCTGGCGTAATGGTGGTGGACAGCTCGGCGCTCAATGCCACCGCGCGGGCAATGACTTCCTGCGGGTCGGAGATATCGGCTGGGGTGATCTTGTTCATCACGTCGGCGGCCAAGTAGCCCAGCATGCGCTCGGCGCCGACATTGAAGATTTGAATGACGCCCTTTTCGTCGGTGGCGATGCTGGAGAAGTTGGCGCTGTTGAAAATCGCGGCCTGCAAGGCCCCCGCCTTCAACAGAGCCTCTTCCGCCCGCTTGCGCGCGGTGTTATCGGTGCCGATCAACAAGTAGCCGATGATGGCGCCGCGATCGTCGCGCAGCGCCGTGACCGAGACGACCGCCGGAAAGCGGCTGCCGTCCTTGCGGATGTAGGTCAATTCATAGATGTCTTCAATCCCGCGCGAGGCCTTGAACACCAGTGCCTCGAAGCCCGGGGCAATCCCGGTGCCCAGTTCCAGGCTCAGCGCCTTGGCACGCGCGATGACTTCCTGCGGATCGGAAATGTCGGCCGGAGTAATCTTGTTCAACACTTCGGCGGCCGTGTAGCCCAGCATGCGCTCGGCGCCGACGTTGAACAATTGAATGACACCCTTCTCGTCGGTGGCGATGCTCGAGAAGTTGGCGCTGTTGAAAATCGCGGCCTGCAAGGCCCCCGCCTTCAGCAGAGCCTCTTCCGCCCGCTTGCGCGCGGTGTTATCGGTGCCGATTAAGAGGTAGCCGATGATGGCGCCTTGATCGTCGCGCAGCGCCGTGACCGATACGATGGCCGGAAAGCGGCTGCCGTCCTTGCGGATGTAGGTCAGTTCGTAGATGTCCTCGATGCCGCGCGAGGCCTTGAAGACCAAGGCCTGGAAGCCCGGCGTAATGGTGGTCGAGAGCTCGTCGCTCAAGGCGCGCGCGCGGGCAATCACTTCCTGCGGATCGGAGATATCGGCTGGGGTGATCTTGTTCACCACGTCGGCGGCCAAGTAGCCCAGCATGCGCTCGGCGCCGACATTAAAGATTTGAATAACGCCCTTCTCGTCGGTGGCGATACTCGAGAAGTTGGCGCTGTTGAAAATCGCGTTCTGCAAGGCCCCGGTTTTCAGCAGAGCCTCTTCGCGGCGGACCTCGGTGATGACATCCGCGGTGCCTGCGGCATCCTCGGAAATAGCAGGATCGTGGTGTTGCGCGGGCACGCAGCCCATGGCTCCGTCACCACCTGCTCCAACGCGGGCCGCCGTTACAGATCCATTTGCCATGTGGTTTTCCTTTTGAGTGTCGCCTTGCCGCGCAGACTACCTGGATAATCCAAGCACGCGTGATGCCAACACGTTGGTCCGGTACGCAAGAGAAATCCCGGCCGGCACGGCTTCTGTTCAAAGCTTTGAAAACATTAACGGACACGGCGTCGGAGGGGGTGGAAAAAGTGCCCGATGCCAAAGAGACGGCACCACCAGCGTTCCTCAAGACCGTACGCTTTGTGCCGTCGCACCGAAAGAACCGACGCTCAGGCGATATATGACCAAATATGGTCAGAATTGAATGGTGTTCTTTCCGCAAGGCGCTTGCCATCGGGCTCGCGTCGGCCAACCGGAGTATGCTCTGAGTATGTGGATCCGGCTCCTGTTGGTTTGCGGGTTGGCGGTCTCGCTCGAGGCGCAGCCGGACCCCAGGGATTTGATCCTACAGGTCCGCGACCGGGTCAATGATTCCGTCAGTCGATTGCCGAAATACATGTGTACGCAAACCATCGACCGGCTGCAGTATGAGCCGGCAGCCGGCAAGCAAGTGCCCAGGTGCGAAGATGGCCCCGCGCAAAGAGATTTGCACGTTACCACCTCGGACCGCTTGCGGTTCGATGTGGGAGTGACGAGCGCCGGCGAAATTTATTCCTGGGCGGGGGCGAGGCGGTTTGACGACCGCAGCCTGTTCGACCTGGTTCGGGAAGGCTCGATCTCAAACGGAATTTTCGCGGCCTTCCTGATCGCCATCTTTCGCAATGAAGAGGCGACCTTCTCCTACAACGGCGACACGACCGAGGATACTCGCTCGTTGAGCGAATTCGGATTCCGGGTGCCCCTCGAAAAAAGCCATTACGTCTTCATCGGCGGCAATGCTCGAGTGACCACCGCATATGAAGGAGAGATTTTCGTCGATCCCAAAACCAGCGACCTGGTGCGCATGGTGGTGCGCACGAGCGGGCTTGCCCCGGAAACCGGCTCATGCCAGGCCACCACGGTGTTGGATTACGGTCGGGTGCGCCTGGAGGGCGGCGATTTCCTGCTGCCGACCCTGGCTCGTTCTCAGGTTCGAAACATCAGTGGCACGAAATCGGAGAACCGCACGGTTTTTTCGAACTGCCACGAATTTCTGGGCGAATCGACGGTCACCTTCGATCCGCCGCCGGATGCGGGAGCAGCGGCGACTGCGGCGAGTCCCGCGCCTGTGGCGCCCGCACTGCCCGCGGGCCTCCGATTCACGGTGAGCACGACGCAAGACATTCCAATCGCGACGGCGGCCGCCGGCGATCTGATCCAGGCCAAACTCACCACCGCCATCCGTGGCGCTGCCAACGAGGTGCTGGCGCCGGCCGGCGCTGGAATCACCGCCCGGCTGGTTCGAATCCGCCAGTACTTCGGCCGTGTTTCGGCTGTGTCGCTGGGCCTCAAGCTGGAAACGATCGAGCTCGGCGGCGCAACAGTGCCCTTGAGAGCAAGACCGAACTTCGCACTCCGGAGATTCACAGGCCACCCTGCAGATCGGACATCGCAGGTGGAGTTGGGAACGCTAAGTGATTTAGAAGATCGCGACTTGGTGGTTTTCGAGTTTCGCAGCGATCGTCCACAGGGCGTGATCAGCCACGGACTGGAATCGGGCTGGATCACTATCGACCTTAGTTTCTAGCCGGGGTTTTTTCCGCGTGGTCGATAACGATGATCTCAATGGGGGCCTTTTGGGCCTCCAGCTTGAGCCCGAGCTGCTGCTGCAGGGCGCGCTGCCAGGCGGTGATGGAATCGCCGTCCGGCTCCGGCTTCACATCGATATCGATATTGTAAGTTCCCTTGAGGCCGGTCTTATCCAACACGGGAATGAGCGGTCCGTTGGATCGGGAAGGAGTCGAGGGGTCTTCTAATATGGGGATGCTGAGCCAGATGGACAGCAGACCGGCAAACTGCGGCATATCGCCGTGATAGTGTTGAACGCCCGCCTGGAACTGCTCCGTGGGGGCAGTTTCTCCGTCCTTGATTGCGTGGATCAGCGGCCCATTCTTTCCTACCGTGAGTGCATAGACGCGCATTTCCTTGGATTCGCGGTGGATGGCCAGCTTGAAGCGGTCGGCCAGCAGCGTGCGGAGCATCAGCCTCATCTGGTCGCGGCCGGCGGGAGATTCGGCCTTGGCGTCGATGTCGTATTCTTCCGAATCGAGCCAGGATGGTCCTCCGGAGATTTGATAATAGGGCACGTTGTACGCTTCAAAAATGAGCTCCTTGAGGGATACGCGCCGCGCGCTCAAGCGTCGGGGGTCGATGGTGATTCCAGCTTTGCCGGACCTCGCAGCCATGGGATCGCTGAGCTGCACGGTGGCGACTTCGAAAGCGGGCGCCGCGGCCTGGGACTGCGCCGGGGCGCGAGGGGCAGCGGTGGCTGCGAGGGCGACCGCGGCCAGGAGTGCGGCATGGCGATGCATGATCAGCGTCGATTCTACTACAGGGACGATGGGCTGGTGTATACTCCCCAAATGCCCTTGGAGGGGCCAAACGAAATGCGCATGATGATGAGAGTATCTTTTCCGGTGGAAGCGGGGAATGCGGCGATCATGAATGGGAAGCTGGGGTCCACCATTCAGAAAATTCTCGGAGAGATCAAGGCGGAAGCGGCGTACTTTGCCACTAACGGCGGCGAACGAACCGGATATATCTTTTTCGATATGACGGATTCGTCGCAACTGCCGGCGGTCGCGGAGCCTTTTTTTCTGGCATTCAATGCGCGGGTTGACGTGCAACCGGCCATGAACGCGCAGGATCTGGCGGCGTCTGCGCCGGGGATGGAGCGCGCCGTCAAGAGCTACGGCGCTAAGTAATCGTCGCGGGGATCCATCAGGGCGGCGTGGGGCTCGGATAACTGCAGCAGCTCGACCAGATACTTTTTCCAGACGACCGCGCGCGTGTGGGTGCCGTGGCCGCGGGTTTCGTCGCTGGTGGGAATGAGGATGAAGCGGCCATGCGGGACCTTCCGGATCTCGCGCTCCAGGATGCGGAGCTCGGGCGGGTTGACTACATCGTCCTCGGAATTGATGGCGAATAGCGGCGCTTTGATCTTGCCGAGGTTGGGCGCGGGGTTGTAATCGGTGGAGGATTCGAAGGCATAGAGCATGTCGTTGGCGTCGATGCGGGCGGCTTGCTCGCGGAGTCGGGCGACGGCGGCATCGGCCTGCTGGTGGGTGGGGTTCTGCTTGTGCAACTGCAAGGGGCTGGTGGTCATCATCCACATGGCATACTCGGCGGCGATGAGGCCGTCGACGGGCGGTTTGGTATACTCGCCGTTGTTCCAATCGGGATCGCCGCGGATGGCCTGGATGACCATGGCGCGGAACATGCGGTTGCGGCCGGCGATCTCCACCGGGGCGCTGGCCAGGGGCATGAGGGCGTCCATGAAATCGGGGTACATTTCACCCCAGACCCAGGTGTGCATGGCGCCCATGGAAGTGCCCATGACGAGGCGCAGGTGGTCGACGTGGAGGCCGTCATGGAGCAGCAGGTAATCGGCGCGGACCATGTCGTCATAGGTGTAGTGCGGAAATTTGGCGTGCAGGCCGTCGCTAGGCTTGCTGGATTTGCCGTGGCCGACAGCGTCGGGGAGGATGATGTAATACTTTTCGATGTCGAGCGGCTGGCCTTTGCCAAAGAGCTCGCCCGCGAAGCCCGGGTTGGTTACGAACGGGTGACCGCTGCCGGTGGTGCCGTGCATGATGATGACGGCGTTATTCACGTGGCCGGAGGCATCGCGGGTGGGAGCGCCCAGGGTGGTATAGTGCAGGCGCAGTTCGGCCATCTTTTCGCCGGACTTGAACTGGAAATCGTGGGCGACCCAGTCGCCTTCCTGGTTGGGGAATAGCGGCTGGTTCTGGGGTTGAGCCCAACAGGCCGCGGAGAGCAGGATGACCGCCAATGGACGAAGCATAAGGCAGAGCTTATCACGTCCACCGGCGGAGCGAATTTGTGCGGGCAGGCCAGCACCGCCTACCCCACCAACTAGCGCTGAATCTTCTGGAGGTATTCCAACAGGGCGTCGATGCGCATTTCGCCCAAAGTGGCGTCGGCGCTGATGGACTTGAAGGTGTCACCCCAGGTGGGCATCTCGATGTTGCCGTGAGCGGTGACGGCGTCCACGCCGGTCAGGATGTTTTTCACATGCAGGGTGGGGAACTTGCCGTTATTCTGGCGGCTCAGTTGAGTGAGATCCGTGGCTCTGACCTTCAAGGCACTCGCGGCGGGGCCGTTGCCCTTGCCATCGGGGCCGTGGCAAACGGCGCAGAACTGGCGGTACAGGTCGTCGCCCTTAAAGGTACTTGCGGGCTTGGCGTTTTCGCCCTTGATTGGCTTTGTCTGCGCACAAACTACGGTGGTGGTGAAGGCGGCGAGCGTCACCATAAGCGCGCATATGAGAGTTACCGATGCTAGCTTTCTCATGGCTCAATAGTAGGTCACTTTATTCGACAAGGGTAGGAAAAAGTGTAGAATCCTGCATAAAAACAACATGGAGGCGGTGCTGCCGGCTAAGTATTTGGATATCACCGTTTGCACCGCCGCACAGGCGGCTCGCACCGGGGCCCTTACGGGCTTGATGAGCCAGGGGACGTGGCAACGCTACGGCTCTTTCGGAATCAGTAGAACCTGGTTGGAGCAGCCGCGAGCGTCGATGTGGAAGCGCTTGGGACCCGATAGCAGTTTGACGGTGTCGGGGAATCCGGGGGCGTAGCCGGAGAGTTGATAGTCGCCGGCTTCCAGGCCGTCGAACAAGAACTTTCCCGAGGGGTCGGAGTGCGTGTAGCGCATCCCGCTCGCAGACTTCAACCCCACCGTGACGCCTGGGACGGGTGAGTCGATCTTATCGGCGTCGCGCTGCTTCACCTGATACAGCGTATCGAAGGTGGTGAAGCCTTCCAGACGTGCCGATGCCGCCTTGCGCTCCTTATAAAAATAGAGGTAGGCAAGGTCCCCTCCGGCGTCCGACAGCCGGCGCGTGCGTGTGCAACTGTCAGTTTCCATGATGTTGGTGTCTTCGTCGCTGTCGGCGTAAACCAGATATGTCTCACCGGTCTGGAAATCGAAGCCACAATCGCCGAAGGGTGTCCAGACGTCGAAGACCTGGTCTTTGGCGTCATCATCGTCGTCCTTGGCCTTGGCGTCTTTGCCTGCGTCTTTTTCTTTGTCTTTCGCTTTTTGGCCGTGATCGTCGTCGCCGTTGCGAAAGACGGTGCTGACGCGGAATCGGACGCGCTTGCCGTGGCCGAGCACGGCGGAAAAGAGATCCACCAGGGATTTTTGCGAGTCGGCCTTGTCGAGGCGGCCGCGCTGCTCCTCCGGGAGGTCGGGGAAAGTCCTACGGAAGATGTCTTTCAATGTGGCCAGGTTCTGCGGCGAGCGATCGGATAGGAAACGCTCATTGGCCAGGTTGAGCTGTTGGAGCGACGGGCGGCGCGAGAGGCTCCAGTCTTCCAGGAAGATGGGCGAGATGGATTCGACGGTGCCGATGAAGACGGCGCTGCTGTAAGCCACCTCATTGCAGACCGGGACGGTTGACTGGCAGCCGCAAGGGAAGACCGGACGAGCCAGAAGAGCCAGCGAACACAGGAACGCACCCTTCATTTGCTTCCATGCTATCACTGGAGGCACTATGCTACGGTTGGAGCCGGAGGTGCCGATGCGCTCAGTTTTCCTAGCATTCCTCTTGTTACCCGCAGGGTTCGCCCAGGCGTTGCCCGATGCGGATGCGCTGGTCAAGGATCAGGCCGCCGCCATAAAAAAGCACAGCAGCATGCGTTATGACGCCGACATGAACATCGAAATGACCGGCCAGATGCCCATGAAAATGT
>JBEKQS010000048.1:0-24060 GCA_049519475.1 Bryobacteraceae bacterium | reverse complement strand
CCGCCCTGATGGAGCGGATTCGGGAAGCCACGCGAAGCGGGCGTCCGGCGGCCGGCGAAGGATTCGTAAAGCAGTTGGAGGAGGAGCAGCGCCGATGTTTGCGTCCGCGGAAGCGGGGTCCAGAGGGCAAGGTGGTCGTGGACCAGAAGCGGATGAGCTTGACGGCAGGATAGTTTCGGGGTTTCGTAGCCTGTCCCTGAATTACACTGAATTACACCCGAATTACACCGCGCGCAACACCAATGCCGTGCTCGCCTTCGATACCGCCAAACTGCTCTCCGATCCCGATCACACGCGCGTCGGCGAAGCGCCCGTAGGCGCCGCTCCCGTGCCCATCGCCGTGGTGGATGCCGGCCGCAAAGTGATCGCCGGCAACTCCAACCGCTTCGCCGCTTCCAACGCGCCGCAAAATCTCGTGGTTCTCGATGCCGCGAAGATGGAAGCCGGAACGGACGCCGCGCTGGGCACTATCGCCGCCGGATCTTTCCCGCGCGAAATGGCCGTTTCCGCCGACGGCCACACGCTTTTCCTCACCAACTTCGGCTCCAATTCACTCCAGTTGATCGACGTCGACCGCCTGCCCCTTGCCCCCAGCCGCCGGCAGTGACAAAAATGCCCGGCAGCCCGCCTCCCCGGAACGTAACAATCGGTGTCTCAATGTTTGCCCGGCTGCCCTCGAAGCGCTTCGGCATTAAGCGCCATCTTTGGGAGCGCCTTTTCCCCAGGTTTCGCACCGGGCTGTAAGCTGGTCTTATGGTGGGATGCCAATGATGGCCGGCTGGTCGTCCCGCGTGATTCTTCTGCCGGGCCTTCTGATGGCGCTGGCCGCGGGCGTGTCGGATGCTGTGGAAGCCCGCCAGAGCCCCGCTGCCAGGCCGCCGCAGCCACGCGCAGCGACCGCGATCACCATCGATTATCCGGAGGACGGGTCGATATTTCCGCCCGAGATCACGCCCCCGACGTTCCTTTGGCGCGATGGCGCGAAAGGCGTCGTCTTCTGGCGCATCGACGTCTCGTTCGGCGATGGCCCGGCGATCATTCACGCGACCTCCAAAGGCGAGCGCATGCGCATCGGCAGCATCGATCCGGATTGCGTCGCCCCTACCAACCAGCCGCCCACTCTCACGCCCCAACTGGCGGCGGCGCATTCCTGGACGCCGGACCTTGTCACGTGGCAGGCCATCAAGCGGCATTCGGTCGCAAGCGCCGCCACAGTCACTATCGCCGGCTTTCGTGGCGACGCCCAGGAACAGGCCGTCTCCCGTGGAAAGGTCGCCATTCGCACTTCCAAGGACGCGGTGGGCGCGCCCATCTTTTATCGCGACGTGCCGCTGATGCCCTCCGATCTGGAAAAAGGCGTCATCAAACCCCTGTCCGTGGAGGCTTTGCCACTGGTTGCCTGGAGGGTTCGCAACGTGGGCGAAGCCCGCAGCCGGGTGGTGATGGACAACCTGCCGGTGTGCGCCAACTGCCATTCGTTCTCCGCCGACGGCAAGACCATGGGCATGGATCTGGATGGCCTGCAGGGCAACCGCGGGATGTACATCCTGGCGCCGGTTGCGCCCCAGATGGCCATCCGCAAGCAGGACGTCGTTCAGTGGAGTTCGCCCCAAGGCAAGTTGAAGGGGAATGTCCGGGTCGGCTTCATGTCGCAGGTTTCCCCGGACGGGCAGTACGTGGTCACCACGGTCAATCCGGCCTCCATGGCTGCCGCTTCCGTTGAGCCCCCCAGCAACTATTACGTGGCCAATTTCAAGGACTACCGGTTCCTCCAGGTGTTCTATCCGACGCGCGGGATTCTGAACTGGTACAGCCGCCAAACGGGAGTGCTCGAGCCGCTGCCCGGCGCCGATGACCTGCGGTTTGTGCAGATGGGCGCCGTGTGGAGTCCCGACGGCCAGTACCTGGTATTTGCCCGCGCCCCAGCCACGGACCCCAATCCAATTGGTGTGCCGCTCGCCAAATTCGCCAACGACCCGAACGAGTTGCAACTCAGGTATGACCTCTACCGGGTTCCGTTCCACAACGGCCGGGGAGGCGCGCCGGAGCCGATCGCCGGCGCGTCCCGCAACGGCGTGAGCAATACCTTTCCCAAGGTCTCGCCCGATGGCCGATGGATCGTGTTCGTCGAATGTCGCAACGGGGAGCTGATGCGTCCCGACAGCCAGTTGTACATTGTTCCCGCGGCGGGCGGGCAGGCGCGGCGCATGCGTTGCAACACGCCCCGCATGAATTCCTGGCACAGCTTTTCGCCCAATGGCCGCTGGCTGGTGTTTTCGTCAAAGGCCAGGTCGCCCTACACGCAGATGTTCCTCACGCACATCGACGCGGACGGCAACGACAGCCCGCCCATTCTGATCGAGAACGCGACCGCGGCCAATCGCGCGGTGAACATTCCGGAGTTTGTGAACATCCCGCCGGATGGCTTGCGGCAAATCGGCGGGCCGGTCATCGATTATTACAAGCTGGTCAACAGCGCGACTTATCTGCAGAGGACCGGACGCTATGAGGCGTCCGCCGCGCAGTGGAGGAAAGTTCTGGAACTGAACCCTGATGACGAAGCCGCCCACCGCAACCTGGGAACGATGCTGCTCATGACGGGCCACCGGGAAGAATCCGGGGCTCATTTGTCGAAAGCGTCCGAGATCAAGCTTCGCGCGGCGCTGGAGGCCGCGCCCGCGTCCGCGCCGGGATTCAACTCGCTCGGCGTGCTGCTGGTCCAAACGGGGCGCGTGGAGGAGGCCGTGGCGCAATTCCAGAAAGCGGCCGAGCTGAAGCCCGATTTCGCCGCGGCGCGTGTCAACCTGGGCGCCGCGCTGGCGAAGTTGGGGAGGCTCGACGAGGCGCTCGTTCAACTGCGCCTGGCGCTGGAGTCGGACGCCGGGTATCCGCCCGCGCACTACAATCTGGGGCTGGTTTTGAGCCGGCGTGGGGATGCCGAGGAGGCCATCCGGGAATGGCGGAGCGCTCTCGAACTCGACCCGAAATATGCGGAGGCCCACGCCAGCCTGGGCGACGCGCTTTCCACGCAAGGGCGGACGGCGGAGGCCCTGGAACACTGGCGCGACAGTATCCGACTGCAACCGAACGACGCAACCACGCTGCGGCGGGCGGCCTGGGTACTCGGGACCTCGCCCGATGCGGCCATCCGCAACGGCGACGAGGCGCTGGCGTTCGCGGTGCGGGCGGTTGAGCTCTCCGGCGGAAAGGACGCGCGGATGCTGGACACTCTCGCCGCCGCGTACGCCGAGAAGGGGCAGTTTGCCGACGCGGCACTGACGGCGCGCCGGGCTCAGGCACGGGCCGCGCAAGAGAACCAGCCCGCGCTGGCGGACGAGATCCGCATCAGGATCGCGTTGTATGAAGCCGATCGACCGTTTCGCGACCGGGATGGTTCCGCCGCCCGATAGCGCGAAGTGGCTGACCAGCGTGCGTAAACAGGAGTCCGGGCGGGTGTCGTCATGACGAATCGCCTGCCTGGACTCCGGCCGCCGCTGACTGCGCCAAGATAGGAGGTGGACACTTCCCGATCATGGACGCCTTAACGGTTCACCGCCTGCACTTTGCCTTCACTATCACTTTTCACTACCTCTTTCCGCAATTGACCATGGGCCTGGCGCTGTTGATCCTGATCCTCAAAACCATGGCGCTGCGCACCGGCAATCAGCACTACAATCGCGCGGCGCGTTTCTGGGCGAAAATCTTTGCCATCAACTTCGCCATGGGCGTCGTCACCGGCATCCCCATGGAGTTTCAGTTCGGCACCAACTGGTCCCGCTTTTCCAAGGCCGCCGGCGGAGTCATCGGGCAGACTCTCGCCATGGAAGGCGTGTTTTCCTTTTTCCTCGAATCCAGCTTCCTGGGCGTCCTGCTCTATGGCGAAAAGCGGCTGGGGCCCAAGGCTCACTGGTGGGCCGCCTTCATGGTTTTCGCCGGATCGTGGCTCTCCGGCTTCTTCATCATCGCGACCGATGCCTGGATGCAGCATCCCACCGGATATCAGTTGGGGGCGAACGGCGAGATCCTGCTGGCGAGTCTTTCCGGGCTGTTGCTCAACTCCTGGCTGTTCTGGCAATACCTGCACAACATGATTGGGGCGGTGGTCACCGGCAGTTTTGTGATGGCCTCGGTGGGCGCGTTCTACCTGCTCACCAAACGGAATGAGGATTACGGCCGCACCTTCGTGCGCCTGGGTGTGATCGCTGGGACCATCTCCACACTTCTGATGGCGTTCCCTACGGGCGACGGGCAAGGCAAGAACGTCGCCTTGAATCAGCCTGCCACGCTGGCCGCCATGGAGGGACTGTTCGAAACCGAGCAGGGAGCCCCGCTCGCCCTCATCGGCCAGCCCGACCTCGAAAACCACCGCCTCGATAATCCGCTCACCCTCCCCGATGCGCTCAGCTTCCTGACCTATCAGCGCTGGGGAGCCGAAGTGAAGGGCCTCGACGCGTTTCCGCCGGACCGCTGGCCGGACAATATTCCACTCTTGTATTACAGCTATCACATCATGGTCGGGCTCGGAACCATGCTGATCGGCGTCATGGCGCTGGCCTCGCTGGGCCTTTGGCGCGGCACGCTCTACCGCTCCACCGCCCGCCTTTGGCTTCTGCTGCTGATGCTGCCGTTCCCCTACATCGCGACCACCGCCGGATGGATCACCGCGGAAGTGGGCCGCCAGCCGTGGCTGATTTACGGCATCATGCGCACCCCGGCCGGTGTCTCGCCGCACGTCTCCGCCGGCAATGCCTTGTTCACGCTGATCGGTTTCATGGGGATCTACACCATCCTTGCGATTCTCTTTCTGTTCCTGGTCTATCGCGAAATCGACGAAGGTCCGGAGCGCGTCCTGGAATCGCGCGCCGCAACGGTTTGAGGCTCTGTCATGGAAACTACCTGGTTCTGTCTCGTCGCCGTCATGATCGCCATGTATGTGGTGCTCGATGGCTTTGATCTGGGCGCCGGCATCGTTCACCTGTTCGTCGCGCGCACCGACGCCGAGCGCCGCATCGTCCTGGGCTCGATCGGTCCCGTGTGGGACGGCAACGAAGTATGGCTGCTGGCTGCCGGCGGCACTCTCTACTTCGCTTTCCCGGCGCTCTATGCATCGAGCTTCAGCGGCTTTTACCTGCCCTTGATGATCGTGCTCTGGCTGCTGATCCTGAGGGGCGCCGCGATCGAATTCCGCAACCACATTCAAAGCCTGGTCTGGCAACCGCTCTGGGACGCGGTCTTCGCGGGATCGAGCGCGCTGCTCGCCATCTTCTTCGGCGCCGCGCTCGGCAACGTAATTCGGGGCGTGCCACTCGACGCTTCCGGCGAGTTTTTCCTGCCGCTATGGACGGACTTCACCGCCGGCAAAGAGACCGGCATTCTCGATTGGTACACCCTCCTGATTGCGGTTGCCGCGTTGCTGACGCTGACCCTGCACGGATCGCTCTGGGTCGCGCTCAAAACCGAAGGAGAGTTGGAGCGCCGCGCGCACCGCGCGGCCAAGAATGTCTGGTGGCTTCTGGCGGCCTGGGTCATTCTGATCACCGTCTCCAGTTTCCGCATTCAGCCGCATTTGCAGGAGAGCTTCCGCGCGCGCCCGTGGGGTTACCTGTTCCCGCTTCTTGCTCTGCTTGGCCTGATCGGCATCCGGCTCCTCACCGGCAAGCAGAACGGCCTCGCGGCCTTTCTGTGCTCATGCCTGTTTATCCTTGGTATGCTGACCAGCGCCGCTTTCGGGCTCTATCCTTATGTGCTGCCGTCGAACGGGGAGCAGGCTTTCTCGCTAACTGTTCACAACACCGCGGCGGCTCCCTACGGCCTCGGCATCGGCCTGATGTGGTTCATCCCCGGCATGCTGTTGACCGCCGGCTATTTCACTTACACCTACCGTAACTTCTCCGGCAAAGTGAAAGCGCCAGACGAAGCCCACTAGAGTGCTCCGGAAGTGGGGCAGCCAATCCTGGCTGCCGCCGGCTTTCAGCCGGCGCTTGCCGGGTGCGAGAGATCTCTTTAAGCCCGAAGAAGCCGCCTGAAGGCGGCTGCGGGCAAAATTGCCCGCCCCACGATCTGTGGAGAATGCTGAAATGGGAAAAACTAAGTGACATTGGGATGGTATCCTGCGCACCGATTGTCAATCGGTGCAGCCGGGCGTAGCCCAGCCCAGTCTCCCCGGCAAAGATGAGGGACAAACCTCGGATATCAGTTTAGTTTAGAACGGCACGTCGTCACTCAGACCATGTTGGCTGGTTCGATTGGATGTCCAGCGGAAATAGAAATTAGTCTTTCCGTCCTTCGTGCGCTTTTCAAGGCCAACGGGGCGATCCACTAATTCTCCCAGCCGGGCGGGCAACTCGGAGAGGCGCGACACTTGCAAGCGGCACTTCTCCAGATCTTCTCTGAGGTACCCGAGAGTATTCTCGGTGATCACGCGGTTCTTCGTCACAACGCGGTTCACCGCCTGCGGCCCTTGGATTCGTAGCTTCCAAATGACGATCGGGCGCCCGGTTGAGGTAGTCTCCGTTACGCGTGCATCTTCGATGACGGCATCGTAGCTCCCATCCGGAATGTCACTGTACATTTCATCCGCCGAAACCGAGGTCTTCGTCCATTCATCGTCAAACCGGGCCAGGTCGGCCGCCGGCGCGTCGCTGTCGATAGGTAAGGCCATGCAATAACCTCCGCTAAGCGATGTAGTGCGCTCGTCCGCGGCAAACTCTCACCATTATTAATTTAGAACGGCACGTCGTCGTCGGTGATGCCTTTGTTGAAGTCATCGCCCTTCCTCGGGCGATGCACGATCCTGGTCGGCGTCGCGTCGATGAGCGGGGGGCGAACCAGAAATCCGCTGGCCCTGTCGAATAAAATGACTTTCGACTCGCCTTCGAATTGCGCTGGGTTGAAACGGTATCTCTCGAACTGCTGCAGGAACGGCTGCGCCCCACACCCCGGGACAAGGCATTCGCGCTTGCCTGGCTTCGGGCACTGCCCAAAAATGCACTGCCGGCCCCGATAGACGCCGCTTTCGGCATCGAGGATATGGACATCCACCTGATGATGGGCGACGCCTCCCCATGGCGTATCCTGCACCAAAGATAGCCCGCGTTGCATCGCGCTCTTCAGTGCCTTGAGACGCGACAGGTCGGTGGTCCAGACCGCCAGATCCAGATCGGCGCACTCGTGCAGGATCTCGATCCGGTGGCGGCGAAACTCACGGAACCGTGGAACCTCCATTTCTAACGGCTGGGCAACTGCCCCGAACGCCGCTACCTTCTGAACCTCCGGCAACTCGCTCATGGCGATCGCAATCAACCGCCCGGCCCAGCGGTACAGGCACTGGCGGCGAAGGAGGAGAATGTTCTGGTCGTCGATGTCCGCATCCGATGGTGGTTCCCACTTGTTCTCAAAGATGTCATCATCATCTTCATCCTCGTCGAACGGGTCTACCATGACCCGCTCGGGGATGTCCGGTTTGTCGGGCCATGGATAGTCGGGATTGCGGAATTCGATCACCTGCTTTCGCGCCGCTGGCGGGGCCGGCGCGCCGCCCGCCAGCGCCCGCGATCCGACCTTCTTTTCGTAGAGCGCCCTCACCCATTCGTTAACCGGCGCTTTCCATTTCTGGGACGGAGCGGGAATATTCTTGATCGGGCCTTTGGGCTGGAAGCCGAGTTCCTTGGCCATGCGCACGTCTTCGACGGAGAGACGGCATCGGCGCTTCGCTTCAGCCCAAGCGTCATCGTTTGGTGGTTTCATCGCGCGGGACCGCAAAGTCCTTCGAGCAATGTTGCCGGCCGGCCCATGACCTTGGCGTCCTGGAACCTAGAACGGCACGTCGTCGTCGGTGATGCCCTGGTTGAACTCGTCGGCCGCTGGTGCGGCCGGCGCCGCGGCTGGGGCCGGAGCCGGACGTTGCGAACGCGGCATCGAGACCGGTTCGGGACCACCGCCTTCGCCGCCGCGGCTGCTGAGCAGAATCAGATCGTCACAGACCACTTCGGTGAAGTACTTCTTCTGCCCATCCTGTTCGTAGCTGCGGGTCTGCAAACGACCCTCCACATAAACCTGCTTGCCCTTCTGCAGGTAGGTGGCCACGTTCTCAGACCGCCAGATAATGCAGTTGTGCCAGTCGGTTTCTTCCTTCCATTCGCCGGACTGCTGGTCTTTCCAACGCCGGTTGGTGGCTAGGGTGAAACTGGTACGGGCGACGCCGCTGGGAGTGAACTTGGTCTCGGCGTCTTTGCCGAGATGGCCAAGCAGAATGACTTTGTTGACGCTTCGGGATGCCATCTTACCCTGCACTGTAGCACACCCGGCCGCCAGCGTCCTGGCCTCGTCTTTGGGGAAAAAGGGCGAGACGGCGGAGAGCGATCGCGCCAGGGATTCCCGCGAGGAGGCACAGAAACCAGCGGCCACGGCGGAGAGATGACGCCAGGCGGAGGCGTCCGGCCGCAGGGCTTCCGGAATGTCCAGGTTGAGGGCGCTCGTAAACTCGTCTTCGGCGCGGAGGAAGTCTTTGCGGCGGTAGAGCAGGATGCCGCGATACAGGTGCGCTTCTCCCGTGGATAATTCCTGGGCGCTGGCGAAGGCCGCGCGGCCGGCCAGGTTGTAATCGGCCAGCGAGGCCTCGGCCTGGCCGGCCAACTCGTGGGCGCGCGCCCGGTAGTAAAACGCGCGCGCATCGGGACCGGCTTCGAGCGCGGTGTTGAGCGTCGAGACGGCGGCGGCCAAGTCGCCCGAGAGAAGTTGCGCGCCGCCCAGGTCGGTGAGCGCCTGGGGAAGATCGGCGGGCGGCGCCAGGCGCGTCATCAGGGCGGGCGAAGGATCGCGGCGGGCGCGCGTCCAGGCGTCGACGGCCTGGGCATAATCGGCGGCGGCCTCATGGTAACGGGCCTCGCGAAAAGCCTGGAGGCCGGCCGCCCAGGCGGGCCATCCGGTTTCATCCTGGCCGGCGAAGCGGCGGGCGGCCTGATCGAGATCGCCGCTCCGCCAGGCAATCCAGCCGAGCCAGAGGCGCTCGGTTCGAGGGAAGCCGATGTTGGCGCGGTCGCCGGGCAACTGAGGCGGCGGCGCGGCGGGATTCACTTGCAGGCGCGCCAGCCAGGCTAGCGTTTTCGCGTTGCCTTGATCCAGCTCAGCGGCGGCCTCGGTGAAGCCGGCGCCGTTGCGCGTGATGGCAGCGACCGCGAGCTGGCAAAATCCCTTATGAAAATGGAGCAGCTCCAGCTCGGCCGGCAGGGCCACCGGCATCATGGCGGCCTGCGCCTGCACGCACGCGGAAGCGTCGGCGAGTTGCGCGGAAGCGGCTTTTTCCACGCGGTTGAAAGAATCCTGGGCCTGGCGCAGCAGGGCAAGGCGCTGGTCGTCCTTCGCCAACAATACGGCGGCGAACAGCGCGAGTGAAGCCAGACGAATCACTTCGTAAAGATGGTGACGTCCACGTTCATTCCGGGCCGCAGGATCAGGCCGTTGGCCTGGTCCACCAGGATCTTCACCGGG
Source organism: Bryobacteraceae bacterium (assembly GCA_049519475.1). Lineage (GTDB taxonomy): Bacteria > Acidobacteriota > Terriglobia > Bryobacterales > Bryobacteraceae > PALSA-129. The sequence goes on along the minus strand of JBEKQS010000048.1, from coordinate 14,571 downwards.
ATGCGTTGCACCACCTTCACGAAATTGCCGGTGGCGTTTTCGGGCGGCAGCAGGCTGAGGCGCGAGCCGGTGGCGCCGGCGATGGAATCGACGTGGCCAGTGACGCTCTGGCCGTACATGTCGACGTGGATTTCGGCCTTCTGGCCGGGCCGCACGTCGGCCAGTTGGGTCTCCTTGAAGTTGGCGGTGACCCAGGTGTCCTGGAGCGGGATCACGGTCATCAGGCCCTGGCCAGGCTGCACGATTTGCCCCACCTCGACGCTCTTGCGCGTGACCACGCCATCGATGGGCGAAACAATCGTGGCGTAGCTAAGCATCAGCTCGGCGGCTTCCAGCGAGGCGCGGGCGGCTTCCACGGTGGCGGCGGCGGTGCCGGCATCGGCCTTGCGGATGTCCACCTGTTTGCGGTTGGCGAGGGACGTTTCAACCCCAGCCTGTGCCTGGTTGACCTTGGTTTGCGCGGCGTCGAGCGCGGCCTTGCGGATGGCGGAATCCTGCCGCGCGGAGGCCAGCTTCTGCTCGGCGGCCTGTAACTCGCTCGCCGTGACGCGCGCCGCGGCGATGTAGGCGTCGAATTGCAGACGCGAGATTTCGGCCTTATCGACCAGCGGTTGCATGCGCGCCAGATCGGCCTGCGCGCGCTCATTGCTGGCCTGGCGGGTAGTCACATTGGCCTGGGCGAAAGCGAGGTCGGAACTGGTGGACTGTTCCCAGGCGGCGCGGGCGCGCGCCACCTCGGCTTCGGCGTCGGCCAGTTGCGCGGTGGCGCCGGTATTGACGGACAGGGTGGTTTCGTCGACCATGGGGACGGTGACTCGGGCGGAGTTTAACTTGCTTTCGGCCTCGAGCAGCGCGGCTTTGGCTTGGGCGACGCGGGCCTGGTAATCGCGCGGGTCGATGCGAACCAGCACCTGCCCGGCCTTGACCGCCTCGTTGTCGAGGGCCGCCACTTCCAATACGTTGCCCGATATTTTGGGCGCGATGGCGGCGATATGGCCGTCGACGTTGGCGTCGTCCGAAGAGACGCGGTACTGGTAGTGCAGATAAACAGCAATGGCGCCGGCCACGAGCAGCACGAACAGCACGACGAGCGCGACCATGCGGAAGCGCGAACCGGTGCGCGGCGCAGCCGGCACGGTCTTCACGGTGTTTTGCGAGGTAGCCACCTTATCTCCTAGTTTCTCTGATTCCACATCCTGTGTCATTCCATTACCAACGGGCTCTTGACGGGCCCCGAACCTTTCATCATGAACATCAAGGGGATGATCAGGAGGAACAGCACTCCCATCACCCAAAACGCATCCGAAAACGCCAGCATTCCGGCCTGGCGCTGCATATTGCCATAGATCAAGCCCTGGGCCTGCACGGCGGCATCCGGCAGCGAGGCGCCGCGCCCGTGCAACATGGCGGTGGCCGACGCCACGGCGTCGCGGTAGTTCGCGTCGTAGGGCGTCAGGTGCGAAACCAGCACGGACTGGTGATACTGCGAGCGCCGCGCCAGCAGGGTAGTAACAGTGGCGATGCCGGAACTGCCTCCGATATTGCGCGCCAGGTTGAACAGGCCGGTGGCATAGCCGGTGCGCTCCTTGGGGATGTAGGCGAAGGCCGCGGCGCTGATGGGCACGAATAGAAAGGCCATTCCGAGGCTCTGCAGCATGCGGCTATAGACGGCCGTCCGGTAGTCGATTCCGAGGCTGAATTTGGCCATCTGGAACAGGCCGGCGGAAGAGACCAGCACTCCGAAGATGACGAGCCAGCGGGCCTGGACGCGGCGCATCAGAGTCCCCACGATGGGCAGGCACACCACCACCACGATGCCGCCCGGGGAAAGCACCAGGCCGCTGAGCATGGCGGTGTATCCAAGCAGCGATTGCAGCAGCATGGGCATCAGAGCGGTGCTGGCATAGAGCACGAAGCCGAGCACCAGCATGGATAAGGTGGCGAGCGTGTAGTTGCGGTCTTTGAGGATATGGAAATCGATGATGGGGGTCTTCTGGCGCAACTCCCAGAAGACCACGGCTACCAGGCAGACCGCCATGATGACGGCAAAGGTGACGATGAAGTGGGAGCCGAACCAGTCTTCCTTCTGGCCTTCGTCGAGCACCACTTCGAGCGCGCCCAGGCCGAGGGCCAGCAGTCCGAAGCCGATGTAGTCGATCTTGAGGCCGTCTTTGAAGCTGCGGCGCACGAGGTAGAGCGGATCGAAAATCAGGAAGGAAGTGAGGACCAGGGAAAGGATGCCGATGGGGATATTGATGTAGAAAATCCAGCGCCAGCTATAGTTGTCGGTGAGCCAGCCACCCAGGGTGGGGCCGATGACCGGGGCGACCACCACGCCCATGCCGAAGATGGCCATGGCCATGCCTTGTTTTTCGCGCGGGAAGCTTTCCACCAGGATGGCCTGCGAGACCGGTTGCAAGGCGCCGCCGCCCAAGCCTTGCAGGACGCGGAAGAAAATCAAAGCTTCGAGCGAAGGGGCCAGGCCGCACATAAACGAACTGATGGTGAAGAGGGCCACGCAGATCATGTAAAAGCGTTTGCGGCCGAACAGCATGGAGAACCAGCCGCCCATGGGCAGGATGATGGCGTTAGCCACCAGATAGGAGGTGAGCACCCAGGTGGATTCGTCCAGGCTGGCCGAGAGGTTGCCGGCGATGTGCGGCAGCGCCACGTTGGCCACGCTGGTGTCGAGCACCTCCATGAAGGTGGCCAGCATGACGGTCGCGGCGATGATCCACGGGTTGACGCCGCGGTGCCAATCGATCATGGGTGAGGCTGCGGCCGGCGGCCTCTCGGGGATGGCCGTGTCAGCGGGCGTAGAGCGCCTCCATCTGGCCGACGGCGTGGGCGAGATCGGCGCGCGACTGATTGTAGCGGTAGAGCGCGGCGATCTGGTTATCGTTGGCGCGGGCCAGTTCGTCCTGCGCGGTGACGACTTCAATATTGTCGGCGACGCCGGCCTGGAAACGGTCGCGGGCCTGTACGACTTCCTGCTTGGCGAGCGAGACTCCGAGGTTGGCCACATCCACCTGGCTGCGCGCCGATTCGAGTTGCGCCGCGGCGGTCTTGACTTCGAGCGCGATGCGGTTGCGGAGTTCCTGCTCCTGCTGTTTGAGCTGGCGGATGGCGAGATCGGCTTTGTCGCGGACGGCCTGGATGCGGCCGCCGGTAAACAGCGGGATATTCAGGTCGGCCTCGTAGGTATAGACGGGGATGGCGCTGTTGGGGGCGAGGCCCTGCTCGAGCCAGAAGCCGCTCAACGAAACTTTGGGCAGGCGCTCCTGGGAGGCGGTCTTAGCGTCGAGCCCGGCGCGTTGCTCTTCGTTGAGCACCTGGCGCAGTTCGGGCCGCGCGGCGTAGGCGCGCTCGAGGGTCTGGTCGATGGAGACATCGGGGGTATCGAAGAAATTGACCTGGTCGGCCAGCTCGATTTTGCGTTGGGGGTCGATGTTGAGCAGCCGCGCCAGGCCGAAGAGCGAGGTTTCGAGCGAGGTGCGGGCGACGATCACGCGCTGCTTTTCGTTCTGCAATTGGACATTGGCGCGGAGGGTATCGATGCCGGTGCCGGCGCCGTTCTTCTGCAGGTCGGCGGCCTGATCGAAGAGGGCCTGGGCGAGATCGACGCGCGATTGGGCGGCAGACACTTCGGCCGCGGCGCGCTGGCTGCCGAGGTACTGAGAGACCACCAGCAGGACACTCTCCTCGCGGACGGTGAGCTCTTGGGAGCGGCGGGAATCCTGTGCCATCCTGGATGAGCGGTAGCGATTCCACAGGGTGAGGTCAAAGACCGGCGCGGTAAAGCCGAGGCCGGTCTGAAAGACCCAGAAAGGGCCGGCGTGCTCCGGCAGGCCGGGGAAGCCCTGGCCGAAAGCGGTCTGGATGTTGAAGCGGTGGTCGCTTTCGCCGAGGGTGCCGTTCACCTGGGGCAGCAAAGCGGAGCGTGCGATGCGGGTATCCTCCCGGCTTTGGGAAATATCCAGGGTGGCCAGAATCACCAGCGGATTCTGCCGCAGCGCCAGGGCGACGGCGTCCTTGAGGCTGAGCTTGAGGGGTGTGGAATCCTGCGCCAGGGCGGCCGGTACCAGCGCCAAAACGATCAGAGCGAAGCGATTCATCCGAGTCTTGAGCATGATCCGTTCTCACATACAGGATTGCATGTTCCGGGCCAAACAAGGGGTTGATTCCATTGGGCCAGGGACGCGCGGGGGGATGGAAGCGTGCCCAAATATTGGCAAGGGCGTCAGAAGTAGGAAGTCGGAAGGCGAGGGAGTCAGGAGTCAGACGTCGAGGAAGTCACGCTCGAAAATACAGCCCCTCCGAATCCTGGGTTAGGGGGATGAACTCAAAGCGCCGTTCGGCGAGTTGGTCGTGACCGGGCGCCGGCAAATGGCAGCGCGAGCAGACTGCGGCCCTTAATCGGGAAGAACGTCCAGGGTTTCAACGAGAGGTTCCGAGAGGAAGCACCGTGACCACGCCGGGAGCGGCGGAATCGTAAACGCTGCGCGACTGATCGGGCGGAATCGGCCGATGCGGATATTGAGCTGCCAGGCGCAAAGCATTTCCGGCCATACGACTACGGGACCGTAGCTACAGAAAACCGATTGAGTAAGTGCAGTGGAAGGCCCTTAGGGCTTTGCGGACGGCGGCTGCCAGAGCTCAATCTTATTCCCATCCAGGTCATAGATCCAGGCAAAGCGACCGTAGGATTCATCCCCTCGTTTGGCGTCAATCTTTACTCCCTCTTGTTTTAAGCGGTCGAGCAAAGCATCCAGATCGTCCACGATGTAGTTGACCATGAACGGTGCGGGGCTGGGATCGAAATACTTAGTGGAGGTGGGAAAAACAGTCCAAACTGTAACGTGTTCCTTTTGCGGGTCGTCGTGTTCGCGCCACGGAAGCATCACGCCTGCGCCTTTGTCAGCGAGTCCAAGATGCTTCGAATACCATTCGCGCATTTGATCACGATTAGCGGATTTGAAGAAGACACCGCCGATCCCAAGGATGCGCCCGCGCTGCTCCATTTTGGCAGGCGGCTTCGACTTTTCAGGTTGCGGAGATTGCACTTCCTGTCCTCCTTTTATGCAGGCCGAGATGAGCAACAGCGAGCCGAGCGCAACTGTGCTCCAGGGTATTCCTTGCATGTGAGGATTATACAAGTTTCGAAACGGTTCGGGCAAGGTACGCCGCGATTCACCCTTTCTATCATTGGAAAAACTGGTCGGGCCGCCGGGATTTGAACCCGGGACCTCTTGCACCCCAAGCAAGCGCGCTAGCCAGGCTGCGCCACGGCCCGAAAACTCTATTCTACACGGTTTCAGTCACCCAGGATGTCCAAAGCCGTTTGCATCTCTTCCCGCGTGTGCAAATCGCCTTTGCGCGTGGCCGCGGCGATCCCTTCGCGATACATCGCACGCGCTTCGTCCAGCCGCCCCAACCGTTCCAGCGTCTGGCCGCCGTGAAAATAGGCCGCCGAATAATCTGGGTTCACCGCGAGCAGCGCCTGGAATTCCGCCAAGGCCGCCTCCAGGTTGTTCGCATTCCGATACTCCATCGCCAGACCATAGCGCAGAAAACTGTCGGTGGGGCTCTGCGCCACCATGCCCTTGAGGATGTCCAAACGGGTGCTCGCCATGTCTCGTGCTACTATACCTCCGAAATGGCTTGCCCGTATTTCGACCCCGTACGGCCGCGCACCATGGCCATCGGCGCCCCGTGTGCGATGCTGCCGCTGGGAGACGATTGGGTGGGTCTTTGCCGCGCCGCAACCGGCCAACCGTGGGAGCCCGATCAAGCCTCGCTCACGACGCTCTGCAACCTGGGCTATGCCCGAAACTCCTGCCCGCGATTCCCCGCGGAGGAAGGGGGTGCGGGGCCGGACGCCGTTCGCTTCACCATCTCGCGCGACGACGGCCGCTCCGTCGAGGTTTACTACGTCCTCGAGCGCGACCACCATCCGTTCGCGCACGGCGGGCTCGAGTTCTCGCGCGCGGCCGCGGCCTTCATGGCGCCGCCGGCGGCGGAAACCCTGCACCGCCAGGCGCGCGCCTACGTGACCAGTTATTTGCGGCGAAAAGCCGGACCGGCGGCCAGTTGAGCCGCATCAGAAAGAGTCAACATGATGGAAGGCAAAACAGTCAAGGAATCCGTCTCCGAGTATTTGGAGTTGGCGCTCCCCAACGACGCCAATGCCCACGGCAATGTCCTGGGCGGAAAAGTGATGCACCTGGTGGATCTGGCGGCAGCCATGGCCGCCATGCGCCACGCGCGGCGAGCGGTGGTTACCGCCTCCGTCGATAGCCTCCACTTTCACCACCCGGTACACATTTCGGAGTTGATGATTCTGCGCTCCTCGGTCAACCGCGTGTTCCGCACGTCGTTGGAAGTCGGCGTCAGGGTGGAGACCGAGAATCTCATGACCGGCAAGCGATTGCATACCTGCTCGGCCTACCTCACGTTTGTGGCGCTCGACGAGCACGGTAAAACCGCCGCCATTCCCGCGGTGATTCCGGAAACCGAAGACGAGCGGCGGCGCTTCCGGGAAGCGGGCGAAAGAAGGGAATACCGCTTAGCCTTGCGCAACCGGGTAAGGGCGGATCGGGGCGCCTGAAGGCGAGCTCATCAGATCAGGCTCAGGACTCTTTGTACATGTATTTGATGCTGGGCTTGTAGAGCAGCAGGTTGGGGCCTTCGGAGCGATTGACCTTGAGGCAGCACTTGTCGTACCACTCGATCACGCCATGCAGCGTTTCGCCGTCGCGCAGCACAAAAACCATTGGGGTCTTAGCCTGCATCTGTTTGACGTAGTAAAAGTTCTCCGCATTGGTCTGGTCCGGCGGCACAGGCTTCTTTTGCGCTGCGGCAGCTCTCCGCGGCGGCGTGATCTGCTCCTTGATCTCGTTCAGAGACGGACGGATGAGTTTACGATTAAGGGCTTCCACGAGACGCCATCCTTTTGAAGAGTATATGATTGACCGTCGCGTCTTTGCGGGGCGGCTTTAGTTGGATCCAAATGTCCGACTTGAACCCATAAATAGCACAATGGATGCGCCGCCGCAACGTCGAGCGGCGAGTGCGCTCAATTTCACAACCAGTCGTGCGTCAACGCCTTGAGCCGCCTCCTGAGCCGCTGCGTAAAAGTCTCCGGGGGAGCGGGAGCGGGCGGAGCCGCCAGGGCCCCTGACGGGGGCGTCACGCCAAATTCCAACGGTTGCGGCGCTTCGCAGGGGCGGTCCGCGGCGAACCGAATGGATGTGTTCACCAGCGCGTACGCGCGCCGGTAGCGCAGGCCGTCCTTCTTCTCCACGCATAAGGAAAACCCAGCGTGCTGGCCCTCCACCGCCTTTCCCTTGCCCGCCGGCAACTCCACCGGCTCAATCAGCACCGGCCCGTACCCCTTGAGACTGCGCTCGATGTATTGGGTCTCATAGCGGTGCCGGCGCAGGCTCCAGACGAACACCCGAAAGCTGTCGAAATCGTACGGCTGCTGGCCCTGAACCGTGGTCCAAAGCCAGATATCTTTCTTCTCATCTCCATCCTGCACCGCACCCAGCGAAAAGTAAGAGACGATGCGGTGGCCCTCGGCCCATTGCGCCACCTCGTCGGGAATGGCCATGCGGAGGCGGCGCGTCAACACCCAGCCGGATTGCCCATCCGCGGCGCGCACCAGGCTCCAGTCGTCGCTGAGGACGGGCGCTTCGGGATTCGCCCCCTGTGGCGGCGACTCCTCCGGCAGGCCGGGCTTGGAAAGGCCCAGCCAATTGTCGGGCGGCGGGGGCGGTTTGGGCGCGGGCGGCGGCGGAATCGCCGGCTCTTTCCTGGAGTGCTTCTTCGGAGCTACGGTCTGCTTCTTCGGCGGCGGGGGAACCAGCGGCGCGCGCGGCAAATCGGTTCGCGGCCTGGTGATGTGCGTGAGCACGTCCACCTTCTCATTGGCCTGCAGGGCGAGAAAGCTGGGCGATTTCGCGGCCGGCTGGATGTGAACGCGAAGGTCCGCATCGGCGATGGCCCTGCCTTGGGAGGGCATTCGCGCCGCCCGCGCCGCCAGGTCCTTCAGCGAGGCCATATCGGAGGCCCCCAGCAATTGGCGCTCGTCGGTCCAACCCTCGGCGCCATTGGGCGCGCGCACTTTCAGGAAGGAGCGGCGGTGCTGCAGAATCTCCAGCCGGTCTCCGTGCCGCACCACCGCCACGGTGGCGGATTGCGTGGGAATATCGCTTCTCAGGTTGAGCGTGGACGGTCCCACGAAAGCTTCGCCCAACGAAGGTGTGGCTTGGGGAGTGCCGCGGCAGGCGAAGAGCAGCACGGCCAGAGCGGCCGCCATGCCAACCTTCGTTATGGAACCCTGCTGCACACTTGCCTACTATCTTAGCAGCAGGCGGCCGAATACAATGGGCGCGTGAGGTGGTTCTTCAAGCGCCGGATAGTGCAGATCGGCGGCGCTGTCTTGGCCTGCGTCGCGCTGGTCTCGCTGATCTTGTGGGTGCTTCCCAAGCCGCACCGGCCCCTGGAGTACGTGATCGCCGGTACCGCCGGCACCATCGTGTGGCTCGCCCTGGTGCTCGCCATCCTGTTGCGCAGTTCGCGCCCGGCTATTCGCATCGTGCGAAGAAGCGAGCGGCCGGGCTAGGGGCAAAGGCCTGGCAGGCGGAAGCGCCTGCCCCACCAGGATCCATTAAACAGCGGTGCCGGCAATATGGCACGGCCGGCGCGTACAGGCGTTATGCAAAATGCGGCGAACTTCGGGCTCATAAAACGGCTGGGTGAGCAAGTCATACGCGCCCAGGTTGAGGGCTTCGGCCCAGAAGCGGGCATCGGCCTGCGGATCGGTCACGATCACGTTGATATCGCCCGGCTGTTCGCGAGCCAGGTGCAGGGCGCCCAGCCAGTCCCCATCGGGCAAAACCGCTTCCGTCAGAATGATCTCGTAGTCACCCCGCTGAAGCTTATGGCGCGCCTGCTCGAGCGTTCCCACCTGTTCCATAACAAGGGGAAGAGCCTGCAACATGGGCGCGAGGCGGCGGGCATCGTCAGGATGCCCGGAAACGAACAAGATCCGGGACCTCATGGAGCCGCACTCCTTCCTACTGTTCTGTCCTAATCTTACTCCCGCTTTGATAAAACGAGGATGACAGACCGGTGGCTCTTTGGGGCCCTTTTAGTGTTGCAACGCACCCCGGTCGGGCTTCATCACCGCTACGTAGCCCAGGTTGCGATAGAGCTGGTTGTGATCCAGGCCGAAACCCACCACAAAGCGGTCGGGAATCTCGAAGCAGCGGTAATCCACCTGAGCCTGCACGATCCTCCGCGAGTTGCGGTCCAGAAAGGTGCACACCGCAAGCGAGTTTGGCCCGCGTCCAGCCAGCGCCTGCAGCAGGTACCGCAGCGTGAAGCCCGTGTCCACGATGTCTTCCACCAGCAGAACATCTTCGCCCTCGATGCTCTCATCCAGGTCTTTGGCGATCCGCACCACACCGGGAGCGCCGCTCTTGTTGGAGAAGCTGGAAATGGCCAGGAAATCGATTTTCACCGGCACGTCAATGCGCCGCGCCAGCGCCGTCAGGAAGAACACCGACCCCTTGAGCACACCCACCAGCTTCAACGTCTTGCCCTGGTAATCGAGCGAAATCCGGGCCCCGACTTCGCGAATCCGTTGGTCGATCTGTTCCTCGGTGAACAGAACGCGCTCCACTCCCGGCAGCGTGGCTGCGCTCATGCCTGCACCGGCCGTTCCGCCAACCCATACTTGAAAATCAGGTTCTCAAAATCCTTCTGGTAGAAGACCTGGATGTTCAGCAGCGGGTATAGCTCGCGCAGTAGCCGCACTTTGCGGTTCTTGCGCGTCACGTGTGATTGTTTCATGGTGGTGAGTTCCACGTAGAGATCGAATTCCGGCAAATAAAAATCGGGCGTGAATGATTCCAGCACCGCGCCATCGGTGCCGTACTGCACCGGAAAGCTCCGCGGCTCGTACTCCCACGCGATGCGGTAAAAGTCCAGCAGGTTGGCGAACATCTCCTCGCTCTGGTGCGCGAAGCCTTTCTTGCGCAGCGTCACGTGGCTGGGCGGAACCATCCCGAAGCGCGCCAGCTTGAGCCGCATCTGAAACTGGAGCTGCGCCTCGGCGGCCGCCGACAGGTAACCGAGCTCCTTGAGCCCGGTCGCGCTTACGGCGGTTTCGATCAACTCCGCCATCTGCTCGGAGGTTAGGGATTCGGCGTTCAGCACCACGTCGAAAAGGTCGGCGGTGGCGCGCGTTTTGCCGAACTTGGCCTTGCGGCTGGCGCGTTCCTCCGCCTCCAGTTGCAACAGCAATTGCCGGGCGGCGGCGCGCTCCATATGATTGTCGAGCATCAGATTGCCGATGCGCACGCTTTCCGGCGCCACCACGTGCACCCGTAGCATGCCCGCGAAATGGCGCGCCTGCAACTCCCCGCCGACGGCGCAATACGCGATGTGCGCTCCTGTCGCGGCGCGCGCCAGAATCGACGTCACCAGGCTGGGATAGGCCTTATCCGGAATCCGCACCTCCGCGCCAAATTCCTTTTCAATCAGAACCCGCAGCCGCGACTGCGTCAGCAGCTCGAAGCCCAGCCGCTGCGCGCTGATGCGCGCCAGCTCCTCGAACCGGCAGCCGGGATGACCCGAAACCGCAATCAACGCCATGTCACAAGCTCATCATAACGCGCCACGCGTGGCTGCAAAGGCGGATCAGCAAGACGATTCGGGGCAAGGGAGCAGGTCCGCGTAAACAAAACCATCGACGTGCCGGATCTCGCCTCGCTCCACGCGCATGGGCGAGCGAAACATCGGGCCGTCATAGGCAAAGGTATGAAACTCGCCGTTTTCGCCGCACGGGTCGACGGTGGCCGGCAGATCTTCGAGCAAAGCGAGGTCGAATTCGCGGCCGGCGAAACTCGCGTCGAGCACCTTCGAATCCACGCACGTGAGCCGCGCCCGCAATCCCGCCACGATCATCTCCCGCGCGAGCGAAGCCGTGGGCAGTTCCCAAAGCGGGAAGAGTGGCTGGAGGCCCGTGCCAGCCAACTGGCGTTCGCGGTACTCCCGCACGTCGCGCAGATACAGATCTCCGAAAGCTATCGCGTCAAAGCCTTCCGCCACGGCCTTCGCGCATGCCTCTGCCATGCGCGATTCGTAATCCTGGTTGGTGCAGGGCCACGGCAGGCGCACCACCCATAACGGAAGCCCGGCCGATTCCGCCTGTGCTTCGAGCAGCCGCCGCCGCACGCCGTGCATGGCCACCCGGTCCGCGCTCTCGTTGATGGTGGTGAGCAGGGCGGCCACTGGCATGCCCTGTTGCCGCAGCCGGTCGAGCGCCCAGGCGCTGTCCTTGCCGGAGCTCCACGCCAGCAGTGTTTTCACGCTACGCCGTCTGCGCCGCCACGCGCTCAGACCGTACCACCGTGCGGCTCAGCAGCGCGTGCAGCCCGAAGAAGACGGCGGTAAAGAGCAGGTCCGAAAGCAGCGTGTTCCGGAAGAACGGAATCGCCGCGACGTAGCAGGCGATCAACCCGGCCGGCGTGTGGCTGTAAGCGAAGCCCGGCGCCAGCCACGTCCCGAAGTTGGAAAGCAGGAAGAATTGCACGCTTCCGACGAGGGCCGCTCCGCCAATCCACTTGGGACTCTCCGTGCCGCGCAGCCGCGAGCCAATCCAGACGTTGATCAGGAAGCTGGCATAGATGAACGGGGTCGCGAAGGAGTAGCCGCCCCGAAACGGATCCGTCACCGCCATTAATGCGATCGGCAGCAGGTAAGCCTGCCATCCCCGCAGGCGTGCGCCGGCAAAAAGGCTCAAGGCCCCTACGGGTGCGAAATTCAGGTTTTGCGCGAACCGCGCCAAACCACCCAGAACTGTCAGGCCGATGGCCAATGGCCTTGCCGAATTTTCTTGCATCGATTTCTCCTTATCTTTGATTATCCACCAGACCGCCCCGAGGCTGCCTGGTTAGGTTCCCACAAAGTCTCCGGCGCGCCCGCCACGTGGCTCGCCCAACGGCTCCACACGAACATGGCGTCGCTCAGCCGGTTCAAGTATCGGACCGTCTCCGGAGGAATGCTCTCCGCCCGCGCCAGCTCGACCGCGGCCCGCTCCGCGCGGCGGCACACCGTCCGGCAGACGTGCAACTCCGCGTTCAGCCGGCTTCCGCCCGGCAGCACAAAGGAGCGCAACGGCGGCAGATCTTCGTTCATGCGGTCCATTTCGGTTTCCAGTTGCGCCACTTCCGTTTCGGTAACGCGCGCCTGCTTGGGATGCACGTCTTCCGGCAGTGTCGCCAGAATCGACCCCAAATTGAACAACTCGTGCTGTACTCGCAGGAGGATGCCCCCCAGCACCGCGAGGCGCGGCGAACCCGCCGCCATCTCCGCGACAGTGGCGCGCGCCCCGCCGACGAAGGAGTTCAACTCGTCCACCGTGCCGTAAGCTTCGATGCGCGCACCGTCCTTCGGCACGCGCTGCCCGCCCGCCAGCGCGGTTTCGCCCTGGTCGCCCTGCCGCGTATACACGCGGTTGATGGCGATGCGCGGCTTGTCGAACGGCTGCTCGCTCATTGCTTCATTGCCCTTTCGACATCTTCCACTTCAATCCGGCCACGAAATTCAGCCGCGGCGACGGATACCCAAACACCTCTTCATAGTGCCGGTTGAGTGCGTTGCGCAGGCTGCCGTACGCCGTCACGCCGTGGCCCAGCGCAAAATTCAAGTTGATCCCTACATTAGCGAAGCCCGCGTTCCAAAACAACCCGTCGGTGGCGCCGTAAGTCGGCTCTTCGTACAGCGTCTTGCCGCGGAAGTAACCCGTCGCGTCGGCCGTGACGCGCCCGCGCGTGTACGTCGCCACGATGCTGCCGGAGTTCTTCGGCCGCCGCGTTAGCGGTTGGCCCACCTGAAAGGGCAGCGGCGCCAGGCTAGTGGAACCGTCGAGCGAAAGAATCCGCGTCCCCAGCAGGGTGTACGATCCCCTCACAAACAGCCGGCGCCCCGGCCGCAGCGAAGTCGAGAATTCCGCCCCTTGGGCGCGCGAGTTGGCCAGGTTGGCCGATTCATAACTGCTCAACTGCGCCAGCGATCCGCCCAGCGTCACGATCAAATCGTAGTAGCGGTTGTAAAAGTACGTAGCGTCCAGCAACAGCAGGTTGCCGAACAGCTTCTGCTCTAGCCCGGCATCCACGCTGCGTGTGCGCTCCGGTTTGAGCTGCGGGTTATCCGTGAAGGCGATTTCAAATCCGCTCGGCGGCCGGATGCCGGTTCCGAACGAGCTATGCAGCCGCGTTGAGCCGGGCCGCAGCGCGTATGCCGCGGAAACTTTCGGGTTGGCGCGCGACACCGTGTTCGCCGGAAAGAACGGCCGCGAGTATCCGTCGGTGGGAACCGCCGGCGTCTGAATCCACTCGGCGCGCACGCCGGCGTTCAGGAAAAACCGGCCGCCGATCTCGAAGCGGTTCTCCCAATAAGCCGCCAGATCGGTGCGTGCGATGGGAAACGTCTCGGAATTGGCGTCGCTGATGAATGTGTTCTTGGTTTCTTCGCGCCCCGCCGAAACGCCGAACGCCGCCGTGTAGTGGCGCGTGACGCTCACTATGGTGCGCGCTTCGCCTTGCCAGCGCATGTCTTTGCTGAAGCTGGCGCCGTAGGGGCTCGCGAAGCCGCTATTGTCCACGAAGAAGCTTCCAAACACTTCCTCGCGCACGCGCGCCGAAAGATCGGCTTCGTAATGCAGCCCGAAATCGCCGAAATTATTCCTTTCGCGGCTGATGGTGTCGATGCCCGCGTACGTATCTTTCGGATCGGATCCCCATGGCCCCGGCTCGCCCACGCTGTTGAAATCGAAATCGGCGTGCAGCGAAATGCTTTGCCGCGCAAACCGCCGGGTCACGTTCAGCAGCGCATCCTGGTTGTGGTAGTCGCTGTTGTCGACCGGGCCGTTCGTATCGATACGCGACACCGACACTACAACCCCGAATCCCACAACGGTCCCCGAACCTGTAATCCCAAAACGGTGCTCGCCAAACGTTCCGCCCTCCGCCAGCACATCCAGCTCCGGAGCGGACCCCGGCTGCCGCGTGATGAAGTTGATCGCGCCGCTGTTGGCATACGGTCCGTAAACCGACGATTGCGGTCCGCGAATCACCTCAATGCTCTCCACCGCTTCCGATGGGATGTGGGCGAAATCGAAGCTGCCGCCGAACGCGTTCACCGGAACGCCATCGATTTCCACCAGGCTGAAGTTCGAGTCTCCGCCGCGCAGAAACAGGCTGGCCACGCCGCCCGGCGCGCCGCTCTGGTTGAAAGCCATGCCCGGCAGATAGCGCAGCAGGTCCATGGCGTACGGTTCATTACGCTGCCGCACTTCTTCACTTGGCACAATGCTCACGCTGCCGCCCTGCATGCTGGCCGGCACATCGATGGCGGAGCCCACCACCCGCACCGAATCCACTTGCGGCGCGATTTCGAGACGCACCGCAACCGACGGCCCGGCCGCCAGCGTCTGCGTGCTGAAACCCGGCGCCGTTATCACCAACCGGGCGCCGGGGATGTCCGCGACGTCGAGCTCGA
>JBEKQS010000047.1:0-24211 GCA_049519475.1 Bryobacteraceae bacterium | reverse complement strand
AGTTGGAGTTTCTCACCCTGGAGATCCCCAAGAACAACATCACATCGGTGTTCGGAAAGTGGGATCCCACGGCTACCGCCAGCTTTTCCACCACGCGCCAGACCAGCGTGCCGACGAACCCGGCAACCGCCGGCTCCGCAACTCTGGGGTCCATTTCCAAGAGCTTGACCCAGCCGCTCGCGCTGGGGTACAGCCAGACGCTCGACACGGGATTGAACTACCAGGTCAGCTTCAGCGAGTCGAAGAGTTCCTTTAGCAACAGCCGGTCCTCGTACAACCCGAGCATCAGCTCCGGCCTGACGTTCCAGGCCACGCAGCCGTTGCTCCAGAACCGCGGCAGGTATGTGAACCGCATCCCCGTGATGCAGGCGGAGAGCCTCTACAAACAGGCCGATTTCACCATGACCTCCACGATACTGAATCTGGTCAACACCGCCGAAACCGCCTACTGGAACCTCATTTCCGCGCGGGAAAGCCTGCGCGTCGCGGTGGAAACCAGGGACGCTTCCAAGACGAATTTTGAGTTTGTGCAAAAGCAGCTCGCTTTGGGCGCCATAGCGGAGCTGGATATCTACAACCCTCAGGGCCAACTCGCGGCGGCCGAGGTCGCGGTGTCGCAAGGCGAATTCGCACTGGCTCGGGCCGAGGAGGCGCTGCGGGTCCAGGTCGGCGCGGATCTGGATCCCGAGATTCGGAAGCTGCCCATCACGTTGACCGAACCCGTCGAGCAGTTGCCGGCCCCAGTAACTCCAGATCCGGAACCGGAAGTGCAAAAAGCGTTGGACATTAATCCCAGCGTGAAGCTCGCTCTCGAGAAGCTGGGCTATGACGAACTGGGAATTCAGAGCGCCAAGAATGGTCTTCAACCGAACCTGGCGCTCTCCGCCCGCTACTCCACGGCCGGCCAGGGCGGTATCTACATCCCCAGTCAATCCGCGCTGATTGGCGCGGGCAGCGCGGCGCCGATTCCCGGCGGCGTGGGCGACGCCCTGAGCCAGATGTTCGGATTCAGCTATCCGACCTATATGGGCAGTCTCACGCTCACTCTTCCCATCAGGAACCGCACGGCTGCCATGACCATGGCGAGCTCCCTCGTCACCAAGAAGACCGACGCGCTCAACCTTCGCAACACGCAGGAGCAGACCCGCCTGAGCGTCCTCACGGCCGTCACGAATGTGAAGGGCGCCATCGAACAGTTGAAGCTGGCAAAAATACAACTGGATATCCAGCGCAAGAACGTGGATGCTCAGAACCTGGAGTACCAGTTGGGCACCAACACCAACCAGGACGTTGTATTGGCACTGCAAGCCTTGGCAACCGCGGACGCGCAGTTGGTCGCCAGCCAGGTGGGTGTGCGTACCGCCATCCTCAATCTGTATACGCAAACCGGCGAGTTGCTGGACGAGCGCGGCATCGTAATCAAATAGTGTGGCTGGGATCGGCGTAACAGGAAAGAGAACCATATTCACCGCGGAGACGCCGAGGCGCTGAGAAAAGCTGAGCCAAAGCTGAGAAAAGCACTTAGGTTGTACCTTAAGCCACTCAAGCTCGTGGTTCAGCAAGCGCTCGCCATCCACCTTGGCTTTACTATTGTTTTTCTCCGCGCCTCAGCGTCTCAGCGGTGAATCCGTAGACCGTCCCACCCAGGCACAGCGTGTCCCACAAGCGAACACCCCGGATAGCACGCTATCCATCCTTACCGCTGAAGCGTCATAATGTTACGGTAGGCGCGGATTGGCAGGCGCCGTGCCTCCCCAATCCGGAACCGTACCTATGGACATACAACGCAAAGGCACCCGCAAGCGCAAGATCATCAAGCTCACGGTCGCCATCGTGTTGGTTGGCGGGGTGCTTATCGCAGGCTTCGTCTTCGCTAGTAAGCTCAAGCCGGCCGCGCCCGGGGTGGAACTCTCCACGCTCTGGCCCGACACCGTCAAGCGCGGCCCCATGATCCGCGAGGTGCACGGCCTCGGCACCCTGGTTCCCGAAGACACCATGCTCATCACAGCCACCACCGATGCCCGCGTGGAACGCATTCTGATCCAGCCCGGCACGCCCGTGAAGGCCGATTCGGTGGTGATGATCCTTTCCAGCCCGGAACTCCAGACCTCCCTGCTCGACGCCGAGTTTGCCCTGAAGGCAGCCCAGGCCGATTACAAGAATCTCGAGGTCACGCTCCACAAGACCCTCCTCGATCTGCGCTCCACCGCCGCCCAGACCAGCGCCGATTACAATACCGCCAAGCTGGAGTCCGACCGCGATACCGCCCTGGCCAAGGAAAACCTTTTGGCCAACACCGATGCCAGGATCTCCCAGGTCAAGGCCGAACAACTCGGCGCCAAATTCGAAATCGATAAAGAGCGCCTCCAGATCAACGATGCGGCCGAACAGGCCCAACTGGAAGCTCAGAAGGTCAAGATCGATCAGCTTCAGGGCGAGTACGAGCTCAAGAAGCAACAAGCGGATCAGCTCAAGGTCCGGGCCGGTTTCGAAGGAATGCTGCAATCGGTTCCTCCCCCTTTGACTCCGGTGGAGGAAGGCCAGAAGGTGGCGGCCGGGACGCCTCTCGGCAAGGTAGCCCAACCCAGCCATCTGAAGGCTGAGCTGAAAATCGCCGAAACCCAGATCAAGGATGTCGCCCCCGGGCAACTCGCCGTCATCGATACGCGCCTGTCGGGAGGCGGTTCCAACGGCCTGATTGAAGGCCACGTCTCGCGCATCGAGCAATCCATCGTGAACGGCACGGTGACCGTGGACGTGGCCCTCAAAGGGGCGCTGCCGCCCGGCTCGCGGCCCGATCTCAGCGTCGACGGCACCATTCAGCTCCAAAAACTCGACGACGTGGTCTACGTGGGGAAGCCGGTGTACGGCCAGGAAAACGCCGCCGTCACGCTCTTCAAGATCGAGCCCGACGGCAAGTACGCCAACAAGGTGAAGGTCACTTTCGGAGTCCAGTCGGTGAACTTCATCGAGGTAAAGGAAGGCCTCAGGGTAGGCGACCGGGTGATCTTGTCGGATATGTCACAGTATGACCAGTACGACCGAATTAAATTGAACTAAGACTTCGCGATCTACGTAAAAGGGGTAAAAGACACCATGGATAATGGTTCACAACCGCTGATCCGGCTCGACGGCGTAAGCAAGGTTTTCGTCACTGACGAGGTGGAGACCCACGCGCTTTCTTCCGTGCACTTCGACGTCAAGAAGGGCGAGTACCTGTCGATTTCCGGCCCGTCGGGCTGCGGCAAGTCGACCCTGCTGGCGATCCTCGGCCTATTGGATACGCCCACGGACGGCACCTATTATTTGAATGGCAAGCCGGTCACCGGCCTCAAGCTCTCCGAGCGCGCGCGCATCCGCAACCGCGAAATCGGGTTCATCTTCCAGGCCTTTAACCTCATCGGCGATCTCACGGTCTACGAAAACGTCGAGCTTCCGCTCACCTATCGCGGCATGCCGTCGGCCGAGCGCAAGCGCCGCGTCCAGGAGGCGCTGGAGCGCGTCGGCATGTCGCACCGCATGAAACATTATCCGTCGCAGCTCTCCGGCGGCCAGCAGCAGCGTGTGGCCGTGGCTCGGGCTTTGAGCGGCGATCCTCTGATCCTGCTGGCGGACGAGCCCACCGGCAACCTGGATTCCGCCAACGGCGAGGCCGTCATGAGTCTTTTGCGCGAATTGCACGCCGCCGGGTCCACCATCTGCATGGTGACCCACGATCCGCGCTACGCCGAGTTCGCCGACCGTACGGTCCGCCTGTTCGACGGCCGGGTGGTGGAAGAAAGCACGGACTCGGCAAATAGCTGAAGGCAGAAGACAGAAGGCAGAAGGCAGAAGTCAGAAGGCAGAAGACAGAAGTTGGAAGTGCAACGGCGGGCGGAGTACTGGAGGGGGCGCGATGTTCAAACGGCAAGCGATGTGGGCAGTGGTGCTGGCGGCGATCGCCGGCAATACGCTATCCGCCGGCGTGATTCGGCCTCCGCAAACGGAGTTCCGCCACCTCTACGCGCTCCCTTCCAATGGACGCGTGGTCATCGAAAACGTCTACGGCGATGTCAGCATCACCGCCTGGGATCGCGACCAGGTGCTGGTGGAAGCCATCACTCGCTCCTCCGATCCGAAGCGCCTGGACGATGCGCACATCGTGGTTGAGCCCACCGCCGATCTGCTTTCCATCCGCACGCAGTATGCCGGTCTGGACGGCCAGCAGCCCGCCAGCGTGGACTACCGTATCACCGTGCCGCGCGGCGCCAACCTGCAGGCCGTCAAGCTGACCAACGGCGGACTTTCGTTGAACGGCCTGGCCGGCTCCGTCAAAGCCTCCGCTATCAACGGCAGCATCACGGCGCTCCAACTGCAAGGCCAGGCCGATCTTTCCACCATCAACGGCGGCGTGGTGGCCAGTTTCCAGAGAGTCAGCCGCGCCAAACCCATTTCGCTCGCTTCCGTGAACGGTCCCATCCGGCTCACCATTCCGC
The DNA here is from genome assembly GCA_049519475.1 of Bryobacteraceae bacterium. Lineage (GTDB taxonomy): Bacteria > Acidobacteriota > Terriglobia > Bryobacterales > Bryobacteraceae > PALSA-129. The sequence goes on along the minus strand of JBEKQS010000047.1, from coordinate 19,736 downwards.
CCGCCGCCGCCCCCGGCGTAGTGGCCAGCAATTTGAGCGGCGGCATTGCTTCCGATGTCGGGCGGGTTTCCCGCACCGGCCGGGGCGAGCGCCTCATCGTGAAAGGCGCCGGTGTCCAGATCCACCTGCGCAACGTCAATGGCGGCATCTCCATCCACTCTTATGAGCGCCCGTGGACGTAAGCGGCGTCTCGCGCTTCCGCCGTCTGCTGCCATCTGCTAATCTGACAAGCCATGCTGTTGCTTGGCCGCGATCTTCGTCATGGGCTGCGCCTGTTCTGGAAGTCCCCGGGCGTCACCTTGGTCTCGCTGGTTGCCCTGGCCCTCGGCATGGGCGCCGCTAGCGCCATTTTTAGCGTGGCCGACGCCGTGTTGCTCAAGCCTCTGGGATTCCGCGAAGCCGAACGCCTGCTGGTGGTATGGGAGAAGAACCCGGCGCAGAATATGTTCAAAATATTCGTCGCCACCGGCAACTTCCTCGCATGGCGCAGCCAGTCCCGCGTGTTCGAATCCATCGGGGCTTTTCAAGACGTCCACGTCAATCTTTCGGGTGGGCCCAACGGCCCCATGGATGTCGAGGAACTGGCCGCCCAGCGCGTCTCGGCGGGACTTTTCCCCCTGCTGGGCGTCCAGCCCCTTGTGGGACGCGGCTTCAGCCCGGAAGAAGATCAACCCGGCCGCACCTACTTTGCCCTCCTGAGCTATTCCCTGTGGCAGCGCCGCTTCTCGGGCGACCGCTCCATCGCCGGCCAGACCATCCGCCTGCGCGATCGAAGCTACACCGTCCTGGGCGTTCTGCCGCCCGGCGTGCAAATCCTCGACCGCGCGGCCGACGTCTGGATTCCCCTCGGCCTCGACTCGAACGACACGGGCACTCTTCGCGGCCGCTTCCTCACGGTGATCGGCCGTCTCCGGCCCGGCGCCACACCGCGGCAGGCCGAAGCCGAACTGGATACGATCGGCGGCCGGCTGGAGCAGGCCGATCCGGCCCTCAATCGCGGCTGGCTTCCGGAACTGGTTCCCATGCGCGAGGAACTCACCGGCAGCGTGCGGCAGCCCCTGCTGATTCTGATGGGCGCGGTGGGCCTTCTGCTGCTGATTGCCTGCGTCAACGTGGCCAACCTGCTCCTGGCGCGCGGCGCCGCGCGCGGCAAGGAGTTCGCCGTGCGGACCGTCCTGGGGGCCGGCCGCGGCCGCATCATCCTCCAACTGCTGGCCGAGAGCCTGACCCTGGCGGCGGCCGGCGGCATTCTCGGGCTGGTGCTGGCCTGGGGCGGCACCGGCCTGCTCACCCGCCTCGGTTCCGCCACCATCCCGCGGCTGGCCGAGGCGCGCCTGGATTGGCGCGTGTTTCTGTTCGCGCTGGCCGTTTCGGCCGTCACCGGCGTGCTGTTCGGCCTGACCCCGGCTCTCCAGTTCGCCACCGCCAACCCCCGCGCGGCGCTGATTGAGGGCGGCCGCGGCTCCACCGCCGCGCGCTCCTCCCGGCTGCTGCGCAATGGCCTGGTGGTTTGCGAGATTGCCCTGGCTTTGCTCGTGCTGATTGGCGCCGGCCTGCTGATGCGCAGCTTTGTCCGCCTGCGCGCCGTGGATCCGGGCTTCCAGCCGTCGCACCTGCTCACCCTGCGGCTGCCGCTATCGCCCAGCGCGCCCATCGATGGCCGGGCGGCGCTTCTCAATCGGCTTTCCGGCCGCATCGCCGCGCTGCCCGGTGTGCGGTCCGTCGGCGCCGTCGACACCCTGCCTTTGACCGGCTTGGGAGGCGGCACCACGTTCGCCGTGGATGGACGCCCCGCTCCACCGCCGGGACAGCGGCCCATCGGCCTGGTCCGCGGCGTCACTCCGGAATACTTCCGGACCATGGCCATTCCGCTGGTTTCCGGCCGCTTCTTCACGGAGTCCGATACCGCGCAGTCCCCGCCCCGCATCATCGTCAACCAGGCTCTGGCGCGCCGCTTCTGGCCGCAGGCGAACCCCATTGGCGGCCGCCTGGTGCTCGATCCGGAAGGCCGCATCGCTGAAATTGCCGGCGTGGTGGGAGATGTCAAATCCGAGCGGCTGGATGCCGACGATTGGCCCACCATCTACAGGCCGTATCCCCAAACCAATTTCAACATCATGGTGATGGTGGTGCGCACGGCCGTAGCGCCCGAGGCGCTGGCCTCTTCCGTCGAGCGCGCCGTGCACCAGTCCGCCCCCGATCAGCCGGTCTCCGCCGTGCGCCCCATGGATGCCGTGGTCAGTCAAGCCGTGGCGACGGCGCGCTTCCATACGCTGGTGCTGGCGGTGTTCGCCGTGATCGCTTTTCTGCTGGCGGCCTCCGGCATTTACGGCGTGGTGGCTTATGACGTGAGCCGGCGCACCTCGGAAATCGGCATTCGCATCTCCCTTGGCGCGCAGCCGCGCGACGTGCTGCGCCTGATCCTGGGCCAATGCGCGCGCCTGGCCGCGCTTGGCATCGCGCTCGGACTGGCCGGCGCCTTCGCGCTGACGCGCCTCATGGAATCCATGCTGTTCGGCGTCAAACCCACCGATGCGTATACTTTTGCGGTCATTTCGCTGCTGCTCGCTTGCGTCGCCCTGGCGGCCGGGTACCTGCCTTCGCGGCGGGCCATGGCGCTTCATCCGGCGGCCGCCCTGAGACACGAATAGGACGAGAAACAGAATCATGATTACACTTCGCAATATCGAGAAGTTCTATGAAGGCGGTTATGGCCGCAGTTATGTGCTGCGCCGCATCAACTTAGAAATTAAGGAAGGCGAGTTTGTGACTATCATGGGTCCGTCGGGAGCCGGTAAGTCGACGCTCCTGAGCATACTCGGCATGCTGGATGGCGCCTGGACCGGGGAGTTCGAATTCTTCGGCCACGCGGTCCACCGCATGAAACCCAAAGACCGCATCGAGCTGAATAAGAAATATATCGGCTTCGTCTTCCAGAGTTATCACCTGATCGATAGCCTTACCGTTTACGAGAACCTGGACATCCCGCTCTCTTACCGCAACGTCAAGAGCCCGGAGCGCGCCGCCATGGTCTGCGACACGCTGGACCGCTTCCACATCGTCGGCAAGCGCGACCTTTTCCCCAGCCAGCTCTCCGGCGGTCAGCAACAACTGGTGGCCGTGGCGCGCGCCGTGATCGCCAATCCCAAGCTGATCCTGGCCGACGAGCCCACGGGCAACCTGCACTCCAACCAGGGCAAGGAGATCATGGAGCTGTTCAAGAGGCTCAACGGCGAGGGCGTCACCATCATCCAGGTGACGCACTCCGAAGCCAACGCCGCATACGGCCACCGTATCGTCCAACTAGCCGATGGGTGGGTGGTCAATTAAAATTAAGGAATCGTCACGCAAGGAATGCCGAGCGGGGCCCTGCGCGCGCCGAGATCACCGCTTGGGGACACTTTCAGATAAGCCCACTTTCGAGGAAGTTACGCTTCACTCCTCCGGCTCGTCTTGCTTCGTGTATATGGCAGATATATACTCGGTGATGTGGCGGAGCGCGACGATCCCCTTGATGGCTGTTCCGGTTTTGAATGGGACGAACCAAATGCGCACAAGAACTGGGAGCGGCATCGAGTCAGCCCCGAAGAGGCTGAGGACGTCTTCTTCAACGAGCCCCTGGTCGTGCGCAGCGATATCCGCCACTCCCGGCGGGAGAAAAGGTACTACGCGCTTGGGCAGACCAGCGGGGGGCGATGCCTGTTCGTGGCGTTCACCATCCGCCGCTCGCTGGTGCGGGTAATCTCCGTTCGGGACATGAATCGACGAGAAAGGGGTGCCTATGCCAAACACGAAAAGGAAGCCGGTGCCTGAGTTTCAATCCGAAGATGAGGAACGCGAGTTCTGGGCAACCGAGGATTCGACGGAGTTCATCGATTGGCGGACCGCCGGGCCGCGTAAGTTTCCCAACCTGAAGCCCACCCTGCGGACCATTTCTCTGCGGCTGCCGGTCTACATGATCGAGGATCTCAAAGTCCTGGCCAACAAGCGGGACGTGCCTTATCAGTCTCTGCTCAAGGTGTTCCTCGCCGAAAGACTGGAGAGGGAGCGCCGGCGGGCGTAGCCGGGCCGCGATCGCCAATCCCAAGCTGATCCTGGCCGACGCGCCCACGGGCAACCTGCACTCCAACCAGGGCAAGGAGATCATGGAGCTGTTCAAGAGGCTCAACGGCGAAGGCGTCACCATCATCCAGGTGACGCACTCCGAAGCCAACGCCGCATACGGCCACCGTATCGTCCAACTAGCCGATGGGTGGGTGGTCAATTAAGGAATGCCGAGCGGGGCCCTGCGCTACAATAGCCATTCGCATGCAGGTACTCCAGGCGGGCCAATACAAACTGATCTATCTCGAGCTCGAACCCGAGACGGTGGCGAGCATCGCCCGCCAGGCCGGGTTCGAAACGCGAACCCGCGAAAGCCAGCGCGGCATTCAACTGGATCTGACGGCGCGCGAGCGCGAATCGCCGCTATTGCTGTTCGACGCCGCCGATCCGGCCAATCTGGGCTGGTTCTCGCGCTGCCAGTTCTACGTGGACGGCCGCTCCGGCTCGGTGATGCAGACGCCCATGACGCTGGCCAACAAGAAAGACCGCAGCGGCAAGGCCCAGCGTCACGCGGTACGCCTGTCGATCACCAAGGAACTGCCCGCCAGTTTCCGCCTGCCCGGCCGCCAGCCTCTTACCGAACAGGTGTTCTACCACCTGCTCTTCAACTTCCTGGCCGCTCTGACCCAGACCGGCGTGGCCGTTTGCGGTGCGGGCGCCGTGGAACCCCTGGCCGGCCGCACGGAAAGCGTCGGCACGCGCAATTGACCGGCAATGCCGTTGGATGAGCAGCAGAAATTGGTCGCCCGCCGCAGGTCACCACACCCTTGGGGACTACCAACTCCGGTTGGGGCACCTGGATTCGGCGCATCGGCGGCGGAAATCGCTATCGCGTCGATCCCGAAGGCCCACCCCTTGGGTACACCAACCAACCTGCCGCATTGATGATCGCCACTGCCCCGCCCACCTTCACCCCAAATAGCGCCGGGCGCGCCACGTCGAGAATCGGCACCACATCGAGCGCCACCGCCAGCACCGTGACGGCGGCGGCGGCGCATACGGCGAAACGCAGCCACCGCGGAGCCCGTTCCCGCTCGCCCCACTTGCCGCGGACCACCACCGCGAACATCGCCAGGTAGTACATGCCGCAGCAGGCCATGCCGGCGGCCACCAGGATCTGGTTGGCTTCCTGTTCGCCCACCTGCACCAGGCTCGCCGCCCCCAACACCACGCAGGCGGCCACCGCCAGTCCGAGCGAGCGCACGGGCGTGCGGAAGCGGGGATGCAATTCGCTGAAGCGCGCCGGGAGCAGGCCATCCCAGCCCGCCACCATAGGCAGGCGCGAGACCTGCGCGAGGCAGGCCACCGTCTGCGTGAAATAAGCGAACAGCAGCGCCAGGATGGCGCCCGCGGAGAGCGCGGCGACCAGCGACGAGGAACCGAGCGAAGCGCCCAGGATCTGCGGGATGGGAGCGATGAGATCGATGCGGTCCCGCGGCGTGTAGGCCAACAGGGAGCAGGTGCCCAGGATGTAGAGCACCGCGATGCCCGGGCCGGCGATGGAGACCGAGCGTGCGATGTTGCGCTCCGGTGTATGGCACTCGCCCGCGAAGACGGCCACCTGTTCGAAGCCGCTGAGGGCGTTGAAAGCGATCTTGCTGAACAAATTGACGGTGATGAGCGACAGCACCGGCCACGCCGGAGCGAACACCGGTTGCGGAGTGGCCTGCCCGCGCGCCAGCCGCAACACCAGCAGGCCGATGATGAGCGCGTAGAGCGCCACCACCAGAGATCCACCGGCGGTGGTGACCCAGCGCGCCAGATGCAGGCCGCGATAATTCACCAGATAGACCAGCGCGAAGAAAACCAGGCTGCAGGCCAGAATCACCGGCTTCGATGAACTCATCCAGGCGCCGCGCGGCCCGGCGACATAAGAGAGGCTGTTGGCCACCACCGAGCCGCTGGCGGCATAGACGAGGATCAGAAAGAACGAATAATTCCAACCCGCCTGAAAACCCGCGAAGGGCGAAATCCCGAGCTTGACCCATTGGTAGACGCCGCCTTCGAGCGGCAGCCGGCGGCTGAGGAACGTGACGGTGGCGGCGAGCGGAAAGTAGAAGAGCAGAATGGCGAGGAGCCAGAGCGCGAAGTGCGCCCCGCCCAGCCTGGCGGCATAGCCGGTCCACGGCAGCCCGACGATCAGGAGGATCTGGAGGAAGACGAGGTCGGTGAGACGCAGTTCGCGGGTGAGAGAAGCGGACCGCGCCCGGGTGCGCGCGATTTCACTCTGATTGCGGGGGGCCATGAATCAAGACAGAGGGTACCACGTGCGTCGTGGGACAGGCTTCCCGGGCTGTCAGTTGGGCTCACGCCCGCAAGGCTACGCCGCCCCGCGCCTGCGACATGGTGCTGCGCGTGACAGGCTTGCGCGGCGGATGGCTCAGCCACTCGATCCACTGCCTGGCTGCATCGGCCGCGCCGAACCGAGCCGTCCACGCACGGCGGAATTCCAGGCTCTTGCGGCGCTGGCGCTTCTTCAAGGAGGCTTCGATCCTGGGGTTGCCGCCAAGTGCGTCTACCAGATCGCGTGCGGCCCGGCAATCGTTCATCGCGCCTAAAAGAGATTGCAGCTCTTTGACCTGGGCCGTCCAGTGGGCGGCGGCCGGTCCGTAGAATTCGGCAAACAGCTCCAGCGTATAGCGGAATTTCTTGGCGGCCAGACGGAAGCGGTGGCGTTGGCCCGCCGAGGCTTGCGGAGCGGCGGCGCGCGCCCCTTCGCGGAAGAAGCGCGCGGCCAGGCGCGGCAATTCCCGATGGGCGAAAGCTTCAGCCTTGGATTGGCGAAGCTTCCGCGGCGGGATTCCGCTTTGCAGCGCGCCGCGCCACTTGGAAACGGATTTGCGGGCGGTCCAGTCCTTGAGCGACGCGAGCAGGCTTCTGGCGGCGGTATTGCGGCGCGCGCGCAACTTCGCTTCCAGCGAACCGGCGCCGGCCGCGGCTATAAGCTGCAGTGCCACATCGGTGTCGCGGACTTCGCCCGCCAGGGTCATGATCGGCTTCAGGCGGCGGCGCATTTTGCGAACCGGCCGGAGCGGGAAGCAGGCTTTGCAGGCGGACAGCACTTGCGAGAAGCGCCGGATGGCGACGCGCAGGTCATGGATGGCGCCGGCGTGGGGTGAATGTACCACACCGTTGATCTGGAATGCCAGCCGCTCCAGCAGGCGCGTGGCCTGGGCGACTGCAAAAGGGTAGGTCTCCATGAATTACAAGTTCGTTACAGCCTTCTGATTATACACAAGTGGGCCGGGCCGTTCAGGCCACCACGGCGCCGGCCTTTTCGAGGGCGGTCTCGAGATCGGGCTTGCTCATGCCAGTCGAGATGAACAGCTCCTGGCGCGCGCCGGCGCTGAGCGCGATGGCTTTCCAGCCGTTCTGCGTGGGCACGGTGACGCGCACGCGCACCTTGCCGCGGGCGTCGCGCACCGGACGGATGACGCCGGGGATTATAGAGCGGATCGCGGGGTTGGATGCGAGCAGCGCTTCGAGGATGCCGCGCACTCCATCGATGATGCTGTGTTCGATTTTGAGGCGGTCCTGGGCAGTGCGCAATCGCATGTCATGGCCCCAACTCTATAATATCTATGATGAGTCATCAGGCAACCCTAATTCCCGGAGACGGCATCGGACCGGAAGTGGCCGAGGCCACCGTGCGCGCCATGGAAGCCGCGGGCGTGGAGATCGAATGGGAGCGCGTGCAGGCTGGAACGCGCGCCCTGGCGGAGCAGGGGCAGTTGATCCCGGACGACGTTTTCGCGTCGCTGGCGGCCACCCACGTGGGCCTGAAGGGTCCCACCGCGACGCCTATCGCCGGCGGCCACCAGAGCATCAACGTGGCGCTGCGCAAGAGGCTGGGGCTGTATGTCAATTTCCGGCCGGTGCGCATGCTGCCGGGCCTCAAGACGCGTTTTCACGACGTCCGGATCGACCTTTTGATCTTCCGCGAAAACACCGAGGACCTGTATTCCGGCCTGGAGCACGAAGTGGTTCCGGGCGTGGTGGAGGGTCTCAAGATCATCACCCGCAGCGCCTCCCTGCGCATTGCGCGCGCGGCCTTCGCATATGCGCGCCGCGAAAGCCGGGCCAAGGTAACCGCCATCCACAAGGCCAACATCATGAAACTGAGCGACGGCCTGTTCCTCAAGTGCTGCCGCGAAGTGGCCGCGCTGTATCCCGAGATTCAGTACACCGAGCTGATCGTCGACAACGCCTGCATGCAACTGGTGATGCGGCCGGAAACCTTCGACGTGCTGGTGCTGCCGAACCTCTACGGCGACATCATTTCCGATCTGGCGGCCGGCCTGGTGGGTGGCCTGGGGATCGTGCCGGGGGCCAACCTGGGAGACGAGACCGCCATCTTCGAAGCCGTGCATGGAACGGCGCCGGATATCGCCGGCAAGGGCCTGGCGAATCCCACGGCGCTGATGCAATCGGGTGTGCTGATGCTGGCGCACCTGGGCGAACGCGAGGCCGCGGCGCGCATGCAGAACGCCATCCAGCAGGTTTACGCGGAAGGACGCCACCTTACCGGAGACGTGGGCGGCCGGGCTTCCACCAGTGAATTTACGGGCGCCGTGATCCGCGCGATGGCTGAGTAGGACAGTCCTCCCGGATTGTCCTCGCCCGCCGTTTTACAGCCATCAAGCCCAGCACCGGTGGTCGGGCCGAATGGAAGAAATGCGGGCTAACGGAGCAAGGGGAATTCCTCCGACGGCCTACCGCGCCCCACCGCGTGTACCACGATCTCCACCTTATCCGCCACGCGCAGCAGCAGCATGCTGGGGTTCTTCATGCCCCACTTCTGATACGGCACGGTGAACCGCAGCGTGGCCGTATAAATGCCCGCGCTCGCATCCACGTCCGCCGGAATGAGCATCTCATGCCCGGCCCCGTGGATGCTGAACTCGCCATGCACGGCGACCTGCGAGTGGCCTTGGGGCGCCAGTTTGCCATCCACGCGGTCGGGACGGAAGACGATTTCCGGGAAGCGCGCGCTCTCCAGAATCTCGCTGTTCATCCGCCGGTCGCGCGACACGTTGCCGCTGGTTCCGCTGGCCGCGTCCACCACCAGTTCCCCGGATGCCTTGCCGCCGGCTCCGTCGAAGCGAAACTCGCCCCGCGCCAACTGAAAAGTTCCATGTACGGTGTGCAGCACGTCGCCCAGCGTAAATTCCACTTTGGTATCCGCCGGTCCAAAGCGCAGCGCCACGTCCTGCGCGGCCGCCGCCCCTGCCCAGGCAACCGCCAGAACCGCCCATCGCGCCATCAATTTCATATGGCCGCACCCGTGTGATACGCCAACATCCCGGCAAACAGCGGCGGGTGCCAGGCCATCGCGCCGATCACCCCGCGGCGCAGGCGCGCGTTGCGGTCCAGGAGCAGCATCAGCCGCGCCATCAACCCCGGCCGCCGTCCCACGCGGCGATGCTCCCTCTGGTACAGAGAGAGGTCGCCCCGCTCCAGCGCCAGGGCCAGCGCGGCGGCCTGCTGGAACAGCAGGCACAGTCCTTCGCCGGTGATGGCGTCCACCGAGCCGGAAGCGTCGCCCACCAGCGCCACATTGCCGCGGCACACCGCGCGCAGTTGGCGCGAGGCCGAAACCGCGCCGCGTTCGCCCGGCAGGGCCGCCAGATTCCCCACCCGCCGCGCGACCGCCGGAAACTGCGCCAGCGCGGCGTCCAAGCGAAGCTGCGGATCGCTCGAAATCAACACCACGCAAACTTCGTCGTCCGCCACCGGCGTGATGTAAAGCTGGCAGCGGTGGCCCCAATGGATCTCCATGAACCCGGTCCACGGCGCCATCCGGTAATGGCGGCGGAAGCCGTAGCGCAGGCTTTCCCGCTTGCACGCATCCAGGCCAGCCCAGCGGCGCACGCGCGAATGGCCGCCATCGGCACCCACAATCCAGCGCGACGTCACGCGCTCCCCCGCGGCGTGAACTCGTTCGCCATCCATCCCCGTCACCGCGGTGCCCCACGCCAGCCGCACCCCCGCCAGCGCGGCGTGGTCGATCAGCGCCTGGTGCAGCGTGGTCCGCCGTATCCCCAACCCGGGTCCGCGCGGGAACGGCGCTTCCACGGACCGCGCGCCTGCGCAGAAGCGGATGCCCGGAAAACGCCGCCCCGGCGCACTCTCCAGGTCGAGCCCCAGCGCTCGCGCCGCCGCCAGCCCATCCGGCATGATGCCTTCGCCGCAGGGCTTATCGATGGGGGGCCGCGCGGCATCCGCCACGATCACGTCCAAGCCGCGCCGGCGCGCGGCAATCGCGGCAGCGAGGCCCGCCGGGCCGCCGCCGATAATGAATACGTCGGTGGAAGAAGGAAGAATCATCAGGTCAGATATTGGCGGCGCGCCGCGCCATCCCCAGGGCTTCGGACCAGAACCGAGCGGAGGACTGCGCCAGTTCCATCACCGCGCGGATCGCCGTGACGAACTCGCCCACCTGCTTCCCGGTGACCACCAGCGGTGGCGCCACCTTCAGCACCAGGAACTGGTTGCCGCAAATCTGCGTCAGGATGCGGTGGTCGCGGAACAGGCGCATCACCAGGACCTGCCCGAACATTGCCGGATGAATGCGCTGGAATGCCTCATAGGCCACCCGCAGCCGAAGCTGTGGCGGCGGTTGGAACTCGATCCCGGAGAGCATCCCGACGCCGCGCACGGCCTTCACCATGTCGTACGGCGCCAGCTCTTCGGAAAGCTTCCGGCGCAGACAGGCGCCCAGCCGAGCTGCGCGCTCGCCCAGCGCTTCGTGCTCCAGAGCGTCCAGCGTCGCCAGGCCCGCCCGCATCGCCAGCGCATTCTCCCCGAACGTGGAGGCGTGGATGAACGCGCGCTTCAGCGAGCTGAATACCGAGTCCGAAACCGCTTTCGACATCAACACCGCGCCCACCGGCACCAGGCCTCCGGAGAGCGCTTTGGCCATCACCACCATGTCCGGCTCCACCTGGTAGCGGTGCGCCGCCAGAAAAGTTCCGCTGCGGTACATGCCGGTCTGCACTTCATCCAGCACCAGCAGCGAGCCGTACCGCCGGCAGAGCAGTTCGGCGGCGGCCAGGTAGCCCGCGGGCGGCACGCGAATGCCGTTTTCGGCCTGCACCGGCTCCACGAAAAACGCCGCGAATTTTCGGGTGGCCAGATGCCGTTCCAAGGCTTCCAGATCGCCGAAGGGCACGCCTTCGGTGCCGCGCAGCATGGGGCCGAATCCTTCCCGCCAGAAACCATCGCTCATCAGCGAGAGCGCGCCGCACGTCAACCCGTGAAAGGCGCCCTCGGCGTAGAGCAACCCGGCGCGGCCGGTGTGCGCCCGCGCGAACTTGATGGCCGCCTCGATTCCCTCGCTGCCCGAGCTCGTAAAAAACACGCGGTGCATCCGTCCGCCGGCCCGTTCGACCAGGCGCGCCGCCAGCTCCCCGGCCAACTCCGGAACATGGCTCTGCAGCATCGCCGGCCCGGACCGGTCCAGCTCCTCTTTCAATGCCGCCACGATGGCCGGATGGTTGTGCCCGGCGTTGTGCACCGAGTACCCCGACAGGAAATCCAGGATCCGGCGTCCGTCGGATGTAAACAGCTCGCACCCCGAACAACGCTGGTAATTCGCGTTCATCTGCAACAGGTCGAGCAGGCGGACCCACTGCGGATTGACGTGCTCCGCGTAGAGGCTGCCGGCCGAGGGTACTGGTTTTGGGGCGGTCATCTTATACGGGTGGGACGTTTGCAACCCGCAGTCCGTTGCGATACTTCGCGCCTGGCCGCAGGGCAAAACCACCCGACCGGCGCCAGCGCCGCCGCTTATTGCAACCTTGGCCGCATCTGTTCGTTCGAGATCAGCCCGTCGAAAATCGCCAGTACCTGTTTGCGATAGGCGTACACGCGGTGCAGATTCTCGCGGAAGGAGGCCTCGAAGTCGCGCGCCCGCATCCACTTCTCCAGCATGGTGTGAGGCACGTCGATGTCCTGCCGCAACGCGTCCACATCGTGTCCCCGCAGGAAGAGGCCGTAGAAGAAGGCGGCTTCCCGTTGGGGCGCCAGGGGATCGAATTCTTCGCGCACCGTCATAACGTCCAGGCGAAAATGACAGTATACCTATGGCCCCAACCTTCCGGCAAGTCAGTTGCGTTAAGATCCCGTGAGAGGACTAACCCGTGCCGACCCTGATTCCCGCGGCCACGCTGCGTGGCCGCCGCCGGAAACAAACCCAAATTGATCGACGAATATTTTGGACGTGTAAATTCCGCGCACGAACATGTCAGCATCGCCCCTATGCGCAGCCCTGGCGGCTGGCAGGAGCCTGGACAGAAACCGGAGTTCGAGGAATTGACCGTTGTGTTAAGAGGCATGCTGCGCGTGGAGCACGCCGCCGGTTCCATCGATGTGGCGGCCGGCCAAGCCATCGTCGCGCACAGCGGTGAGTGGGTGCGCTACAGCACGCCATGGCCCGAAGGCGCCGAATACGTGGCCGTCTGCCTGCCCGCCTTTTCCCTGGCTGGTGTCCACCGCGACGCCTGAAGGCGTCACGCACCCGCTGCTGCTGCGGTGGCGCCACGCGTCCGGAATTCGTAGCGCACAATCCGCACCGCGGCGCGGTTCGCATCCGATCGCACCACGCGCCCCGTCGCCACGAACTGCAGCGGGCATGTGCCGCCCAGCCGCGCCGGCCAATTCACCGAAAATTCCACGATGCGCCCCACCGGCAGCTTGTCGCCGGTGGTGAACAGAATTCCTCGGCTGCCAAAGTTCAGCGTCTTCCCAGTGCCGATGACTTTCGAAGTCTTCGACAGCATTATCGAATACTTGACATCCTCCTGGACGGGAAACCGGCTGGTTCCTCTCCGATCGGTCATGACTCCGAAATTTGCACTTCCTTCATCAGTGCTTATTTCCATCCTGCTCCCATCATCCAGGACGCCAGCGCGGCTCACAATAGCTCTAAAGGCACAAAACAGCCTTAACCGCGATGGTACTATTGGTGGGCTTTACAGTCATTATCCTGTATTGCGAGGGTGAAAAGTTGTCCTTCGCAGACCTGGCAGTGCGGCGGATGTCTCCGGGGCCGCCTTTTCAATATCTCATAGGTATCGAGAAAACCCAGACCAGTTGCCGATAAGCATAGCATGGGTTCCGTAAGCAATCTTTCCAGCAGCTACTTACAGTCGATTCTCAGCACCGTACTCCAGGGCACCGGAATGACAACCAACACGACGGGGAACAGCCTGAGCAGCGCCGGCGTGTCTTCGCCCGCGCAACGGCCAGATAACGGCCAGCTTTCACCGCTCGCCCAATTGATGAGCACGCTCCAGCAGCTTCAGCAAACGGATCCAGCCAAGTACCGGCAGCTCACACAGCAAATCTCGACGAACCTCCAGAGCGCCGCTCAAACTGCCCAGGCGGACGGCAATTCGGCAGCGGCGAACCAGCTCAACCAGCTTGCCGCGGACTTCACCGACGCCTCGCAGAGCGGCCAACTCCCCAACATCCAGGATCTGGCTCAGGCGGCCGGCGGCCATCACCATCATCACGCTCATGCCGCTTCCGCCGATGCCGATGGCAATTCCAGCACCAGCAGCAATTCGAGCAGCACTTCGAGCAGTAGCAGCACGAGCCAGCCGATGGATCAAATCCTGGCGGCCTACCAGGCGAATGGGACCCAGAACGACTCGCTCAATCCGATGGCGATTATCATGAACACACTGTCCAACGCCGGGATTAGCGGCGCCCATAGTTGATTGCTCCGGCACGCCGGCCGCCGGCTGGAAAGCCGGCGTTGCGGGCCGGAGGCCCGCTCCACGGCCGAGTTGCCGCCATCGGTGAAGGGCCGTGGATCACGGCACGGCAGCGATGTGCGCCATCAGCATCTTTCGCACGGCAGCGAAGATGCGCTCGACGGCCGGGCGACGGTATGCCCACCGTTCGTGGGGCCCCGGCGGATTGACCACCATGGTGGCATTGGCTTCGAAGAGCAGAAGATCTCCGGCGGAGCTCAAGCCGAAATCGATGCCGGCATAGTCCAGGCCGAGCATGGCTTGAATGCGGGCGAGCGCCTCCATGGCGCGAGGTCCGAGGACACCCGGCATATTTTCCAGAAACTCGGCGTCCTCGGCGCGATGGTCCGCCTGCTCCGCCATTTCGGCCGTGAAATAGTGGATTTTCCAATGACTGGAAATCGCCACGTGCAGCGGGTAGAGCTGTCCACCGATCATCATCACCCGATACTTGCGCACCTTTCCGTCCGCGCCCCGGGCGTTGAGGAACTCGATGACGGTCAATTCGCTTCCGGGAAGCCCGGCCACCGCGCCGGCCAGCGCTTGCGGGCTTTCCACCCGCAGGAAATGGCGTCCCGTGTGAAAGCCGGGCGTCCGCACCAGCAACGGGAAACGGAAGCCGTGGCGCGCCACCGTGGCCGCGGCTTCCGGAGAGCTGAGAAGTTCCCGAGGCAGAGTGACGGTTGCCGGCATCACCACGCCCGGCAGGTGTGAAAGCCGGGCATGATCGGCGCGACCCGTCGCCAGCACTGCCGAAGGCAGATTGAGCACCGGCGCGCTGGTCAGGGCCAACAGGGACTGCGCGGCACCGAGCGCGGGCGCGGCCAGGTCGGCATCGCCGATCGAATTGAACACCAGTTGATGCGGCGGCAGCGGCACTTGGGGATCGTAAAACTCGGGCACCACCACGAATGTCCGGAAGACGCTGTCGTCCAGCAAATGGCGCGCCGGTATGTTGCCGCCCACCGAGGAAACCAGCAACAGCAAGGACAGCGGGGGCCCTTCTCCGCGATATGGCAGTGCCAAGACCGGACGGTGCTCAAAACCTTCGCGCCGGTGCCACTGCGCACGCTCCTGGTCGCCGAGCTCAGCCAGCACATAGGCGAGGCCTTGGTGCGCCTCCGCGTGGCGGGGTTCGACGCGGAGAGCGGTTTCATAGTGCTCCCGGGCGGCCGGAAACTCGCCGCTTTCGTAGAGGACATTGCCCAGGTTCACGTGGCTCATGGGGTCGCCGGGATGGCGCGCCACGGCTTCCGCGTAAGCCGTGCGGGCCGCGGTTCGATATCCGGTGGCATGGAGCAGCGTGCCCAGATTGTTCAGCGCCAGCCGGTGCGAAGGCTCGCGCGCCAGCAGATCGAGATATGCGTCTCTGGCTTCGGGAGTCCGGCCCATCCCGGTAAGCAGACAGGCGAGATCGAATCGCAGGCTCACCGCGCCGGGATTGGATGCGATGCGGCGGTTGAGATCAGCCAGGGCAGTTTCCCGCGCGCGTTGCGGCGGCCAATCCGCGCCCGGCTGCCGCCTGGGCGGGCGGCTCTGAGCGGCGCTGGCTTCGATGGCGCGTCCCAGGGCCACGGTCTTCTCGACCAACATGTCGATCTCCCCGCTGCCGGTGCGGTGATTGACAATGGCCGCGCGAATAGCCAGGCGCCCGCCGATAGTGGTAGTGGACGGCGCCACAACCCCGGACTCCTGCAGCTCGATGACGATTCTGGGATTGATGCGCTGGGCATCCTCCGCGCGATAACGGAAGCAGACCACGTTGAGCTCCACCGGCGCCAGCAGCTCCAGCTCCGGCGTTTCAGCGATCCGGCTTTCCATGTAACGGGCCAGGGCGCAGGTGCGCGAAATGACCGCGCCCAGCGCTTCGGTGCCATACACTTTGAGCGTGAACCAGGTCTTCAGCGCCCGGAAGCCGCGCGAGAGATCGGGCCCGTAATCGCAGGGCCAAGGCGAGCCCGCAGCCAGGCCTCGCTGCTCCTTTCTCAAATAAGGGGCCGAGGCGGCAAAAGTGTTGCGATGCAGCACGCCGTCGCGCACCAGAATGAATCCGGCGTCGTAGGGCACTTGCCCCCACTTATGGAAATCGAAAGCCAGCGAGTCGGCGCGCTCGATGCCTTTGAGGCGCGGCGCCAGATCCGGAGCCAGCATGGCCAGCGCGCCCGAGGCGCCGTCGACGTGGAACCAGAGCCGCTCGCGGCGGCAGATGCCGGCGAGCGAGTCGAGGTTATCAATGGCGCCGGTGTCGACGGTGCCGGCGGTTCCCACCACCAGGAACGGCGTAAGGCCCGCGCGGCGATCGGCTTCGATGGCGTTCTCCAGCGAGCGAAGATCGAGACGATGGCGGGAGTCTACCGGGATCAAGCGGAGCGCGTCGCTGCCGATGCCAGAGATGTCCATGGCTTTCCCGATGGAGCCATGGGCCGCCGCCGAGGTGTAGGCCGCGAGCCGTTTCGGACTCCCCGCGACACCCGCGCACCGCACCGCGAAACCAAGCTCGGCATCACGGGCAATCAGGACGCCGATGAGGTTGGCCATGGAGGTTCCCGTGACAAAGAGGCCGCTCGCGCTTTCCGGAAAGCCGAAGATCCGGCGCATCCAGCGGACAATCTGGCGCTCCACCTCGATGGGAACGTGATCGCGTCCACCCAGGTTGGCGTCGAGGCCCGCCGCGAGCATCTCCGCCAACATGCCTACCGGTGTGCCGCCTCCATGCACCCAGCCCATGAAGCCGGGGTGCACATTGCCGGTGGCGAATGGCAGGATGAAGCGCATGAATTCCCGATGAACGGCGGCCAAATCGGACGGCGCCTCGGGAAGATCGCCGCGGAACCGGGAGCGCACCTCGTCTGGAATCAGCTGCCAGACGGGACGTTCGCGGATATTTTCGAGGTAGTCGAGCATATCGTCCAGCATCCGGTGGGCCTGGTTCCGAAAGTCCGGCCAATCGGAAGGGTCGAGAGTCCCGGCGTCGCCAGGACGTGCGGGTTCGTGCCGACTGTCTTCGTGCATTCGCTTGCTACCTAATCGGCGCACAAGTATCGGGGCAGAAGCCTAAAGACAATCGCCGTTGGCGCCGATATAACACTTGGAGGTACGGTAATGGGCTCGGTCTCTTCGACTAACCCTGGATTGGAAAACTTGCTCCAAGCTCTTTCCAATCTCAATTCACCGGTGCTGTCGTCGCCGGCGACGCTATCGGCTTTGGAGAAGGCTCCGACTGCCGACATCGTCCAACTGAGCGTGGCGGCCACGCAGTTGGAGGGTGTGGATGAGATGTTCGGAATCCCGGCTGCCTCCAATACCGGCCCGAGCAGTATTCTTACGAACCTGGAGGATCTGGCGACCGGATCAACCGGGGCGGCATCAACGGCGACGGCTGCGAGCGGCCAGTCTGCCGCGTCATCGGTGGAGCAATTCGCCAATTACCAGACAGCCTTGCAGGCGGAAGAGACCCAAGCTTTGTTCGGCACCGGAACAACCAGCGGACTTTCCAATTCCCTGTTTGACTTGACCGGTTAACGTGGGCGCCGGGCGATCCATCCCGGTCCACGGCCGCTTCGAAAATGGGACGCCTTGTCTATTTCAGCTTTCCCGCCCACGGTCATATCAATCCCACGCTCCCGGTGATGCGCGAATTGGTCCGCCGCAAACAGCAGGTGGTTTATTACAGCACGGAGCGATTCCGGCAGGCGGTTCAGGATACGGGCGCGCAGTTCCGCCCCTACTCCACCGGGTTCTGTATGCCGGAGCAGGGGCCGGGACCATTCGCCCGGGTATCGACAACGCTGGAGACCCTGCTGGGGTTAAGCCGCGCGGTTCTGGACGATCACCTGGAACAGGTGCGGATGTGGCGTCCCACGCACATCATGTATGACAGTTTCACGCCATGGGGGGGCTTTGTCGCGCAGCTCTTGCGGCTTCCCACGATTGCCTCCGTCCCCAGCATTCTGGTCAACAGCGATATCGATTCACGCTACGGGGCCGCTCCGGGGATCGAACCTGAGGATCCGCGGTTGACTTCGCAGTGGTATGCCTCGTTTCGGTCGCTCTGCCAAGCTTGCCTGCGACCTTACGGTCTTCCCGAGCCTCCTTCACCCCCACAACTATTGCAGACCTATGGCGACTTGAACGTGGTGTACACGTCCCGCTTGTTTCAGCCCATGGCTGAAGCCTTCGATGGGCCTCGGTTTCAATTTGTAGGGCCATGCTTCGAGCGCCGTCCGGAAGCGCCGCCTTTCCCCTTCGAACAGCTCGATGGCCGGCCGCTGGTTTTGGTTTCTCTGGGCACCGTGTATGGGAACCAGCCGCAGTTCTTTCAGAGGTGCCTGGAAGAGTTGGCGGACACGCCCTGGCAGGTGGTATTGTCGGCCGGAGGCAATCCGCTGGCCGGGGATCTCGGGCCGGTACCGGGAAACTGCATCGTCCGCACTTTTGTGCCGCAAATCGAAATTCTGCGGCGTTCGGCGGCCTTCATCACGCATGGAGGGATGAACAGCGTCCAGGAAGCGCTGTACTACGGTGTCCCGCTGGTCATGGCGCCTCAGGCGGCCGATCAATTCTGGATATCCGCCCGCGCGTCGGAACTGGGTGCTGGCCTGGTGCTGGACCGGCCTCGGATGGAAGCTGGAGCGATGCGCAGCAGCGTTGCGAAGATCCTCACCGGCACAGGCTACACCGCCGCTGCAGCACGCATCGGCGCATCCCTGCGTGCGGCAGGCGGACCCATGAGAGCCGCCGACGAAATTCAACGCTTCATTCGCCGCAGGGCTCACGGGGGCCAGAATTTGACCTGTGGCCTCCTGGGCCCAGGGCAGACAAAGGCTTAGCCCGCCGGGAAAGCGTGCGATAGCTGTCACGGAAGTGCAGGATCTACTGGACTATGCAGGTTTTGCCGCCTAAGCCGGGCGGAAGCCAGGTGGCTTCTGGAGGAATTCCGAGCCCGGCCCATCAAAGAAAAACACCCCACCGAGGTTTGGGCACCGGATTGCTTGGTCTTCAGGAGAATAGAGATGGTTAGCAAGCTCCGTCTCGCAGGCAGCGGACGATGCGGGTGTTGGGAGAAGAGCGGCCTAATCGAATACCTGAAATCGCTGTAACCGAACGTTTTCCAAAGAAAAGAGGAGAGAGCAGATGAAACCGAGTACGCAGGATCAGATCAAAGGCAACCTTCACGAATTGAAAGGCAAAGCCAAAGAGAAGGCGGGGCAGGTCACGAACAACCCCAACCTGGAGGCTGATGGCCAAGACGAGAAGCTCGCCGGCAAGGTCCAAAAGAAAGTCGGCCAGATTGAAAAGGTGTTCGAGAAATAAGGGAACCGGTCCCTGCGCAGGGCGCGGTGCGGCGATTCCACACCTTCCGGCCCGTGAACGGCGCGCCTGGGTGCGATGCTGATCCAGTTCCGGCGGCCCGGTCGACGTCCAGGCTGCGGCCTTGTTGACGTCGCCGAGTCATAGCGCCTTGGGCTGGATCAGCTCCTGAATCTGCTCGACAGCCTGCGCCAGGCTCGTGAGCAATCGATCCGGTTGGGTTCGTTCGAAGCGCGCCTTGGCCTTTTCCGTATCGCCACCGAACCCCCAGACTCCGATTACCAGCTTGACCTTGGGAAAGCGTTCCCGAATCAGCTTGCACATGGTCCGCGCGGGTGTAAAGGCATAAGGCGGCAAGGCGGAGATGCAGATGACGTCGTCCGGTCTGATCTCAAGCAACGCCAGCATCTCCGCCAGGGAAGCGTGAGCGATCGGAAGAGACAGGGCCGCGTGGCCCGCCTGCTCCAGGATCTGCGCCAGCATAGCGGCCGTGACCTCATCGGCCCGATCGTTTGCGGGAAGGCAGATGATCCTGGTGCTGAGACGCTCCGCCTTGCCTGATTC
>JBEKQS010000046.1:0-24265 GCA_049519475.1 Bryobacteraceae bacterium | reverse complement strand
CAGCATCATCCGTTCAAGCATCTTGGGAAAAGCCACCCCCGCCCAGCCAATTACCGTTAAATGTATCAGATGCGGCAATGGGAAAATTTGGTTCATGGTTTCGACGCGCAACGCCGGAGAGGGCGTTATCGTCGAAATCCCCCACAACACGCCCCTGCAATTTAGCCCCGGCTCCGCTCATATAAGTACACCGACTGCTCGGTGTGGCTTGCGGCATCGCCTGTCGAAACCGCAAATCGTCCACCTTGCCAGAGCGAGCCGGCGGCGTATTCCCCGTCCTTGCGTAAGGCGTAAAAATCCAGCTCGACGGCCGCCAGGCGCTTCTTGTCATCGTTGAAATTTCGAGAGACGCGTTTCAGCGTATCGAGAATAGCGTCTTTCGGCGACATGCCATGCTTCATGTTTTCGACCACCGTATGCGCGCCGCAAACTCGCAGGTTCTCTTCTCCGCGGCCGGTAGACCCGGCGCCGCCGACGTCCTGATCCAGCCAGAGCCCGCCGCCAATGATGGGCGAATCGCCGCAGCGGCCGGGAATCTTCCATGCCATCCCGCTGGTTGTAGTCACCGCCGACATCTCGCCCTTTTCGGTCAGCGAAATGCAATTGATAGTACCGTGGGGCGGGTGAATGGCGTACTCCCAGGCCTGTGCCAGCACTTCGTCGGCGGCATCCGGGAACATGCCCTTCAACTCCCGCAGGATGGCGGCCTTCTGTTTTTCGGGCGGGGCATCCAAACCCGGTCCCCAGTTGGTGTGGCCATTGCGGTCCCGGAGCGACATCTTCCAGGCAATCCAGGCGATGCGCGATTCTTCCGTGAGCAGATTCTCTTCCTGGAAGCCCATGGCTTTGGCGAACTTCAGAGCGCCCGCGCCCACCAGCATCATGTGGTCGGTCTGCTCCATGACGAGTTTGGCAACCTTGGACGGCGTCTTGATGCCTTCGATGGCTCCCACGGCGCCCATCCGGCGGGTGGGCCCATGGATGCAACTGGCGTCCAGTTGCACCACGCCGTCCTCGTTGGGCAGGCCGCCATATCCCACGCTGTTGTCGCGCGGATCCAACTCGACAATGTTCACACCGGCAATCACGGCATCCAGCGTGTCGCCGCCGGCTTTGATCACTTCGACCGCCTTGGCGCAGCAATTCACGCCGCCGCCGTTGCGGTTGGCGCTGGAGATTACGACTGGCCGGGATTTGGATTGACCCTTAAGGACCTGGACGATGGGCAGCGCCGCCGCACCCAGCACCGCGGCCCGCCGGCTGAAGGTACCAGACATGAGATTTCTCCTTGCGCCATAGCGGGTTACGGACCGCACCGGCGGCAGCCCCGCCAACCACGGAGCGCCGGATTTTTCGCGAAGATTTGTCATTATGGCACAAGCCAAGCGGGATGGCGTACTCCGGTTCTTAGTCCGCTGTTTCGCAAGTTCGCTCACGTATTCTTGATCGGCAGCCGAGTGGGACCGGCCTCCTGGCCGGTCCACGCGCCGGAGGCGCGCTCCGCGGCCTGACCGGCCAGGAGGCCGGTCCCACAAAGACGCCTGGTCTTTTCGCAATACGAGAGTGTATTTATGAAACGGTGCACTTAGCTTGCTCGCTATTCGTCCTGTGGAGCAGGCTTTCCAGTCCGATGCCGCATACTTTCTGATTCTGGTGACCATTCTGCGAAAATCGTGGGGCAGCCAATCCTGGCCGCCCCGCGAATTCCGCAGAGGCGCGACAATATCGGTATGAAGGCGTGCCTCCTGACCTCTCCGGCGGCAATTGAGACGCGGCCTCTGCGCCTGGCCGAGGTGCCAGTTCCGGTTCCTGTCGGCAACCAGGTGTTGGTGCGGGTGCGCGCCTGCGGCGTCTGCCGGACGGACCTGCACGTGGTGGAGGGGGAGCTCGAGCCGCGGAAATCGCCGCTGGTGCCCGGCCACCAGGTGGCGGGCGTGGTGGAAGCCAACGGGCCCGCGGCTTCGCGCTTCCCGCGCGGCGCGCGCGTGGGCGTCGCCTGGCTGCACCACACCTGCGGCGCCTGCGCGTATTGCCGCGCGGGCCGCGAGAACCTGTGCGAGCGCGCCGAGTTCACGGGCTGGACGGTGGACGGCGGCTACGCCGAATACCTGGTGGCGCCCGAAGATTTCGTGTACGCACTGCCGGAAGGCTTCTCCGACGAGCACGCGGCGCCGCTGCTGTGCGCCGGCATCATCGGGTTCCGCACGTTGCGGATTTCGGGCGTCGCGCCGGGCGGCAGCCTGGCCATCTACGGTTTCGGCGCGGCCGCGCACGTCGCCATACAGGTGGCGCGGCACTCGCGGATGGAAGTCTACGCGTTTTCGCGGGAGCCGCGCCACCGCCAACTGGCGCTCGACCTCGGCGCGGTTTGGGCCGGCGGCCCGGATGACGCCGCGCCGCGCCATGTGGATGGCGCCCTGATTTTCGCGCCGGCGGGGGAGTTGGTACTCGCGGCGCTTCGCGGGCTCAAACCGGGCGGCACGGTGGCGCTGGGCGGAATCCACATGAGCCCCATTCCGCCGATCGACTACAGCCTGCTGTACCAGGAGCGCGCCATCCGCAGCGTCGCCAACAACACGCGCGCCGATGGCGAAGACTTCCTGAGGATTGCGGCGGAGATTCCCATCCGCACGGAAACTCGAGAGTTCCCCCTGGAGCAGGCCAACGAGGCGCTGATCGCGCTGAAGAGCGGCGGGATTCGCGGCGCCGCGGTGCTGCGCGTCTGGTAGCCCGGGGTTAGACGCAATGCTGCTCCCTTAAGCCGTTGAGTGGCGCCCCCGCTGTCCGCCGGCTGGCCGCTTTCCGGCAAAACGGTTTTTTACGGCCCCCGCCGGGCAGGCAATTGGCGCCCGGAATCCGATTAGAATCAAAAAGGCTAACGGGCCGATAAGGTATCCAGGAGGAACGCGGGACTTGTCGACTCTTGTGCCGTTCAGGGGCAGGCATTTCTTTGCCGCGCGGGCGGTGTGGCTTGCCCTGGTTGGCTCGGCGATGTGGCTCCAAGCCGGCATTCGCGACCCGGACTGGCGCTCCTGGCAAAGGGAACAAGGACTGACCGATTCCAACATCGATTTCCTCAGCCGCGACGCAACCGGCGCGGTCTGGGCCGTGCATGGCGATATGCCTGCCATCACCAGGTTCGATGGGCGGAAATTCACCAGACTTCCCGCGCCGGTTATCTACAACCGCTTCGATTCCGTGGACGGAGAAAACGGCTGGACTGACGACCAGTACGGACTCCGGCACTTGCAAGACGGCAAGTGGCAGTTTTTTCCGGAGATTACGAATGAGCCGCGAGGGCCGGACTACTTTCTGCTTCGCTACTTTCGTGCGCTGGATCTGGGAGATTCCCGAGTGCTCTTGTTGTTTCCCGGGCGTTTGGCGGAATTTTCGGCTGTGACCGGGCGGATGGAGACGCTGCCGCTGCCGGCCGGGTCGGATCTTGGTCCGCTGATCACGTTTGAGCGAGCCCCGGATGGCGCGATCTGGGTCGTTGGCGAACGCGGTGCCGCTCGTTTCAGCTATAAACGCGGGACGAGAATTCCGGCTGGTTGGCAGGAATATTCTCTGCGAAACTTCCCGATTCGCGATATCCGGCACCCGGTGGCCGGCCTGCACGGGGAACTGTTCATTTCCGTCCTCCTGAGGGGGACGACAACACGGGTGGCACTTTGGCTGCACGACGGAAAGTGGGAGTCGCTGGCGCGCCAGGAACTCCCCGGCCAGCCGCTATTCGCCTGGCGCGACGGCAGCGGGACCTTCTGGTTAGCGGACGGAGACCTTCTCCGGAGAAGACCCGGCACCGACCCCGGAGCCGAATGGCAGCAGGTAGACCAGCAAAGCGACGTCCTCGGCGGAAGACTCAAGGAAGTGGTTGTCAACCCTGACGGAACCTTCTTTTTGGCGACTTCCCGCGGTCTCGCGTTCCACGTAAATCCCACATGGCGCACCTACGACGGGGTGAGAGATTCGCACGGAAAGGCCATACAACTCAAGGAGCACGTGGGAGCGCTGATGGCCGACCGCCGAAAGCGGATGTGGTTCCTCACCGAACGAAGCCTGCTGCGTTTGTACCGCGACCAGTGGGATGAATACTCTTTACCGGAAGCCATGCGATACAAGACCGACGCGAATTGCGCGCAGGTGCTGGGAGAGTTGCCCGATGGGCGAATCCTGATCCAGATGCAGGCGGGCAACCTGGTCGCGTTTGATCCCGGCACCTTGCAATTCGCCAAGGTCGCGGCCCCGCCGGGCTATGTCCCGAGGATGTTCTATCGTCGTGCGGACGGGAGCTTCCTGCTCGAAATGCTCGCCCAGGCGCCCGGCCAACCCGATGCTCTGGCGGTATTGAGGGGAACCTCGATTACCGAAGTCAGGTCGATTCACGACAAATGGGGCATGTTTACCACTCGAGCCTTTCTGGAGGATGGGCAAGGCGTAGTATGGCTGGGAGGCTTGCAGGGTTTGATTCGGTTCGATCATGACCGGGTCGAGCGCCTGGAATGGGTGCCCTTCGACCAAGGGGCCCAAACTGCCGGAGTTTTTTCTCTTTTCGCCGAGCGGAATGCTCGCCTTCTGGTGGGCGCGAGAACCGGGTTGTACAGGTGGAGCGGGCACGGCGTGGAACTGGCCAACGACCGCATTCAAATTGTGCGGCAACTGATTCGATCCCGATCGGGCACGTTATGGGTGGCGTCCAGCAACGGAGTTTTCAGGAGTTTCGGGAGGGCGCGGCCGGGAGATGAGCTTGCCGGCGAATGGGTCTCAAGCGATGTCTGGGACGGCCTTCCAGCCTCGGCCGTGTATTCGGTGGGTGAAGATTGGCAGGGGCGCATCTGGGTCGGCACCAACAAGGGTCCGGCGGTATTTCTGCCCAATACCGACCTGGATCCGCCGGAGGCGGCCATCCACGCCGATCAAAACTCGGACGAAGCGGCTCCGTCGGGACAGTTCAGCGTAATCTTTTCCGGAAGGGACAAGTGGGACCTGACACCGGCCGACATGCTGCGCTTTTCGTATCGGCTGGATGGAGGCAAATGGAGCCCGTTCACCGGAAATACGACCACCACATTCAATCGTCTGCCAATCGGTAAGCATCGGTTCGAAGTGATCGCGATGGACCGGGCGGGAAACATTGGCGTCGAACCGGCGCGACTGGACTTTTCCGTCGTTCCGCCCTGGTACCGCGCCACCACCTTCCTCTTGCTGGCGGTGGCCGCGCTGACCACTATCGGCTGTCTGATAGGGCTGGCGATTCGCCACGTCCGCCAGCTCGAGCATTTACGTCGGGCCGCCGAGGCTGCCAGTCACGCCAAGAGCGAGTTTCTGGCAAACATGAGCCATGAGATCCGGACTCCCATGAACGGCGTCCTGGGGATGACTCAGGTGGCGTTGGATTCCGATCTCAATCCGGAGCAGCGCGAGTGCCTGGAGGTTGTCAAATCCTCCGCCGAATCGCTTCTGTCCATCATCAACGATGTTCTGGATTTCTCCAAGATCGAGGCAGGCAAGCTCGACCTGGAGCCGATGGAATTCAACCTGCGCGACGAGTTGGCCGGCATCTGCCGTGCGCTGGCAGGGTGGGCCCATCAAAAGGGCCTGCAACTGGTCTGCTCCGTCCAGCCGGACGTAGCGGAGGCAGTCGTCGGCGATCCTGCCCGATTGCGCCAGGTGATTACCAATCTGCTTGCCAACGCCATTAAGTTCACGGCGGCTGGAGAAGTGAGCCTGGAGGTGAGAGACGCGGTGGAACAGAATCGCGGCATGCTGCACTTCACAGTGCGGGACACCGGGGTCGGCATCCCGCGGGAAAAGCACCAAGCCATTTTTCAGGCCTTCACCCAGGCCGATGCGTCCACCACGCGGAAATTTGGAGGCAGCGGGTTGGGCCTCACCATCTCAGCCCGTCTGGTCCACATGATGGGCGGCCGGATCTGGGTCGACAGTGAACCGGGCGTGGGAAGCCAGTTCCACTTCACGGCGCAACTCAAGACGGGTGGCCAACCGACCACCCGGCCGGCGATGGCGGTGGCCAGTGAGCCGGCCGGTCTTCCCGCCGAATCAAACCGCCAGGCAACCGCGGCGGATAGCGGTCCGTCCGGCAGCGCCGTTGCACCCCGACCCGCGTTGGCGATTCTGGTTGCCGAAGACAATCCGATCAACCAAAAGGTCGCGCGCCGCCTGCTGGAAGGGCGCGGGCACAGCGTCGAAGTGGTGGCCAGCGGCACGGAAGCCGTGCGAGCTTGGGAGCGGCGGATGTTCGATGTCATTTTTATGGACGTGCAGATGCCCGAAATGGACGGCTATGAAGCCACGGCCGAGATTCGCAGAAACGAACGAAACACGGGAAGACACCAGACCATCATCGCCATGACCGCTCACGCCATGAAAGGCGATCGGGAGCGGTGTCTCGAATCGGGAATGGACGGATATCTTCCCAAACCGATCCAAGTGAGCGAATTGGCGGCGATCCTCGAAAGGTGGGGAGCCTCCGTTCCGGCCGGCAACAGCGGAGCGGATCTTTCGGTCGAAGCGCGTCGCGCCAGCCGGGAAGGCGAAAGCGTCGCAATGGGGACACGGCCGCGGTGAATCAACCTTTGTCGCAACCGACACTGCCCGCAGTGCCAGACCCGCGCGCGCGATCGCTGGCTCGACGGCGCCGCCGGGAGGGGCTTTGGGACTATTTCTTCTCCGGATCGCCGGTGATATAGACCTTCTCGCCGGGGTGCACCAGCTTGAGACGCTGGCGGATTTCGAGTTCCTGCTCGGCCGGATCGTTGGACAGCCGCTGGAGATGGTCGCGCATCCTCTCGATTTCCTTGGCCGCATCGGAATTCCGCTTTTCCATTTCGTGGATCACGCGCTGCTTCTCCAGGAACGCGTGGATGCCGTGGGGCCCGCGCAACGTAACAAAAGCATACGTCGAAACCAACAGCAATGCGATCAGATAGGCAAATCGAGCGAGCGGCACTTTCATCGGAACAAAAGCCTGGAAGATAATAGTAACATCGCTTTCGCAATTCGTTCTGTACTTTTTTCAGGAAGACATGACCGACAATATTGTGGTTCTCAGCACATGCCCGGACGAGCAGGAAGCCGCGCGCCTGGCGCGGCTGCTGGTGGAGGAAAAACTGGCCGCATGCGTCAGCGTGGTCCCCGGCGTGCGCAGTTTCTACCGGTGGAAGGGCGCCGTCGAATCGGCGGGCGAGTGCCTGCTGGTGATCAAGAGCTCGCGCGCGTTGTTCGGTGCGGTGCGCGAGGCCATCGAGAAGGCCCACTCCTACGATGTGCCGGAAGTGCTGGCGCTGGCGGTGGTGGATGGCTCGCCGAATTATCTGAACTGGCTCCAATCCAGTATCCTCGGTGGGCCCGGGGCCGGCGAGTGAGCCCGCTGGCGGAGGGTCTGGCATTGATTTTCGATATGGATGGGGTGATCGTGGACTCCAACCCGGTGCACCGCGAAGCCTGGGTCGCGTTCAACCGGCGCTATGGGCTGGAAACTACGCCTGCGATGCTCGAGCGCATGTACGGCAAGCGCAACGACGAAATTATCCGCGATTACTTCGGCGACGGCCTCGGGCCGGAGGAAGTGGCGGCGCGCAGCCGTGCCAAAGAGGAGTTGTACCGGGAAATGGCCGCCGGCCGCATCGACCGGATGCTGGTGCCCGGGCTGCGGCCATTTCTGGACAGGTTTCGGGCCGCCCCCATGGCGGTCGCCAGCAACGCCGAGCCGGAAAACGTGGCGTTCGTGCTGGATCGCGCCGGCCTCACAGCCTGCTTTCGCGTAGTGGTGGACGGCCTTCAGGCGATCCATCCCAAGCCGCATCCGGCCATCTACCTGCGTGCGGCCGCCCTGTTGGAAGTTGCGCCGGCCAATTGCATCGCGATGGAAGATTCGCCGGCTGGAGTGGCGGCGGCGAAGGCGGCGGGTATGAGGGTTATCGGCCTTTGTACGACTTATGTTAACTTGCAGGGGACCGACCGGAACGCGGATAATTTTATAAGTGGGGATTTAACATCGTGGCTAGGGGAGCAGCGACGGTTGGTCTAGGCTATCTACGGCTGGCGGCACCGCTCGCCGTGGGAGTCTGCCGCCCCGCGCGCGCGGCATCCCGTTTTGTGGCTTCCGTGGATGCGAATCATGTCTTCCAACCTTTGGCGGTGGCCGCGGGGTTGGCGACGCTGTTCACCATCAGCTTCTTCGTGTGGAACCGCGAGCGGCGCCTGCAGCGCCAGCGTGAGCGCCTGCGAAAGACCTACCACCTGAGTGAAGAAATCCTGAGCGCGTCCACTCCCGAAGCCATCTACAAACGGATCAGCGATGCCTTGGTGGTCATCCTGGGGGTCTCAAGGGTTCACCTGTACGTGTACAACCGCGCTGCCAAAACCCTGGACGCGCTGACCGGCGAGCATGAGGAGGCGGTTTCGATTTCACTCTCCGCGCCGCCCGGCGGAACTTATGCCGGCGCCGTGGCGTGCTACCACTACCGCACGTTGTTGGCGATTCCGGACATTGATCGCAGCCCGTTCCCTATCTCCGGGGGCAACGGGGAAAAGGCTCCCAAGTCTTTGTTGTTGGTCCCCATGCTGGCGCAAGGCGAGGTAGTGGGCATTCTGGAACTGGACCACGCCGAGCGAGCCCACGATTTCACTCCCGACGAACAGACCCTGGCGCAGCACCTGGCGAACCAGATCGGGGTGGCCATCCGGCTGCTGGACCAGCGCTCGGTGCAGGAACAGCTCTACCGGACGGAGAAGCTGGCGGCGGTAGGACGGCTGATTTCGGGTGTGGTGAACGAGCTGCAAGCTCCGTTGTCGTCGATCTCCGACCTGGCGCAGCGGGTGCTGGACAAGGCGTACGCCTGGGGCGCCGAGCGCGAGGTGGCAACCATTGCGGCCGAGGCGCAGAGAGCCGCCGCCATGGTGGCGCGCCTGGTTTCTTTCGCCGCCAACGAGCAGATGGAAGCGCGCCCGGTCTCGGTCACCGCGTTGCTGCACAACGTGTTGGAATTTCGTGAAGGCGATTGGAAGGCTTCGGGTATCCGCGTGCGCGATTTCACCACCAGCGAGCCGCTTTTCGTGATGGGATTGCAGGGCCAGCTCGAACAAGTCTTTCTGAACCTGCTGGTGCATGCCGAACAGTCGCTGGCGGAGGCGCCCCAGAAAGTGATTACGGTTCGCACCAGCGTGCTGGCGCGGCGGCTGTTGGTGGAGATCGCATTTACGGCGCCGGCGGTATCCGACAAACCCGAGGAGGCGGCCGGAGTTCTGGGCATCACGCGGAGTGTAATCGCGGGCCACGGCGGTGAAGTGCGGCTGATTGAAAAGCACGGCGCCGACCCACGATTCGAGATCGAGCTGCCGACCACTACACCCAAGGAACGCGGGGCCGCGGGCGCCGCGGCCGGAACAGCGGCCGATCCTTCGCGCGGCTTGACCGCGTTGGTGATCGAATCCGAAGAGACTGCCCACCGCCAGATTCTGAGCCTGCTGGCCGCGCGCGGGTACCGCGTGGTCCCGGTGACCAATGCCGATACCGGTCTGGAGCTGACTAACCGGATGCGGTTCGACGCGGTGTTTTGTTCGGATCATGCGCCCGGCCTGAATTGGGTGGAACTCAGCGAGAGAATGCTGCACCGCGTGGGCGCCTTCGTACTGCTGTCCGACGGCTACCGCGCCGATCTGGCCGCGGATTTCGAGGGCGACGGCTGCTACGTGCTGGCTAAGCCGGTGCAGGAAGCCGAACTGGACCGCTTGCTGCGCGACCTCGAACAGAGCGTTCCGATTGCGCAGAACGGCGCGGCGTAGAGACGCCGCCGCCGTTGCGCTTCTGTCTCCTGACTTCTGACTTCTGACTTCTGACTTCCAAATCCCGCGGGGACTTCAAGGGCGAAGCCCTTGTCCGCCTACAACAGCGTCAGTTCCGCGGAGGCGCCGGTCTGGCACCCGATCCGTTCGGCCGCCGAGCCCTGGCTCACCGAAACCTCCAGGAATCCGGAACTGCCGGCAATTACGAACAGCTCTCCAGGAGCGCACTCCGCATAGGTGCGCAACAGACAGCCGGTCTCCACGGCACCGATGGCCAGGGAAAAGTCCCGGCGTTCGAGATCCGGGAAATCGTCCAGGTGAAAATTGGTGACGACGTTGCCGAAGTGGTCGATCTTGAGGATGCGGCCCAACCACGTATGCTTGCCGGTGCGCTGCGGCTTTTCGAAACCGGGCCGCAGGTAGTCGGAGATGAGCTTGCCGATGCGCGCCGGCGCCACGCCCGCGGCCAGGTGCGCAGCCACCGGGGCGAAGATATCGCGGCCGTGGAAGGTGCGGCTGATAGGGTGGAGGAAATAGCGATCGTTCGAGATCAGGCGGATTTTATGTTTCTCGCGCGAGAAAACCATGGACAGCACGCCGTTATCGGGCGCCACAAAATACTGGCCCGCCGCCTCCATGAGGATGGGCCGGCGCGCCGATCCCACTCCCGGATCGATCACCACCAGGTGCACCGTCTTCCTGGGGAAATAGCGATACGCCTGGGCGATCAGGTAAGCGCCCTCGCCGATCTGGAACGGGCTCGCCTGGTGGCTGATGTCCACCAGTTGCGCGCGCGGGCAGATGCCCAGAATGACGCCTTTCATGGCGCCGGCGTAGTGGTCGGAGAGGCCGAAATCGGTGGTCAGAGTGAGGATCGGTGGCGGCATTGCTAAAATGAACTCAGTGCAGCGCTTCTATTTCGACCACAACGCCACCACGCCTGTCGCTCCCGAAGTACTGGAGACGCTGGTGACGTGTCTCGGTCAAGTGTATGGTAACGCTTCCAGCATCCACCATTTCGGCCAGGCCGCCAAGCAGAAGCTGGAAGGGGCGCGGCGGCAACTGGCGTCGCTGATCCACTCGAGCCCCACGGAGCTGGTCTTCACCAGCGGCGGCACGGAGGCGGACAACCTGGCGTTGCTGGGATCGCGCCCGGCGCACATCGTCACCAGCGCGATCGAGCACCCCGCGGTGCTGGCCACCTGCGCGCAGCTCGAGCGCCAGGGCGCGAGTGTCACGGTGCTGGCCGTCGGCTCGGGCGGCCTGGTGAATCCCGACGATGTGCGGCGCGCGCTGCGCCCGGATACGGGGCTGGTCTCGATCATGCACGCCAACAACGAGCTGGGCGTGGTTCAGCCCGTCGCCGAAATCGCGCGCATCACGCGCGAGGCCGGTGTACCGCTGCATTCCGATGGCGTGCAGGCGCTGGGCAAAATTCCGGTGGACGTGGAAGCGCTGGGCGTGGATCTCTATAGCATGAGCGGCCACAAGCTATACGCTCCCAAGGGTGTGGGCGCGCTTTACGTGCGCAAGGGGACCCGCCTCGCGCCCATCGCCTACGGCGGCCATCACGAGCGCGACCGGCGCGCGGGCACCGAGAACGTGCCGGGAATTGTAGCCTTCGGGGCGGCGGCCGATCTGGCGGCGCGCTCGCTCGCGGAAGAATCGGCGCGCCTTGGCGCGCTGCGCGACCGCCTGGAGAACGCCGTGTCGGATCGCATTTCGGGCACCGGCGTCAACGGCGCGCGATGGAACCGCACACCCAATACCAGCAACCTTTATTTCGACGGCATCGATGGCGAAGCGCTGGTGATTGCGCTCGATCTGCGCGGCTTCGCCGTGTCTACCGGCTCGGCCTGCTCTTCGGGGGCCATCACGCCTTCGCACGTGCTCACCGCCATCGGGCTTTCGGCCGACCGCGCCAGATCCAGCCTGCGCTTCTCGCTGGGCCGCTCCAACACGGCCGCGCAAGTGGATGCGCTGGTGGACGCGCTGGAGGCTGCCGTGGCGCACCTGCGCAGAATTTCCGTGCATGCCTGAGCACGTGATCACGCTCGCGGCTCCGATGCGCTTTCAGAGCCGCGACCGTAAGGGAGCGTTGGCGGCGATTGGACTGGTTATTTCATGACAGTTCCTGAGCAGCCCATCGCGGTCGCCATGAGCGGTGGAGTGGATAGCTCCACGGTGGCCGCGTTGCTGGTGCGCCAGGGCCGTTCGATCGTCGGGATGACCATGCAGTTGTGGAACCAGCGCCGCTTCCCGGAGCTGGCCACCGAAGGCGCGGTGGGCCGGTGCTGCTCGCTCGACGATGTTTACGACGCGCGCCGCGTGGCCGAACAGGTGGGCATTCCTTACTACGTGGTGAACTTCGAGCGGCAGTTTGAGGAGCAGGTGGTGAAGCCGTTCGTTGAGGAGTACCTGGCGGGCCGCACGCCCATTCCGTGCACCCTGTGCAACAACTACATCAAGTTCGACCGTTTCCTGGAAATGGCCGATTCGGTGGGCGCGCGGCAGATCGCCACGGGCCACTACGCGCGGGTGCGTTTCGACCAGGCGTCCGGCCGCTACCAGTTGCTGCGCGCGGTGGACGATTCCAAGGACCAGACCTATTTCCTCTGCGGCCTGACGCAGGCGCAACTGGGGCGCACCCTGTTTCCGCTGGGGGAGCTGACCAAGCCGGAGGTCCGCCAACTGGCGCGTTCCATGAACCTGGCGGTGGCCTCCAAGGGCGACAGCCAGGAGATCTGCTTCGTGCCGAACGGCGACTACGCCGCGTTCATGGACGCGTATTTAAAGGATACCGGCCGCGACGTGTCAAAGACCCGCGGCGCCATCGTCACGACCGATGGCCGCCAATTGGGCGAGCATGACGGCGTGCATCATTTCACCGTGGGGCAGCGGCGCGGCCTGGGCATTGCCGCCGGCGAACCGCTGTATGTGATCTCGACCGACGCGGCGTCGCAGCGCGTTGTGGTGGGCGGCAACGACGATTTGTTGTGCGGGCGCTTCTTCGCCAAGGATGTGAATTGGATTTCCATCGCCGGCGTGACCGCGCCGGTCCGCGCACAAGTGAAGATCCGCAACAAGCACTCGGGCGCGCTTTCCACGCTGTATGCCACGGAAGATCCGGCCCGCGTGGAAGTGGTTTTCGACGAGCCGCAACGCGCCGTTACTCCCGGCCAGGGCGCGGTATTTTACGATGCCGGCCTGGTGCTGGGCGGGGGCTGGATCGAATAGCCTTTACGCCGGAGTTGGCCCGGAGGGGGCTAGAATAGAAGTCGAGGACTTTCCATTGCCGCGCCAATTCGACGTTGTCATTGAACGGGATGAAGAAGGCTACTACATCGCTTCGGTCCCGCAACTCCCCGGATGCCATACTCAGGCGAGATCTTTGGACGAGGTCACCGAGCGTATTCGCGAGGCTGTGGAATTGTGTCTCGAGGTGGCGGGTGCACCGGAACAGACACTCGGCCAAATGAGAGAATCCTAGTGTAGGAGTACGTCAGGCAGAGCCGCGAACGTAAGAGAGCGGTAGAATTGGGGCCGGTCCGTGATTTACCTGATCACCTTCGCCTGCTACGGCCGCCACCTGCACGGCTGCGAATCTGGCTCCGTCGACCACGAGCACAACGTGCCCGGAACGCCGATCCTGGAAGTGGATTCCGCGCGCGCGGCAGCCGAACGGGAGCGCCTGGATCAGCCCCCCTATAATCTGGACCAAGATCCGTCGCGGCGCCGTTTTGGAAGCGATTCAGGAGGTGTGCGCGCTTCGTGGCTGGGCTCTGCTGGCGGCCCACGTGCGCAGCAATCACGTGCACACGGTGGTGGAAGCTGATCTTCCGCCGGAGCGGGTCATGCACGACTTCAAAACTTATGCCAGCCGCCGTCTGAATCGCATGAGGCTGGAAGAACCGAACCGGAAGCGGTGGGCTCGCCACGGCAGCACCCGATGGCTATGGAAACCACAGTACGTTTCGGCGGCCATAGAATATGTCGTTAGGGAGCAGGGCGATGCCATGAGCGTGTTCGAGTCTCAGGAACTTTAAGGTCGTGCCGGCGACCGCTCTCTTACGTTCGCGGCTCCGACACGATGCCTGCGCCCCATATCCACGGCCTTCTCACGCGCCTCGCGACGACGCCTGGTGGGAAAAGCGCGCCGGCGTGCGCGCGTGCCGGCTGAGGTAACGGGTCCACCAGAGTTCTTGTCCGGGAGCGTCGAAAACATTGGTCCAGGCGTCGTGAAAGACTTGCGCTTGCGCCGCGCCTCGTGCGGTGAGGAACTTGGCGATCCCCACGCGCATAGGGGAAGGCTTCATGGCCTGGCCGATCCATCGTTCGGTACTGGCGCAGTCGTTGACTTCGCCCAACACCTGCTGGATGTGGCGGAGCGCGGCCAGTCGCGTGTCCAGGCCAGGGCCGTAGCAGGGACGGAACAACTCCAGGGTGTACCGCAGGCGCTTGGTTGCCAGGCGGATGGCGTGCAGTTTGCGGGGCGGCGGACGGTCCGCCAGCAGTTCGCGCACGCGCGCGAAATAGGCCGTAACCACGCGCGGCAGCTCCCGGCGCGCATTCGCCGCCGCCGCGCCGCGCGCATCCCACCGTGCCATATGGCGTTTCCTCATCGTCACAGCTCCAGCCGGCTGCGCCACTTGCGCGAAGTATCGTGGCTTTTCCAGCGGCGGATTTCGAGCGACAGGTCGTGGGCCGCACGCCGCCGCTCGGCTTCGAGGTGCGTGATGACGGCGGCGCGGCGCGAGATGCCGGCCTGCCCGAGCAGCTCGATGGCGATATCGCGGTCGCGCACGGCGGCCGCCGATTGCATCAAGGCGGCCAGCTCGCGGCGGATCTTTTTCCAATAGTGGTCGGGGTAGAGCGGCGCGAAGGTGCGCAGGCAGCGGCTCAGCCGGCGAATGGAGACGCGGAGATCGTGGACCGAAGTGGCATCCGTGTGGCGTTCCGCGCGGTTCAACTGGAAGGCCATGCGGCGGAGCAGCGTAGCGGTCTGGAATCGTGCGTAGTCCCGCATGGCAACGATCAATCGCGCGCCCGAACCACCGAAACCGGCCGGTTGTAGATCTGGCGGAAGGCTTCGCCGGCGCGCTCGGCGGCCCATTGTTCCAGGTCGATGTCGTGGCTGCTGTGCAACTGGAGAACCACTTCGCCATCGCGCACGCGGCACTCCACGCCGGTGATGCGCTGCTGGCGGCTGCGGTTGAGGTTGTCGGCCAGCCGCAAAATGGGGGTCATCAACATCAGTATGCGCCTTTCCTCGGCGGTGAGCGCCTGGTAAGCGCCGTGCAACGGGTTGGGCAGCGACTTGCGGTGATAGCGGCAGAGGCTGGCCACCAGCATCCGTTCGCGCGCGGTAAAGCCGGCGATATCGGAATTCGCTATCACGTAGTAGGAATGCTTGTGGTGGCCGCTATCGCTGACGTAATGGCCCACATCCACCAGGTAGGCCGCGGCTTCGAGGAGTTTGCCGCAGGCCGGCGGCAGGGAATGCAGCGGTTGCAGCGCGGCGAAGAGCAGGCCGGAGATGGCCGCCACTTTGCGGGCGTGATCGAGCGAAACGCCGTAGCGGCGGCCCATCTGTTCCACTTCGCGGCGCTGGTCGCGGCTCAGGTGGGCGAGTTCGGCGCCGACGTTGCGGGCGGCCAGATCGGCGATGATGCCATCGCGCACGCCGGCGCGGGAATAGTACACGGCGGGGAGTTGAAATTCCTGCAGGAAGTCCAGAAGCACGGCCAGGCCGGGGACGATGATCTCCGCACGGCGCGGGCCGATGCCGGTGACTTTGCGGCGGGCGGGCAGGCCGAGCACCGCCAGTTTCTTATACAGCTTGCGGACCTGCGGGGTGGGGACGCGTAGGCGATCGATGCCGTCGCGCTTGGAGCGGGTGATGCGGGCCACCGCGCTGGCGACGGCCGCGGCAGTGGCGGAAGTGGCGATGACGCGATCCCACGCGGTGTGGCCCAGACGTTCGACGGCGGTATAGAGTTTGGCCCGGATGTATTCGTGCAGTTGGTGCAGTTGGAGCGGCGTGGGCGGATCGTCTTTGAGAAAGTTCTCCCGCAGCCGCACCGCGCCGAGCGGCTTGGAATAAGCCTCCCGCAGGCGTCCGTCTTCGGCGCCGATGATCTCGGCCGAGCCGCCGCCGATATCGATCACCAGCGTGCGCTTGCCGGTCTGCGGCCAGGTGCTTTCCACGCCCAGGTAGATGAGGCGGGCCTCTTCGCGCCCGGAGATAATTTCCACCGGAGTGCCGGCGGCTTCCGTGGCGCGCGAGAGGAACGCCTGCTGGTTTTGCGTGTCGCGGATGGCACTGGTGGCGACGGCGCGCACGCCGACGACATCCAGCTTGCGATACAGCGTGGCCATGCGGGCCAGCACCGCGGAAGTGGTCTTGAGGGCCTCATCGCTGACGGCGCCCGTGCGGAAGACGCTTTCGCCCAGCCGCGTGACTTCGCGTTCGGAGGCCAGGATGCGGGCCGGCTCGCCGGGCAGCACTTCGGCGGCTTCCATGCGAATGGAGTTGCTGCCGATGTCAATGGCGGCGTAGCGGGGCATGTATCCATGCTAATTGACGGCGGGCCGGCTGGTGCGGGCGGGGTGGGCCGTTCCGTGACGAAATCGTCACGGAACGTGCAACCAGGCCACGCTCCGCGGCTTGTACAATGGGTGCATTCTCATGAAACGCGCATTTGGACTGGTGGGCGCCCGCGTGGCGCTCGGCCTCGCATTGGTATCGGTAGTGGCGCTGCTCAGCTCGCAGCCGGCGCCGCGCGAACACGTCGGGCCGCTCGCAGGCGGCGGCTTCCTGTTGAACAGCGGATGGGTGCTCGACCCGGTGGGCAAACAAGTGCCGCTCGATACGCTGCCGATGTCGTCGGCGCTCTCGCCGGACGGCAAGTATCTGCTGGTGCTGAACGGCGGTTACCGGCCGCCTTCAATTACCGTGATCGACGCGGCCACCGGGGCGGTGCTTGGCTCGACGCCGGTCGAGGACGGATGGCTGGGGCTCACGTTTTCGCCGCAGGGAGACCGCGTCTATGTGGGCGGCGGATCGAAGGCCGCGGTTTTCGAGTTTGCCTTCGCCGGCGGAAAACTGACGCCCGGCCGAACGTTCGCCGTGGTGCCGGCGGATAAGGTGACCAACCGCGACATGATCGGCGACGTGGCCATGACGCCGGACGGACACCTGATCTATGCCACCGATCTGTATCACGATTCGGTGGTGGTGATCAATCCGCAATCGGGCATGGTGATCGACCATATCAAGACGGGACGCCGGCCGTACAAGATCCTGTTCCACCCGGACGGCAAGTCGTTCTTTGTGACCACCTGGGCGGACGGCACGCTGGAGCACCACGACTCAGCCAGCGGCAACCTGCTGGCGCGCGTGCCGGTGGGCGCGCACTCCACCGACATGGTGTGGCGCAACGGCGGGCCGCCGGACCCGGATGGCGATGGAGACAAGCCGGCTTATGCCGCGCGCGTGTTCGTGGCCGCGGCCAATACCAACAGCGTGTACTCGGTTGCGGTGACGGAGTCTAAGGAGTTGAGCGTAGTAGAGCGTATCAACGTGGCGATGACGCCGCGCCAGCCGCTGGGCATGACGCCATCCGGCCTGGGGCTGAGCCCCGACGGCAAGCGCCTGTATGTGGCCTGCTCGGACGGCAACGTGGCGGCCGCGGTGGACGTCAGCGGCCAGGTGAGCCACGTGGACGGATTCATTCCGGCGGGTTGGTATCCGACGGCGGTTCGCGTGCTGCCTTCGGGCACGCTGGTGATCGTCAACGGCAAGGGTCTGCGTTCCTATCCCAACCCCAACGGGCCGAGCCCGCGGGCGGACCTGGCGCCGGTGCACGGCGGCGTGACCAGACCGGGATTCGTGGCCTACCTGCAAACCGGCACGGCCTCGTGGATCGAGCCGTTCACCGATGAGCAGCTGGCCCAATGGACCAGGAAGGCGCTGGCGCAATCCGCGTATAAGGACGCGAAGCTCGACGAGCCGAGCACGCTTCCGCCCATCCAGCACATCCTTTACATCGAGAAAGAGAACCGCACCTACGACCAGGTGCTGGGCGACATGAAAGAGGGCAACGGCGACGCGTCGCTGGTGCTGTTCGGCGAAGACGTCACTCCCAACCTGCACAAGATTGCGCGCGAGTTTGTGCTGCTGGACAACTTTTACGTGAACGCCGACGTGAGTGCCGACGGCAACAACTGGTCCACCGCCGCGATTGCGCCGGACTGGGTGCAGAAGCTGTGGCCCACCGAATATGCCGGGCGTCACCGGCTGTACGACTTCGAAGAGCAGGACCCGGGCGCCCTGCCGCCGGCCGGCTATATCTGGACCAACGCGGCGCAGGCCGGCCTGACGGTGCGCAATTACGGTTTCATGGTGGAGAACAAGCACGAGATCGCAGCCACGGGCGCGGATCAACTGCAAGGGATCAACGACCCTGTGCTGACGAAGCTGACCAACCGCTCCTACCGCGGCTTCGACCTTGGTTATCCGGACGTGGAGCGGGCCAGGGTTTATCTCACCGACCTGGCGGAGTTCGAGAAGAGCGGCGCAATGCCGCGCCTGATGGTGATGCGTCTGCCCAACGACCACACGTCAGGCCTGGCGGCGGACCGGCTCTCGCCGCTCGCCATGGCTGCCGACAACGACCTGGCCGTGGGGATGATCGTGGAGGGGATCTCGAAATCGCGCTTCTGGGCGAACACACTGATCTGTATCCTGGAAGACGACGCGCAGAACGGCCCCGACCACGTGGATTCGCACCGCTCGCCGGCGTTCCTGATATCGCCATACGTGCGGCGTCATGCGGTGGACAGCCACATGTACAACACCACGTCGATGCTGCGCACCATGGAGTTGATTCTGGGGCTGCACCCCATGACGCATTTCGATGCCGCGTCGCTGCCCATGAACGCGGCATTCCAGGCGCAGGCGGACACGGCGCCCTACGCGCTGGAGAAGCCGCGGACGCCGCTCGACCGGCGCAACCCACCGCGCGCGCCGGGCGTCGCGGAGAAGATGAATTTCGACCGGGAAGACGCCAACGACGATGACGAGCTGAACGATCTTCTGTGGCGTGCGATTCGGAAAGATGCGCCTCCGCCGCCGGTGCGGAGTTATTTCGGGAAGTAGGGCGGCTTTGTGCGTCTTCCGTAAGCCGCTGGCTCACGCTCACGCCTTCGCACCGAGCCGCCGGTCCGTCGATAGAATCTCCGCTTCCTCAGCGCTCTCAAGTCTTGACCTTGCCTTTCTTCTCCGCGTCTCCGCGCCTCCGCGTTGAATAATCCATTTCCTGTTTGGTCCCGGCTACTGCCGGGTTAGGGAGCGGAGGGCCAGTACCCATGCACCCCAAAGGAATGGTAGAGTCGTATCCGATCATGGACCAGAAAACCCATCCCCAGCACGAGATCCTGCGCGTCATGCGACCCATGTATGCCCGCCATTGGCTGCTCGGACCGGCCGCCCGCCACTCCATTCCCGAGGAGGAAATGCCGCCCAGTGCGGCTTATCAACTCATTCACGACGAACTCATCATGGACGGCAGCTCGCGCTTCAACCTGGCCACCTTTTGTGGCACGTGGATGGAGCCGGAAGCTCGCAAGCTGATGTCCGAGACGTTCGACAAGAACATGATCGATAAGGACGAGTATCCGCAAACCGCCGAGTTGGAGATGCGCTGCGTCCACATGCTGGCCGAACTCTGGCACTCGCCCGACCCGGATGGCACCATCGGAACCTCCACCATCGGGTCGAGTGAGGCCTGCATGCTCGGTGGCCTGGCTCTCAAATGGCGCTGGCGGGAGAAAATGCGTAAAGCCGGCCAATCCGCGGACCGGCCCAACATCGTCATGGGCACCAATACCCAGGTCTGCTGGCACAAGTTCGCCCGCTATTGGGATGTCGAGGAGCGCTCGGTTCCGCTGGAGGGTGACAGCCTGGTGACGGATCCTGAAAGAGCCGCGGCCCTGTGCGACCAGAACACCATCGGCGTCGTTTCCATCCTCGGCAGCACCTTCACTGGCGACTACGAGGATGTGCAGGCTTTGAGCGCTGCACTAGACCGTCTCCAGGAGAAGACCGGGCTCGATATCCCGATCCACGTCGATGGCGCCAGCGGCGCCTTCGTGGCTCCCTTCCTGCAACCCAAGATCGTCTGGGATTTCCGCCTGCCGCGCGTGAAGTCCATCAACACATCGGGCCACAAATACGGCTTGGTGTTTCCGGGCGTTGGTTGGGTCGTCTGGAGGGAAGCTTCCGATCTCGATCCCGACTTGATTTTCGACGTCGACTATCTCGGCGGCAGCATGCCGACGCTGGCCATTAACTTTTCGCGCCCGGCCAGCCAGGTGGTGGCCCAGTATTACAACCTGATCCGCCTTGGTAAGTCCGGCTACCGCGAAATTCACAAAGCCTGCCAGGACGTGGCGGTTCACCTCGCCAAACAGATTGCCGCCATCGGCCCCTTTGAGTTGATGAGCCAGGGCACCGATCTCCCGGTGTTCGCGTGGAGACTCAAGCAGGAAGCGCACTGGTCGCTCTACGATCTGGCCGATCGCCTGCGCGACCGCGGTTGGCAGGTCCCTGCTTACCGTATGCCCGCGAACCGCCAGGACCTGGTAGTGCAGCGGGTAGTGGTGCGCAACGGCTTTACCTGCGACCTGGCCGACATGCTGGTCCGCGACATCCGCCGCCACTTGGACTGGTTCGCCGCGCAGCCTGGCTTCCGGTCTGCGGCGCCAGCCGCGCAGTTTCACCACTAACCAAGTGGGACCGGCCTCCTGGCCGGTCGGCGCCGTGGAGCAGGCTTTCCAGCCTGCACAGCGCCGGTTCTTGTCGGCGCTTTCCAGCGCGTCCAGCGCCGGGTGGCCGGCCTGTCGGCGCGGCGCATCGGCTACCGCAGCGTGTCGGCTACCGCCACCAGGAATCGCGCATGGCCTTGGCCACCAAAGCCCGGGCACGCTCAACGTTCGCCCGCGCCGCAGTCCGCCACTCCCCGGCGCCCCGGTTGTCTTCTTCGAAGGAGAGGTCGCGCAGTGCGGAGTCCAGCAGTTCCGTCGCTTTGCGGAACCGGCCTTCCCAGCCCAGATGCGCATCGAGCGGCGGATGATCGTCGATGCTCTTGCCGTCGTCAATGGCCGCGCGTTTGGCTTCCGCGATGGCGTGGTCGATTTCGTCGATCGCGGCCCGCTGGTCGCGCATCACGTCGCGCCAATCCGGCCGCCACAGCAGGGCCCGTGCGTAGCGCAGATCGGATATCGCACTCAGATACCGCGGATGAGCCGCGGGCGGAGGCGGAGGCGGCATGGGCGCCGTCTCGTCGCGGAACTTGTCGTAGCCACCCCGGCGCACCGTGGCTATGGCGTCATCAATCAAGCCGAAAGCCCGGTTGCGCCATTCGGCGGCCCGCGGGTTGTCTTCCTCATGTGCGATATCGTCCCGAGCGCTGCCGAGTAATCGCAGGA
Source organism: Bryobacteraceae bacterium (assembly GCA_049519475.1). Classification (GTDB taxonomy): domain Bacteria; phylum Acidobacteriota; class Terriglobia; order Bryobacterales; family Bryobacteraceae; genus PALSA-129. The sequence goes on along the minus strand of JBEKQS010000046.1, from coordinate 2,968 downwards.
TTTCGCGGAAGCGGCCGCCGCGGCCGATGTGCGTGTCGATGCGAGGGTTGTCGTCAATATCCTTGCGGTCGAACCGCGCCGCGACATCCAGTTCGTGGATGGCGCGCTCCACCATGCCGGAGGCTGCCTGCATGTCGCGCGTCACGTTCGGTTCATCGGGAATGCGCATCAGCAGGATGGACCGCCGCAAGTCGCTGCGGGCATGAATATAACGAGGATGGTGGCCTTGTGCCGCGAGGTCGAAATGAAGCCACATCGCAACCGAAACGGCAACAAGCCAGGGGGTTTTCGAGCGAATGTTCATCATGCTGTGTGTATTATAAGCCGGGATTTCCATTTTGAAATCCCCGGTAGGTACAGTTTGATACGATGCCGGTGCCCCGCTATCCCAGCCGTCGCGGCAGGTCCGTCATTGGCCCCATCCACTGCAGTTCCCGCTCGATGTCGGGATGCAGGCGGTACTTCTTCCGCACGGCGGCGATCTTCTCCCCGCGCACTTCGATCTTCGCCATGTCGTATTGTCCCACCCCGAAATCCGAGCAGAAGCGCAGATAGCCCAGCCACTCGGGGTTGATCCCCATGGTCTCCACCGCCACCCTGTCGGCCGCCACGAAATCGGTCGACGCAATCGCCAGCCGGGAAGCTACCGGCGTCCCCATCGACGGCCCGTTGCCTTCCATCCCTTCGTACCCGTCGATCACCGACGCGCCCCAAAACGGCTTGAGCGCCTCCGCCGCCAAAAAGATGTTGTAGTTCGTCTGCCGCAGACCGTTGTGCACCACCCGCTTGTCGTTCCACTGCGGATCACCCCGCAAACTGTGGAGCGGCGCCCCCAGCGCCATGTTTTTCACTCCGAGCGACGCCACTACGACGTTGTGCGTCTTGAGCATCGACGCGCAAAAGATGTAGGTCTCCGGGTCGAACAGCCGCGCCGCCATGCGCGCCGGCTTGGCATGCAGGTCGTAATCGATCATGGCCACGACTTTGAATTTCGCCTCGCGGTTCAAATCGATCAGTTCCACCTTTTGAGGCTTCCGGTCGGCCGCAAGCTGAGCGTACTTGAAGTTATCGAACCCCTCCAGGGTGTCGTCCGCGGCCGACTCGACTATGTACACCGGGCCCTTGAACCGCGGCGCCAGGTAGTCCAGGATGCCGTGGATGCTGTCGGCGTGGGTAGCTGCCAGTTGGTTCACCGTGGAGACGTTGTTGACCTTGATGGCCACGCTTTTCTTGGTCTTCAACACTGGTTGAATCTGCTGATCGATGGCCGTGAGCGCTTCCAGAACGTTCTTTCTGCGGCTTTCACCCCGGGTCAGCGACACCACCGAAGGCGCCGCGTTGGCGCTCTGCATTTGCGCCAGCAGCGGCCGCAGTGCCGGCGTCAACGCCGTCAACTGCAACACCGATCGACGGGAAAATTGTGTTGGCATAGGCCGTCTCCCTGGCTACAATAGGATTTTAACACCTATAGATCTTGTTAGACTCCGAAGTTAAGAAGCTAAGTGAGGTAGGCCTCATGAATCAAAGATCGTCTCGCCGCAGTTTCCTGGCTGCCGGGCTTGCCTTGCCCGCCGCCGCCCGTTCCATCCAACAAACCGCTCCGGTGGTGGCGCCGCGACCCGAACAAAGTTCCAAGCCATCCGGTGCTCCCGCCTTCCAATACCGGACCCTCGGCAAGACCGGGCTCAAGGTCACTTCCCTCGGGTTCGGCTGCATGATCACTTCCGACGGCAGTGTGGTCGAGCGTGCCGCCGATCTCGGCATCACCTACTTCGACACCGCCCGCGGTTACATGGGCGGCAATAATGAGCGCATGGTCGGCGCGGCCCTCAAGCGAAAGCGCAAGGACCTTGTGCTTTCTACCAAGACCGAGGGCAATTCCAAACAGGAGGCCCTCGCGCAACTCGACAAGAGCCTCCGCGAGCTGGCCACCGATTATGTCGATATCTGGTACCTGCACGGCAAGACCACCATTGGCGCCGTCACCGACGACCTGGTCGAAGCGCTCCAGGACGCCAAGAAAGCCGGCAAGACCCGCTTCGCAGGCGTCAGCACTCACGGCGGCCAGCAGGATCTGATGCCCTGGCTCGCCAGGAACCCCAACATTGACGTCATCCTCACCAGCTACAACTTCACCATGCCGTCCTTCATGGACCCGGTCATCGCCGAAGCCAGCCAGGCCGGCAAGGGCATCGTCGCCATGAAGGTCATGGCCGGCGGCACGCGCCGGGGCCGCGCCGACGATCCCGGCATCGAAAAGTTGCGCCGTGAAGGCGCTCTCACCTCCGCGCTCAAGTGGGTGCTGCGCAATCCCAGCCTCGGCACCACCGTCCCCAGCATGACCGACATGGACCAGTTGGACGCCAATCTCAAGCACATGTCGATTCCCTTCGGCGCAGCCGACGAGAAGATCCTGGCCCTCCACCTGCGCGACATCACCCCGTTCTACTGCCGCATGTGCGGCGAATGCGCCGGCCAGTGCCGGCAGGGGCTGCCGGTGGAGGACGTGCTCCGCTTCGTCACCTACGCCGATGGCTACGGCCAGTTCTCTCTCGGCCGCGAGCGCTATCTCCAACTGCACCCCTCGCACGTCTCCGCGCGCTGCGGGAATTGCCCTGGGTGCACGGTCCAATGCCCCTACGGCGTGCAGGTGGCGGCCCAGATTTCCCGCGCCCAGGAATTGTTCGCATGTTAGGCCTGGTGGTGTGCGGCAAGCGGAATAGCGAGTATGCGCCGTTTGTATTACACCCCTTTGAATTCTTCTCCCCCTGCGAAGATTTCTCCGCGTCCTCCGCTTCCTCCGCAGGCAGGCGCAAGTGCTGCTACCTCCTCACTCCCTGTATTGGCTTTTGTTCTTTGCCTTTCTCCGCGCCTCGGCGCCTCCGCGTTGAAGTCTTCTCTTCGTTCGTTTGGTTGCGGCTCCGCCGCTTTGTGGGGCAGCCAATCCTGGCTGCCGCCGGCTTTCAGC
>JBEKQS010000045.1:0-24309 GCA_049519475.1 Bryobacteraceae bacterium | reverse complement strand
GCAATTCACGACTTTCCACCCGCGCTGCGGCACCAGTTTTCTGATGATGCTGATGTTTGTCGCGGTGCCGATTTATGCACTGATTCCTTTCGACGGCTTCGCGGCCAAGTTTGCCAGCCGCCTGGCCCTGCTGCCGCTGATTATCGGCTTGAGCTACGAAGTGATCCGCTTCGCCGCCCGGCGGCGCGATTCGCTGCTGGCGGTGGTGGCCGCACCGGGCCTTTGGCTGCAGCGCATCACCACCAAGCCGCCCGCCGACGATCAGGCGGCCGTCGCCATCCACGCCCTCCAAGGCGCCATGGCCCTCGAAGAGTCCCAGGGCGGCGAGTTGGTCATCGCCTAAAATATCCATGCAATTCGCTCCGAAGCTCGCGCAGCTCGAAAAGCGCTTCGACGAGCTGACCCAACAAATGGCTGATCCGGCCGTGATTTCGGACGCCGATCAGTACCGCAAAGTCACCAAGGCGCAATCCGAGCTCTCTGAAATCGTCGGCCAATACCGCCAGTGGAAGTCCGTGGAGGATTCGCTCTCGCAGGCGCGCCCCATGCTCCAGGAGAAAGATCCCGAGCTCCGCGCCATGGCCGAAGAAGAGATCGCGCGACTTTCGCCCTCGCTCGCCAGGATCGAGGAAGAGATTAAGATCCTGCTGCTGCCCAAGGATCCCAACGACGAAAAGAACGTGGTCCTGGAAATCCGCGCCGGCACCGGCGGCGACGAAGCTACCCTGTTCGCCGACGAAGTTTTTCGCATGTACTCGCGCTACGCCGAATCCCAGCGCTGGAAAATGGAAGTCACTTCCTCGAGCGAATCCGCCGTCGGCGGCCTCAAGGAAGTCATCGCCCTGGTCAGCGGCAACCGCGTCTTCAGCAAGCTCAAGTACGAAAGCGGCGTCCACCGGGTGCAGCGCGTCCCCGCCACCGAACAGCAGGGCCGCGTTCACACGTCCGCCATCACCGTCGCCGTGCTGCCCGAAGCCGACGAAGTGGAAGTCAAGCTGGAAGCCAAGGACATCCGCATCGATACGTTCTGTTCTTCCGGCCCCGGCGGGCAATCCGTCAACACCACCTACTCAGCGGTGCGCATCACCCACCTGCCCACCGGCCTGGTGGTTTCCTGCCAGGACGAAAAATCGCAGATCAAGAATCGCGCCAAGGCCGAACGCGTGCTGCGCTCGCGCCTCTATGAGCTCGAGCTCGAAAAGCAGCAGGCCGCCGTCGGCGCCGAACGCCGCAGCATGGTCGGCACCGGCGACCGCAGCGAGAAAATCCGCACCTACAATTTTCCCCAGAATCGCCTCACCGATCACCGCATCAACTTCACTATCCACCAGCTAGACCTGATTATGGACGGCAAGCTCGACCCGGTGATCGAGGCGCTCACCACCTTCTATCGCAACCAGCAGTCCGCGGACGAATCCAAGGTCTGAACCGCATGACCCTCCAGACGGCACGGCTCCAGGGAACCCAACTCCTGGAGCAATCTTCCATCGCCGTCCCGCGCCTCACTGCCGAAGTGCTGCTCTGCCACGCCATCCAGCGCGAGCGCGAGTATCTCTACGCGCATCCCGAACAGGAATTGCAGGAGGTGGAGTGGTTGCACTACGGCCGTTATCTGCACGAGCGCATGCAGGGCAAGCCCACGCAATACATCACCCACCGCCAGGAATTTTACGGCCGCGATTTCCGCGTCACCCCCGATGTCCTGATTCCCCGCCCCGAAACCGAGCACGTGGTGGAAGCGGCCTTGCAATGGGCGCCCGCCGCCCGCCGGATTCTCGACGTCGGCACCGGCTCCGGTGCGCTCGCCGTCACGCTCCAACTGGAAACCGGCGCCGAAGTCCTGGCCACCGATATCTCGCCCGCCGCCATCGCCGTAGCCGCCGCCAATGCCCGCCGCCTGGCCGCGCGCGTCGAGTTCGTGGTGTGCGACCTTATGGATTCCATCGCCCCCGAATCGGTCGATTTAATCGTCTCCAACCCTCCCTACGTCCCGCTCACGCAGAAGGAAGGCCTGCAGCGGGAAGTCCGCGACTGGGAGCCGCACGTGGCGCTCTTCGCCGGCGAAACCGGCTTCGAAATCTATGCCCGCATCGCCGCCGCCGCCCCGCGCGTCCTCCGTCCCGGCGGCTGGCTGATCCTGGAACTAGGATTCGGCAGCCTCCAGCACGTCAACTCCCTGTTCGCCGCCTGGCGCAACGTCCAGATCACGCCCGACCTGGCCGGCATCCCCCGCGTGCTGGCCGCCGCCCGGTGGCCCTGCGCACCAGCTCGGAAAACCGCGCCTTCGCCGGCTACCTGATCACCGCAATGGAGGGTTACCGCTCATACGCGCTCGTCCGCGGCCCCATCAGCGCCCGCGCCACAATCCACGACTTCTCCCATAGCGGCAGCCTCACCCGCCGCGCGAAGACGTCATAATCGCTCTCCACAATCCGCTCCAGCAGCCGCGAGTAGATGCCGATCAGCGCCCACAGCGACGGGCGGCTGCGCGGGTGAATCAGGTCGAGCAGCGGCATCGACTCGTTGTAGTAGGCACGCGCCCGCTCCGCTTCGAATTGCATCAGGTTGAGAAAAGGCCGGCTGCGCCTGCCTGCATGGATGTCCCCGGCGGTGAGCCCGAAGCAGCGCAGGTCTTCGGCGGGCAGATAAATCCGGCCGCGCGCGGCGTCTTCCCGGATATCGCGCAGGATGTTGGTCAACTGGAACGCCGCGCCGCATTTTTCGGCCAGCGGCAGCGCGCTGCGCGTATCGAAGCCGAAGATATGGATGGTGGTCAGCCCGACCACCGACGCCACCTGGTAGCAATAGCGGTAGAGCTGATCGAAGGTCTCAAACTCGCGCGGCTCCAGGTCCGAGAGGACCCCGTCGATCATCGCGCGGAAATATTCGTGCGGGATGCGAAAACGGCGAATCGTGTGATGGAAGGCGGGCCACACCGGGTGGCCGCCAAAACGGCCGGCCAGCGCATCTTCCATCTCGGCGCGCCAGCGTTCGATGGCCGCGCGGGTGGCGCCCGGTTCGTCGCTCAGATCGTCGCAATAGCGCATGAAGGCGTAAATAGCGCACATGGCGCGGCGCTGCGGGCGGGAGAGCAGCACGAACGAATAGTAGAAATTCTTGGCGCGGCGGCGCGCCACGCGGCGGCAGTATTCGTACGACTGATCGATGGCGTTCGTCATGCCGCCCGCCGGAAGGCCACCCGAACCAGGGACCCCAGCAACAGGCGCACGCGCTCGGCTTTCGAAATGGCGGGGCGCGCGGCCAGCACGTCATATCCCTGCTGCTCGATCTTCCGCAACACGCGCATGCCGCCGCGGCTGAAGAGATCGATATCCAGAGCCAGACGCCGGTCCAGGCGGCCCGCCAGCGGCGCGCCTTCCAGAAACAACCCGCGCGCCTTCCCGACGAGTTCCCGCATCACTTCCCGAAACGCCGGGGTGAAGCGGCGCGCGCACAAATCCTCCACCGTGCAACCGTGACGCTCCATCACGTCGAGCGGAATATAGATGCGGTCCTTCAGGAGATCCACTGTCACGTCCTGCCAGAAGTTGGCGAGTTGCAGAGCCGTACAGGTGGCGTCGGAAAGCCGTTGCCGCTCCTCATCGGAATGGCCGCACAAGTACAGCACCAGGCGGCCCACCGGATTCGCCGAATGCCGGCAATAAGCCAACACTTCGTCCCAATTGCGGTAGCGCGTGACGGTTTGATCCTGCACGAAAGCCTGGATCAGGTCGGCAAAAGGCCGGCGCGGAATCTGGTATTCGCGCACCGTATCGCGCAGCGCCACAAACACCGGATGCGTAGCGCGGCCCGCGTACATGGCGTCCAGTTCCGTGCGCCACCAGTCCAGCAGGCGCAGGCTCTCGGCGCGGTCGCCCAATTCATCGCCCAGGTCGTCGGCCCACCGGCAATACGCGTAGACGTTATAGAAATCCCGGTGCAGGCGCTTGGGCAACAGGAAGCTCACCACGTGGAAATTCTCGTAGTGGTGGGTGGCCAGCCAGCGCGTGTAATCGCAAGCTTCGGCGGGCGTGTAGATGCGCTGCAAGGCCTCCGGCGAGCGGACGAACTCGACTGGCGGAAGCGGAAGCGGAAGCGGCATCGCCCCCGCCACTACGGCACGATCGCCGTCTTCAGGTGGCCGTTATGGCTCATCAGGTGGCGCATGACTTCCAGGAGATTGGCCAGCGGTTCCTCGCGATTGACGAAGAACGCGGCGGTAATGTGGCCGGCGCTGACCAGGTCGAGCGCTTTGCGGATGAACGCCGGGGTATGGTGGAAGCTGGCCTTGCACGTGATTTCGGAATAGTGCAGCAGGGCCGTATCCAGGTGCACGCGGCTATCGTTGGGGCAGCCGCCGAAGAAGTTCACGGTGCCGCCGCGGCGCACCATGTTGGCCGCCCACTCCCAGGTCTGCGGCTTGCCCACGGCTTCAATGGCGACATCCACGCCGCGCCCGTGGGTCCAACTGCGGATGGTCTCGACGGGGTTCGAATGATCGTTGCCCACGATCAGCTCGTCGGCCCCCAGCGCTTGGGCCCGATCGAGTTGCTGCCTGCGCCGTCCCACCGCGATGACCCGGCAGCCGCATAGTTTGGCGAGTTTCACAAACATCAGACCGATCGGCCCGAGTCCGATCACCGCGACGGTATCGCCCGCCTGCGGAGCGGTCTCTTCCAGGCCGCGAAGCACGCAGGCCAGCGGCTCCACCAGCGCGGCGTCGCTATATCCCACGTGCGCCGGAATCACATAAGCATTGCGCTCCACGATGCGCGCCGGAATGCGGATGTATTCGGCATACGCGCCGTTGTTGAACAGCAGGTCTTCGCAGAGATTCTGCAAACCGCGCCGGCAGAAGAAACAGTTCTCGCAGGGCGCGGAATTGGCTGCCACCACCCGCTGCCCGATGCTGAACCGCGTGACATCGGAGCCCACGGCAACCACGTCGCCGGCCAGTTCATGCCCGAACACGGCGGGCGGCACGATCATACGCGCGTGGTAACCACGGCGGAAAACCTTGACGTCCGTACCGCACGTCAGCGCCACCTTTACCTTTACGAGGATGTCACCGCTCTCGATTGTCGGAACGGCCACCGGCTCCACTTGCAAGTGTTCCTTGCCGTATAGCACAGCAGCCATCATGTGATTGTCCACTCTATGACCACCTCTGTGGCTGAACGATTATTTTCAACGATTTGGGCCCGGGATGCAACGCCAGATCAATCCCCGAGCGGATTTCCGCCAGCGGCAGGCGATGCGAGATCAGTTCCTCCAAGGGCAACTCGCCCCCGAAAACCAGGTTTGCGGACTCCTTTTGTAAGTCCACAGAAGCACTATAACACCCGAACAGGGTACGTTCGAATACACAAATGTCGGCGCCGGAGACCTCCACGCGCTCCGTGGCGGAAGTCTGGGCGAACAACAGGATGCGCGCGCCCGGCCGCGAGCAGGCCATGGCCTGATCGACGATCCCGGGAACGGACGCCGCTACGATCACCAGGTCCGCCCCGCGCCCTTCGTTCAGGCGCTTGATTTCCTCGGCTACGTTGGTCCGCCGCGGGTCCCACGCAAATTCCGCGCCACACCGCCCCGCCAGCAGCAGCCGCTCGGGGATGGTATCGGTGGCGGCGATGCGCGCGCCCGAGCGATTGACCAGCATCGTGAATATCAGCCCAATGGGCCCTTGCCCCAATATGGCCACGAACTCGCCGGGCTGCGGGTCGCATTCCACCACGGCCTTCAAACAAGTGTTGAGCGGTTCCACCAACGCGGCGCGCTCGAAGGGGACGCCGTCGGGAATCTTTTCGACGCCGCGCTCCACAATCCAATCCATCACCCGCACGTACTGCGCAAACCCGCCCCCGGCCGGTTCGAAGCCCGCTGTAATGCCCACTCTCTTATAGATTGCGCATTGTGCATAGTGGTTGCATCTGCAATAAAAACACTCCAGGCACGGGATATGGTGGAAGGCCACCACGCGGTCGCCCCGCTGGAAACGCGTGACTCCGGAGCCAACGGCGGCCACCGTGCCGGCGGTTTCGTGCCCGTAAATGCGAGGTGGCTCCAGCAGGTTGTGCTCGATCTTCTTCAGGTCGGTATGGCAGATGCCGCAGGCTTCCACGCGAATGAGGATTTCGCCCGCACCGATCCGCGGCGTTGGTACTTCCTCCACCTGAACCGCACTCCGGCCTCGGTATACCGCGGCGTGCATGGTTTCCGGTATGGTGCTTACGTCAGAATCGGCAATCGGCAACAAAATCTCCCAGGACTATAGAAGCTCGCAGACAACGCTTGCGCAACCGGAACAGCTCCGGGAGCCGGACCGAAGGATGGCGCAATGAAGAACTTAGAACCTTTATTGTATCGAAGTGACCGCCCGAAAGTGCGGCATTGAAGTCGTTGGCCATGCTTTCGCCCGCCAGATCGGTGACGGCCTTTATGCAGTAGAACGGGCGGCCGAGCGCTTCGGCCCGTACCGCAACTCCCGCGGCTTCCATTTCGACCGCGATCGAGCCCGTTGCGTGCAGACCGCGCTTTTCTTCGGCGGTACGGGCCACATGATCGAGCGAGCAGACCGTTCCGGCGCGATGCGCGGGAGCCGCGGCGGGCGGTTGGGCGGCGAAGCTACCGGCCGCGGCTGCGATGCCGGTCGCCACTACCATATCGGCCACTCCCAGTTCCGGCGCCAGGGCGCCGCAGAAGCCCAGGCTGATAATGGCGTCGGCTGAAAACATGGCCGTGGCCGCATCCACCGCGGAGGCGGCTCGCCGGGCGCCCACTCCGTTGGCTGCCAGCAGCAAGTCATGGGCTCCCAGGCGCGCCAGGCGCGACCAATCGACGGACAAAGCGGCGGTCCGGACCTGCTCGCAGCGCCGCAGCAGGCCCTGGAATTCCATCCGATCGGAGGCGATCAGGAGTAGCCTCATGCCGCTGGCGTTTGGACAGGCCGCTTCCCTGCCCCCTGGAACCACTCGACCGCGCGGGTGAGCGCCTGCCACGCGGGGCCGGGCGCGAAGCCCAGTTCGCGGCGCGCCTTTTCGCATGTCACCCACATTTTCTTCCTGGCCATGCGCACGGCTTCCATGGGAATGCGCGGCGGCGTCCCGGTGACTCCGGCCCAGGCCGTGCTGCACGCCCCCGCACACCAGGCCAGCGCGTACGGCAGCCGCGTGGTGGGTGCCCGGCGGCCCGTAATCCGAGCCAGTTGTTGCAGAATTTGCGCCAGCGTCAGGTTCTCCGAACCCAGAATATAGCGCTCCCCTTGCCGGCCGCGTTCGCACGCCAGCCAGTGACCCTCGGCAACGTCCCGCGCATCCACAATGTTGAGCCCGGTGTCGGTGAAGGCCGGCATGTCACCGTTCAGGAAGTCCACCACGATCTTGCCTGTGGGCGTCGGTTTGACGTCGTGATCGCCCACCGGCGCCGTGGGATTGACGATCACCACGGGGAGCCCGGAGCGCGCGAATTCGAGCGCGACTTGCTCTGCCAGAAACTTGGAGCGCTTGTAATCGCCCGCCATCTCTTCGAGAGTCACCGGCAGGTCCTCATTGCCGATGCCGCCTTCGGGGACGCCGATGCAGCCGACCGTGCTGGTGTAGACCACGCGCTCGACTCCGGCCTGCCGGGACGCTTCCAGCACATTGCGCGTGCCATCCACGTTCGATCGGTACATCTCGGCCGGCTCTTTGGCCCATAGCCGGTAGTCGGCGGCCACGTGGAAGACCAGGCCACAGCCCAAAACCGCGCGCGCGAGCGAGTCGGCGTCGCGCAGATCGCCTTCGACGGGCTCGACATCCAGCGCATCCACGCGGCTGCCCTTGCGCACCAGCGCCCGAACCGGGTAGCCACGCTCCCGCAGCACGCGGGCAACATGCCATCCGAGGAAGCCGGAAGCGCCGGTGACCAGGGCGGGTTTCATGAGGGTAGCCCGCTCTGGGTGGCGCACGCACTCATGCGTGCCGCGCCGGCACTCGTGCCGACGCCCGGTCCCCACACACGCCCAGACGGTGTCGAGATGAGTCTCGACACGGCACGCACGAGTGCGTGCGCCACACTTCCGGGCCGGGAACGAGAGACGCGCGCTAGCGCAGCATCCATGACAACATCTTGAAGTTGTCGGTGAACTTCGCGTTGATCCCGAACGCCGCCGAGGGCTCAAACCCGCAATGCATCATGCAGTGCTCGCAGCGCGGATCGTTTCCGGGGCCGTAGCTTTCCCACGGCGTCTGCGTCATCAGATCCTCGAAGGTCTTGTAGTGGCCGTCGGTAATCAGATAGCAGGGCCCTTTCCAGCCCTTGATGTTGTAAGTGGGGTTGCCCCACGCGGTGCATGGCAGCTCGCGCTCGCCTCTCAGGAACTCCATGTAGACGGGGGTTTGCCGCACATTGTATTTCCTGGCGATGCGGTCGAAATCGCGAAATTTTTCGTGCACGTCGTCGCGCGTCATGAAGATTTCGCGGTCGTCCACGGCCGAATATCCATAAGCCGGCGAAATCTGGTGCCCATCCACGTTGAACTGCTTCAGGTAATCGAAAAGCTCTTCAATCTCCGCCATGTCCGTCTCTTTGTAGACGGTAGTGTTGGTGCAAACCAGGAATCCGGCAGCCTTGGCGGCCTTGATGCCTTCAATGGCGTCGCGAAATACGCCCGTCTTCTCCACGGCGATGTCGTGATTCTTTTCCATCCCGTCCAGGTGGACGTTGAAGTAGAAGCGCTTGTCGGGAGTGAACTCATGCAGACGCTTCTGGATGAACATGCCGTTGGTGCAGAGAATGATGTGCTTGTTCCGCTCCAGGATTCCCGCCACCAGTTGGCCGATTTGCGGGTACATCATCGGCTCGCCGCCGCAAATCGACACCATGGGCGCTCCGCACTCGTCCACCGCCGCCAGACATTCTTCCAGGGGAACCCGCTCGCTGATGGTCGATTCGTATTCCCGAATGCGGCCGCAGCCCGTGCACGTCAGATTGCAGGCGTGCAGCGGCTCCAGCATCATCACGATGGGAAAACGCCGGCCGATCATCGGGTGCGGCTGGCGGCTCTCGCCGGTCTTGGCCGGCAGGATGCGGAAGGGGTTGGATAAATCCGCCACGGGAGCGACGTTCTTCTGCCACTCCGGCCGCGGCCGCCTCTTGTTCTTGAAGATGTACCCGGCCATGCCGGCCACCATCGCAATCGGAAATTTCATAGTTCAGCCATTCGAACGATCTCTTGTCTTCACGAACGAAGTCAGCGCGAGGAGTGGAAAATAATCTTTGTACAGATGATAGTCGAGATAGAAAACTTTCGGAAAACCAGTGCCGGTGGCCAGCTCTTCGTCCCAGCTTCCATCGGCGCGCTGCGTATCCAGCAGGTACTCGATGCCGTGCTGCACGCTTAAGCTGTTGTCGTCGCCCCCGGCGATCAGTCCCATCAGCGCCCAGGCCGTCTGCGAAGGCGTGCTTTCAGCCGGAACGAACAGGCCCTTGTCATAGCTTTCGCAGCTTTCACCCCAGCCGCCGTCGGCATTTTGGACCGAGCGCAGCCACTCGCCGGCGCGCAGCACGTGGGCTTCGCGATCGCTCTCGCCGGATGCCCCCAGGCCGCGCAAGGCGAAGCACGTGCCGTAAATGTAGGCCACGCCCCAGCGTCCGTACCAGCTTCCGTCGGGCCGCTGATTGCGCGCCAGCCACTCCACGCCGCGGCGCACCGCGCGGTGGTTGCGGTCGATGTGATGGGCCGCCAGCGCCTCCAGCACGCGCCCGGTAATATCCGGGCAAGTCGGATCGAGCATGGCGTTGTGATCGGCGAAGGGAACCTTGTTCAGGAATTCCCAATTATTGTCGGCATCGAAGGCCGCCCATCCACCGTCGCTCGATTGCATCGCCAGGAGCCAATCCAGCGCCCGTTTTTGGCAGGCCTCCTGCGCGGCGGGGTCCGATGCCCGCGCCTCGCTCAGCGCCAGCGTCACCATGGCGGTGTCGTCGATATCGGGATAAAACTCGTTGCCGTATTCGAATGCCCAGCCCGAAGGCTCGGTATTGGGACGCTTGACCGCCCAATCACCCTTGCGGCGAACCTCTTTGGCCAGCAGCCAATCGGCCGCCCGCCGCAAGGCCGGGTGGTGGGAATCGGTCTGTCCCAGCGCATACGCGCCAATCCCGGTATCCCAAACCGGCGAGAAGCACGGCTGGAAGAAGAACCGCTCGCCATCGTCCACCATCAGGTTATTGAACTGGCGCAGCGCTTCCACGCGCAACGGATCGTTGGGCTCGTACCCCAAAACATCCAACGCCATCACCGAGTACATCATGGGAGGATAGATGGCGCCCAGCCCGTCGGAGTGGCCCAGCCGTTCGATCATCCACTCCTTGGCTTTCTGGATGGCTCTCTGCCGTATGCTCTTCGACCCGCGGCGTTCCCACCACTTCAGAATCCAGTCGGCCGTGAGGAAAATATTGTGCCACGTCAGCCAGCGCCGGTCTTTTTTGAACGACCACGCCGGACTGGCTCCGGGCAACCAGATCTCGTCCAGGTTCAACCCCTCCGGAACCGGCCGGCACGGGTTGGCGGCGTGCACGATGGAGAGCGTCACCACGATGGCCCGCGTCCAGGCGGACATCTGGTACAGAAAGTCGAACGGCAGCAGCACCACTTCGGGTGGAATGCTGGGGCAGAACTGTCGCGGATACAGGTCGAACAGGCTCAGGTTGACCTTGACGTAGCTGTTGGATGCCTGAATGCCGCCCAGCTCCAAAATGCGTTCGCGCAGCCGTTCCATCCGCGCGTCGTCGGCCGCCATTCCCGCCAGTTTGAGCGCGAAGTAGGCCTTGACGGACGCGGTGACCTCCGACGGGCCCTTGCTATAGATATTGAAGCCGCCATCCGGAAGCTGCCGGTCGAGGATAGCGCGCACCGCTTTGTCGATCAGGGGCCGTGTGGGAGGCTCCCACTGGCCGTCCTGCGGCGGATAGAGCCAAAGTTGGAACAGGATGTAGTCGGATTCGAGGGTGGTGTCGGCGGTCAGCTCCGCGCACCAATGGCCGTCGCGCTGCTGCAAGCCGCCCAGGTATTGGGCGGCGCGGCGCATCGCGTGCTCGGCCGCAAACTCCAGCGTATTCCCGACTTGTACCGGCGCGCTCATTGAATCGTTATGGTCAGCTCCGAAGGCAGCGAGAAGCGGACATCTTCATCCACCAGCTCGATCTCCTCCAGTTGGTTATAGCCGCCCGCTTTCAGAAACTCGATCAGTTCCAGCACCAGGTGCTCGGGCGCCGAAGCCCCGGCGGTCACCGCCACGTTCCGGACGCTGTCCAGCCAGGCCGGATCGATGTCGGTGCAATCGTTGACCAGGTGGGAACGGACTCCAAAATTGTCGCCCACTTCCACCAGCCGCTTGGAATTCGAGCTGTTCTGCGAGCCCACCACCAGCAGCAGTTCGACGGTCTGCGAAACGGCCTTCACGGCCATCTGCCGGTTCTCGGTGGCGTAGCAGATATCCTGCGCCGGCGGCCCCTCGATAAAGGGGAACCGCTCTTTCAGGCGGCTGATGATCTCGCGCGTCTCGTCCAGACTGAGAGTGGTCTGGGTCAAATAGCGGACGCGCCGCGGATCGGACAGTTCCAGCCGGTCCACATCTTCCACCGTTTCCACCAGGTGGCTGCGGTCCGGCACTTCGCCCAGCGTGCCGATCACTTCGTCATGATCCTTGTGCCCGATCAGCACAATGCTGTACCCGTCGCGCGCAAACCGCACGGCTTCCAGGTGCACCTTGGTAACCAGCGGGCAGGTGGCATCGATCACATCCAGGTTGCGTTCCCTGGCCTCGCGCCGCACCGCGGGCGCCACGCCGTGGGCGCTGAAAATGGCGCGCGCGCCGGCCGGCACTTCGTCCAGCTCTTCCACGAAAACCGCCCCGGCATTGCGCAACTCGTCCACAACGTGCTTGTTGTGCACGATTTCCTTGCGGACATAAACCGGCGGCCCATACAGATCCAGCGCGATTTTAACCACATCGATGGCTCTCACGACACCGGCGCAAAAACCTCGCGGCTTGAGCAAGAATATCTTCTTGTCCGCGCCAAGATTCGGTGCGAAAGGCTTTAAAGGCATAAAAGGCGAGTAGTGCTAATTATAACAGCAGTGTTAAAGGGTTCGCATGGTTGCAAGTAGAAATGTCGCCAGCGGGAATAAGACGAATTCGGGCGCATCACCACCCGCGGTTTGTGGCAAACTGTTCCCATGCTTGAATGGACCGAAGTACGCTTTGTAGACGATCTGAATCTTCGATTGGTTGCAAGCGATTGCGGGATCCGCGCCATCGAATTCACTCCGGCGAAACCGGTGGATGGCCACCGGCAGGATGCCAATCCGTTTCTCCGCGAAGCCGCATCCCAGTTGCACGCTTATTTTGCGAGGGATTTGCGGCGATTCCAGCTCCCCCTGGACATGATAGGTACCGAATTCCAAAAGCGGGTGTGGCGCGAATTAGAGGAGATCCCCTACGGAGAAACCCGGAGCTATGCCCAGATCGCGGCGGCCATTGGGACTCCTCAAGCCGTCCGGGCGGTGGGTGCGGCCAACGGCGCCAACCCGGTCGCCATTGTGGTGCCTTGCCACCGCGTGATCGGCTCCGGCGGCAGGTTGACGGGATACGGTGGAGGCCTGCCGTTGAAGAAGAGGCTGCTGGAACTCGAAGGCGCGTGGAGCATGGCGCTAAAGCTGTAACGGGGGCCGGAGAGGACGGCGCGCCCGCGAGGGGCGATGGGTTCGTTTCGCAAAAGGAAGTTTCCTCAGAAATTCCATCAGTGGAAATGGCTGCGTCTTCGGCAGGTGGGGATCCGAGGATGGGTTCGTTTGGTAATTCCACCCGATTGGCTTTAAACCGTTCGAATTCTTCGATGTAGCGGCGGTAAGAGCGGTCGGCTTGCGCCTGGTATCGCAGGAACAGGGACCAGCCGTTGGACCTGGTGGCCAGGCAATGGAAACCTCCGGCGAGCAGGCGGTTGAGGTACTGGCTGGGGATGGCTTCGGGGTGGCCCGGGATCTCGCCTGAGCCGAGGCTCGCATTGAGACAAGCGGTGAGGAGTCCGGCCTCAAGGGCGGCGGCACGAAGAAGCGCCTGTTGCGCGAGGGCGATGTGTTCGATGGCGAGAAGCTCCTGGGAATTGGCGGGCCGGTAAAAGGATACAAGGTCCGCCTGAAGGTTGGCGACCGCGTCGAGGTGTTCCGGGCTGACGACGGCGAAGTGGGCGGCGGTGAAACCGTGCTTGCGGGCGTTTTGTGCGGAGCGGGCCTTGCCTTGGGGTGAGCGTGGGCCGGTGGAACGGGCGGCGTTGGCGCGATTGGCAGCGAGACGGGCGGAGGAGACGAGTCTTTGGGGATGCGGCACGAAGGTATCCTTCCGCTTTCAGCAATAGCATGAGGTTGGGATGGAGTCTGAAATTCAGCGGGGCGAGCGGTTGAGGGGAAAGGAGTTATTGGTCAAGATTGTGGTGATTGTCGATTATCACTTCGCGACCGTCCAAACGAGCCGTGTGTCAGATTGATCCAATCGGCTTTAGCATTGGCCCCTCTAAGTAACGAACAGTCACGCATATGCGGAAAATGTCCCGTGGAACCCGAGTTGCATGACGTTTTCGTATGTCGCTCCGGCTGACGGCGCTACTTCTTCTCATCGGCATGGCTGATGCGCGAGCTCAGGCTGTGATCTACTCGACCGGTCCGCTTCAGGGGACGGTGAGCGGTCTCGCAGCGGATAGCGTGGGGGATCTTTATGTGACGGGGTATCTGCCGTCGAATGCGTCTGACATCTGCGGGTACGGTTTCTTCGGGGTACCCATTCTCTGTAATCATGCGTTTGTGGCTAAGCTCGATCCAAGCGGTACTTACGTGGTTTACAACACGGTGCTGGCAGGGACCAGCGAGGATCGCGGCGCCTCGATCACAGTGGATACGGGCGGCAATGTGTATGTTCTCGGCACGACCTTTTCCGCGAACTTTCCGGTAACCAGCAACGCTGCGCAGAGTAAATACGGTGGGCCCTCGATCGGCAATCCCAACAGCTACACATCCGGGCCCGGCGGAGATCTCTTCATAGCGAGGCTCGACCCATCAGGTAAGCTCGTCTATGCGACTTTTCTCGGGGGGCCGGATGACGAGACTGCTGGAAGAATTCGCGTCGACGCGAGCGGCAATGCCTACGTATCGGGCGCTAGCGGTCCGCAATTTCCCGTGACTCCGGGGGCTTATCTCGGCTCTGCCGCTTCCAGTGCCGGCATCGTGGCTAAAATCAATCAGACGGGAACGAAGGTGATCTGGGCGACCCACGTAGAGGGTGGAAGCAACGGCGGAGTTGCCCATATCGACATCGACGGCAGCAATCACGTCTACGCGGCAATTGGCTCTTCGGTGACGAAACTGGGCGCGGACGGCACGTCGGCTATCTACGTTAGCTCCTCCGGGAAGCCAGACGACTTCGTGACCGACCTTGCGGTCGATGCGCAGAGCGCCGCTTGGATTGTGGGCCAAGCTGGCGCTGGAGGCGGATTCCTTCGCGAGTTGAGCCCTGACGGCTCCGGCACGATGTTCTCAACCTCCCTGGCGCTGACTGCGGAGACCACCGCATCCATCGCCGTGGACGCAGTGGGAGGTGTCTATATGGCAGGAGTCGCCTCGCAGATTGCGCCGACGCAGAACGCCGTCATGCCGACCTATTGCACGGGCGTTCTTCCAGGATTCGTGGAGGCATTGAGTCCCGCCGGCGGCGTCATCTATTCGTCGTATTTCAGCACGTCCTCCAGGGCCACAGGATTTCCGTCGCTCGCGATCGGAAAACCGGGACAGATCTACACAAGCGACGGCCAATTCCTGACGAAGACGGATCTGAATGCGCAGCCGGGCCCGAATTTGGCTTGCTCCGTGAATGGAGCGTCGTTTTTGGTGGGTTCGGCAGCGCCAGGCCAGATCATTTCGCTTTTCGGCGCAAATCTCGGCCCGTCTGATGGCGATGGTCTGCAACTCGAGCCGAACGGAAGCGTCACCACCACACTCGCCGGCACACGCGTTTTGTTCAACGGCGCGCCGGCACCGCTGCTTTATGTGAGCAGCACACAGATCAACACCGTGGTTCCGTTCGGCGTTCAGCCCGGTACCGGTGTGCAGGTTGCCATCGAGATCGGCGGGCAGGCCTTTTCCATTCTTCCCTTGGCGATAGCGGGCGTCGCGCCGGGAATCTTCACGCTGAACCCAGCCGGCCAGGCAGCCGTACTCAATCAGGATGGAACGGTCAATTCGCCACAGAACCCCGCCGGCCGAGGATCGACCATTTCAATTTTTGCGACCGGCTTCGGCCCGTTCAACCCGCCGCTGATCGACGCTGAAATTGCGCCGGTACCCGCATCGATGCTTACTGTGCCTGTTCAGGTCTATTTTGGCGGCATGCCGGGAACGATCGTGTTTGCCGGATCGGCACCCGGATTAATCGCGGGCGTTGTGCAGATCAACGTCCAGGCGCCTTCGAGTTTTGCGGCTGGCGTCAATCTGAATGCCGTGCCGGTGAGCGTGTTGATCAACAATTACGACGTGAGTACTCAGCCTGGGGTCACCGTGGCATTGCGATGAAGCGTTGCGGGCTGCGCCTCCAACCGGCGAAAGGCCCCGGCGAGTTTCTCTTTGTTGAAAAGGCAGAGAAACCATCGAGCAACTGAAGGGCAACTCCCGCCAGCTTGTTGCGCATAAACACTGTGATCTGGGTTGGCCGGCGAAAGCGCCTGCCGCACCCGTGCGACGAAGTTGGGTAGAAAAGCGGGCTACACGCTGGCGGGCGAACCGGTTCTGGCCAGCGCCAGCAGCTTGTCGGGCGCACGTCCGGTTTCGATGACCAACTGGTCAATCCTGGCTTGCAGTTTGTTCAAGAGAAGGCTGGCTCGGCCGGTTGCGTTGGCAGCTTGCCAATCTTGCGGATGGGGTAAACTATCTGAAGAGGCCACGATGAACGAGACGGAGCGATTTGTCGCGGCCATTGATGCGGAGCGACGCCACGACACCTGAAGACCTCGCACAGATCGCCGCCGTAGTGGACGCCGCCGAGCAGCGAATCACTCGGAGCGCGCAGGAGGCGCTAGACCTCGCCACCAAAGCCATGCGCGAGGAGATCAGCACGGGCGACGCCCGCACCATCGAAGCCATGCGCGACATGCAAAGTGAAATCCTGCGGGGCATCGAAGCTTTCGCGCGCGGAAACTTCGCCCGCATGGTCCGCCTCGAACACGCCGACGCCGCTACCACCGAGCGGCTTGCCGCCATCGAGCAACGCCTACTCGACCTGGAAACCCGCCAACCGCCACGCACCCACTAACAACCCCGGCTGAGCCCTACACGCCGGCCGGTGCGGTCAATGGCGCCAACCCGGTCTCGATCGTGGCGCCTTGCCACCGCGTGATCGGCTCCGGCGGCAGGTTGACGGGGTACGGCGGAGGCCTGCCGTTGAAGAAGAGGCTACTGGAACTCGAAGGCGCGTGGACCGTGGCGCTGCGGCTGTGAGGATTATTATGCTTGGTCTTCTTCGGCTAAGCTAAGTCCACCGCTTCATAAATACACTCTCGTATTCTGCGAAGATCGCTCCCTCACGGTCGCGGCTCGGATCTGAGCCGCGCGCGTTAGCAAGCGATCTTGGATACGTTAGCGAACTTCTGAAGTGACGTCCTAAGTGAGCATTGGGGCTGATGTGGAGCAAGGATGCGGCTGGATTACTTCCTTCCACCGGCGCCCCCTGGACCCTTTTTGTGCGCTTTGCGTTCGGCTTCGTGCTTCGCGTGGAGCGCTTCGTACAACGGAACCTGGTCGGGGCGGAGCATGGCCTTGATTTGTGCCACCTGGTCGTCAAAAATCGCGCGGCCTTCGGCGTCCCGTTTCTGAAAAACCTGCTCGAACTGGTCCCGGGTATGATCGTAGATCTTCTCCAACTGAACCACTTGCTGCGGGTCCAGGCGGACTGCCTGGGTCATTTCATCGATATTGCGTTTGCGGATGGCTTCCGGATCGCGCTTCTCTTCGGGGCCTTTGGGATTGGAAGGAGCTACCACTGCCGTGGTGCTGTATACATGGTATGCGAAGCCGCCTACTACCACGCCACTGAGAAACACCAGAAGCAGCGAAAAGAATGCGGACAGTTTCGTGTTCGCCATGAATCAGCCTAACGGCCGGAGAGGTCGAGGCGCGCCGGGATGACGATATCGGGGGCATCCAGCGGATGGGCGTCCGCCAGGGCCTCGAGGTAAGTCTCGCTGGAGGCGACGGCGATGGAATGCGGCATCGACATATACACGCCCAGCGCGATGGTCAGGGCCACAGCCGCGGTGACAAAGCCATTCGCCATGTGACGGAAGGAAAACGTGAAACTCTGGCGCGATTCAATCCGCCCCCAAAGGGCCGGCATAAAATTCGCGCTGGCCTCCGGTGTGGGGCAGGCATCGCGATACGCCCGCAACAGAGCGTCCAATCTTTCTTCGTCGTTGCCGCGCATAGAAGTCATATAATACCTCGCACCACCTGCCGGCGCTCAGCCGGCCTCCTGCCGCTTCTCCGCTGCGCCAAAGGCTTTCAACACCCGTTGGCGGGCCCGGAATAACCGGACCTTAAGGGCATTTTCGTTGACTTTATAAATCTTTTCAAGCTCCTTCAACGAAAGCCCTTCCACTTCTTTCAACATCAGCAGAATCCGATCCGCTTCCGAAACCGCTCCCAGAAGCGATGCCACGGACTCACGGAGCTTTTTCTTGTGCTGATCGTCCTGATCCGCTTTCCCACCCGCCACAGCATCGGCCATCATCACCTGCTGCTCCGACAGGTCGGACATCCGGAATTCCTGGCGGCGCCGCTGCTTGCGAAGATAATCGTAAGCCGCGTTAACCGTCAGCCGATACAACCACGGTTCAAAGACCTCTGCCGTCCGCAATTGGTCGAGAGAAAAATAAAGTCGCAAGAAAACTTCCTGTGCGACATCCTCGACATCTTCCGTACGGGCGATCAACCGGGTGATCGTGCCCAGAATCCGCTTCCGGTACGCCGTCACGATTTCGTTGAAAGCAGCGCTATCGCCCTTCTGTGCGCTCTTGATCAGCTCGAAATCAACCAGCATTCGGCACCATACGTGCCGGCGTCCCAAAAAAGCTTCAAGTGCTCCGTTTGGATAGGCGTACCGGCAAGTTGACAGGTTACAAAGGGGGAAGGGGAATTGCGCATACCGGATTTGGCCGGTTGCATGGCCCTCAAAATAGCTCGAAGGGGCCGTCGAAGCCTCGGACCGTTCTGCACAAAGACCGTCATGAGGTTGACACCCATTATTCCACAGGTTCCGCCAAACCTGCTCATAATACAGGGATTACCAATCATCCCCGGACCTTCATCGCGAAAAGCGTCTGATCGTCGAAGGCGGTAGTGGAGAACTGGTCGAGCGCCTCGAAGATCGCCTGGATGATGGCGGCGGGCGGTTTTTGGCAGTTGGCGCGCACCACCTGGGCCAGACGGCCGCGTCCGAATTCCAGACCGGCGGCGCTCAAATGGTCGGTGATGCCATCGGAGTAGAGCAGAATGAGGTCACCAGGCTGGGTCTCGAAAGTCACCTCCTCGTATTCGCGGGATTCCAGCAGGCCGACCGGCACACCTTCGGCCCGCACTTTCAAAATCTCGGTGCCGCGGCAGATCATGGGCGGAATCGCGCCGGCGTTGGCCATCACGATGTGGCGTGTCGCGGGGTCCCACAGCAGCACGGTCAAGGTGGCGTAGCGGGCTTCCACCTTGCGTTCGATGAGCGCGTCGTTGACCGCCTTGAGAAGTTCGGCCGGCCGGTGGCGGCGCGGCGCCAGCGTGCGCAGCAGGCCGCTCATCAGCCCGCCATAGAGGGCCGCCGCCGCACCCTTGCCGCTGACATCGCCGAAGGCGATCACGGTGCGGCCGTCGCGGCGTTCAAACAGGTCGTAAATGTCGCCCGAGATTTCCCGCGCGGGGCGCAGGCGCACGGCGGAATCCAGGCCTTCGATTTCCGGATCGGCGTCGGGCAGCATGACACGCTGCAATTCGCGCGCGGCTTTGAAATCCTCTTCCAGGCTTTTCTCGCGCACGGCCACTTCATGATAGAGCCGCGCGTTTTCGACGCTCGACGCCACCTGCGGACCGAGCAGCGTCAGCGTGCGCACGTGGTCGTCGGTAAAGTAACCCACGCGGTCGCTTTCCAGGTCCATCACTCCCACCACGCGGTCCTGCACGGCCAGCGGCACGGCCACTTCGGAGCGGATATCGGCATGCGAAGCGATGTAGCGCGGGTCCTTGGCGGTGTCGTGCACGCGGACCACTTCGCGCGATTCGGCGGCCGCGCCGGTGATGCCTTTGCCGAGCGGAACGTTGTCGGTGGAGACGCGCTGATCGTAGCGGATGCTGAAAAGATGCCGCAGGGCCTTGGCATCCCGATCCACTACCAGGATGCTGAAGGCATCGTAGGCGATCAATTCGCGCACGGTGGAGGCGATTTTTCCCAGCAGCTCGTTGAGATCGAGAATCGAAGAGAACTCGCGCGAAATGTTGGCCAGGGTCTTGAGCGTGCGGTTCTGGCGCTCCACCTTGCGGTACAGGCGGGCGTTGTCGATGGCGATCGAAACGCGCGCCGCGATGAGGCGCAGCAAGGCGCGGTCGTACTCGGTGTAGGCGTTGACGCGCGTGGATTGCAGATCGATCACGCCCACCAGGCGGCCGCGCGCCATCATGGGAACGGCCAGTTCGGTCGAGACGGCATCCA
This sequence comes from Bryobacteraceae bacterium, assembly GCA_049519475.1. GTDB lineage: Bacteria > Acidobacteriota > Terriglobia > Bryobacterales > Bryobacteraceae > PALSA-129. Next base: position 4,537 of record JBEKQS010000045.1, on the reverse strand, counting down.
CCGTGGGAAGGTAACGCGGATCGTTGCGAACGTCGCCCACCAGCACCGGTTCCCGCCGCGCCGCGGCCTGGCCCGTAATGCCTTCGCCCAGCGCGATGGAAAGGCTGCGGATCACTCCTTCGCGATGGCCCACGCCGTAGCGGATGCGCAGATCCTGGCGCTTCTCGTTGAACAGCAGGATGGCGAACAGGTCGTAGGGCAGCACCTTGCGGATGATCTCCGCCACATTGGCCAGAAGCTGATCGAGATCGAGCGTCTGAGCGGTGGCCGCGGAGACTTCCAGCAGGTAGTCCAACAACTCCGACCGTTCGCGAAACCGGACCGGAGCTTTGCGGGTGGTTTGCATGAGCGGCTGCGCCGGGCGCGGATCAGGCAGCGGTGGCCTCGACGATCTTGACGCTGGCGCTGGCGCCGATGCGGGTGGCGCCGGCCGCGGTCATGGCCTGGAGATCCTGCAGCGTGCGGATGCCGCCGGAGGCCTTCACACCCATCCGCGGCCCCACCACTTCGCGCATCAGCGCGATGTCGTGAGCGGTGGCGCCGGATGGGCCAAAGCCGGTCGAAGTCTTGACAAAATCCGCGCCGGCCTCTTTCGCCAGCATGCAGGCCACGGCCTTCTGGTTGTCATCGAGGAGCGCGGTCTCGAGGATCACTTTCACGATCGCACCGCCCCTATGGGACACACGCACCACTTCTTCGATATCGGCCTTGACAGCGTCCTGATCGCCGGAGCGGAGTGCGCCCACGTTGATCACCATGTCGACTTCCTGCGCGCCGGCGCAGACTGCCGTGGAGGCCTCGGCCGCTTTGGCCTCGGTGCTGGCAGCGCCCAAGGGAAAACCAACCACCGTGCAGACCTTGACGGGCGATCCCGCCAGTTCCCCGCGCACCAGCGGCACCCAATAGGAATTGACGCACACGCTGGCGAAATTGTACTGGCGCGCCTCGCGGCAAACCTTGATAATGTCGGCGCGCGTGGCTTCGGGCTTGAGAATGGTGTGGTCAATCAATGCCGCGATGCCGGGATCGATCTTGGTCAGCCTCTCGCTGGCCGAGACGCGCGTGGCTCCGAGGGCGATGATCTCCTTGGTATTGCGCGAGCAGGTCTGCGCGCAACGCTGCACGCACCCCGGGCAAACCTGGTCGGGGAGATTGAGGCCTTCCCCCTTCTTGGGAGCGGCCGCGGGCGCAGCGTCGGGGCGGCCCACGCGGGCCAGAATTTCTTCGCCGATTTGCGCGACTAAGGAGTCGAGTTCAGCTTGCGTCACAACGTTCCCTTTTTCAGATACCGCTGCTCGATCGCCATGATCTTGTCGACCCGCGCCTGATGCCGGCCGCCGCCGAACGAAGTGGCGATCCAGGTGCGCACGACCTCTTCCGCCTGGGTTCCGGTCAAGAGCCTGCCGCCGAGCGTAAGTACATTAGAATCATTATGTTCACGGCTGTTTCGGGCAGAAGCTTTATCATAACACAGGGCCGCCCGAATGCCCGGAACCTTGTTGGCGGCCATGCAGGAACCGATGCCCGCGCCATCGATCACGATGCCGCGCGTGGCGGCGCCGGAAACCACCAGTTCGGCTACCTGGCAGGCGATATCGGGGTAGTCGGCGGGCTTCTCTTCGTGGACGCCCACATCGCGAAGTTGGAGGCCCAAACTTTCGAGCACCGGCTTGAGTTCTTCCTTGAGCCGGAAACCGCCGTGATCGGAGCCGATGGCGATGGTCTGGTTGGGAGGCGCGAGGCCAGAGATCTGGTCGTCGGGCACTTCGAGGATGCGCACGCCGCGGGCCGCCGCCACCTCACGCGCCGAGGGCGTGACAATCGAACCGACGGGAACGCGAAGGTCCCCGGCGGGCGGCACGTCCTGTGCGGTAATCACTCGCTTCATAGGGCCGCTCGTCGTATACAATTCGTAAGGACCATTGTAATGAAATCAGGCTTGGTGCTGCCGGTTTTTCTGGCCGCCATTCCCAGCGACTATCTCTCGCGCCTGTTGCAGCGCGGCGAACTGGGATGGGGCGTGCTGTCGATCGGCATGGTGGTGGCCTTTGCCATGGGAGCGGTACACGCGCTCTCGCCGGGCCACGGCAAGACGATTGTGGCCGCTTACCTGGTGGGAACGCGCGGCACGGTGAAGCACGCGGCATTCCTGGGCCTGATGGTGACCTTCACTCACACCATCACGGTCTTCTTCCTGGGCTTCGTCACGCTGTTCCTTTCCCGCTACGTGTTGCCGGAGAGAATCTATCCGGTGTTGGGCGCGGCTTCGGGACTGGCGATTGCGTGGATCGGCGTGTCGCTGTTCTGGAAACGGCTGCCGGCGGCGCGCGGCGTGGCGGCGCACACGCGGCATGATCATGTTCACGATAGCGGCGCGTACACGCATGATCACGGCGATGGCCACGTCCACAGTCACATGCCCGAAGGCGAAGTCAGCATGGCGAGCCTGGTGGCGTTAGGCGCGAGCGGCGGCCTGGTTCCCTGCCCTTCCGCGCTGGTGCTGCTGCTGAGCGCGGTAGCGCTGGACCGCATCGCACTCGGCCTGACCCTGCTGGTGGCGTTTTCCGCGGGACTCGCGGTGGTGTTGATGGCGATCGGGATGACCGTGGTCTATGCCAAGCACTGGATTCCGGACAGCGGAAAAGCGGCCGGCCACCCGGTGTTGCGCTATCTGCCGGTGGCATCAGCGGTGGTGATTGTGTGTGCGGGCCTTATTATGACGGGAGTGGCGTTGGGCGTGATTCGCGGGTTGGGAGTATAGCGCAGGCAAAGCGGGGACAGCTATCCAATTCCAAAGACGGGAATTGGTAGCAGTCCCCGTTTTGCGGCGCTTTACAGATCCGAAGTGCAGAACTTGCAGCGGGTGGCGTCCACGGCCACGGTTTCCTTGCACCTGGGACAGGTCTTGGATGGCGGCGGCGGCGGGACCGGCGCTTCCTTCAAAAGCGCCTTGGTGATGATGTACACCACGATGGCGATGATCAGAAAATCGACTACGCTGCCGAAAAACGTGCCAATGTTGATGGTGTTGACGACTTCCTTGCCGTCTGCGCCAAGCCTGGTGCCGAATGCGATGGTGGCCGTGCGCCAGTTCCCGCCAGGAATCGCCGGGCCGATCAGCGGCATGATGATATCGGCTGCGAGCGAGGATACCACCTTGCCCACCGCGCCACCGACGATCACCGCGACAGCCAGCGCGAGCACGTTGTTCTTCAGCAGAAATTCTTTGAAACCTTTCATGTGTTCTCCTATCGGTACGGCGCGGCCCTCAGGAGCCGCTCCGCAAAAATTTAGTCAGTCGTTCCATGGCGGGCTCCAGAATGGCGGGCTCCGCCGCGTAGCAAATGCGAATCGAGCCTTCCCCGCCGGCGCCGAACGCCACGCCCGGCGCCAGGCCCACGCGAGTCTCTTCGAGCAGCCGCCTGCAGAAGGCGAAAGAATCGTCCAGCCCGTCGATGCGCGGGAAGACGTAGAAAGCGCCGTCGGGCGTGGGCAGCGTCACTCCGTGGATGCCGGAGAGCGCGTCCATGCAGATGCCGCGATTTTCCCGCAGGCGTTCCAACATGCGCACCAGTTCGCTCTCCCCTTCGGCGAGGGCCGTCTCGCCGGCCTTCTGCGCGATGGTGGGAGCGTGGGAGACGACGAATTCGTTCAACTGGGTGGCCTTGGCAGCCAGGTCGCGGCGCGCCACCAGCCAGCCCACCCGCCAGCCGGTCATGCAGTAACTCTTGGAAAAAGAATGTACCACCATGACGGCATCGTCGCGCGTGGCCTTGCGCAAAATCGATGGCACCGGTTCGCCCAGGCGCGCGCCGCCATAATAGAGCCGGTCGTAAACTTCGTCGGCCATGAGCCAAAGGTCGTGGCGCCGCGCAAAATCGAGCAGGCCCTGCTGCTCTTCTTCGGTGGCCACCCAGCCGAGCGGATTCGAGGGCGACGTGTAGAGCAGTAGCCGTGTGCGCGGGGTCACGGCGGAGGTGAGCGCGTCGAAATCGATCGAGTAGCGGGCGCCGCGGAGCGGATGCGGGATCTGGCGGACGGCCGCGTTGGCCATCATGACGCTGGAAGAGCCATTGGGCCACGCCGGCGTCAATACGATCGCCTGGTCGCCCGGATCGAGCGCGCAACGGATGCCGAGGTTCAACGCCTGGACGCCCGAAGCCGTGACGACGATCTCCGTCGCGGGATCGAGATCCACGGCCTGCAACAGCCGGTAGTTTTCCGCGATGGCCCTTCGCAGCGACGGCAACCCGGCGTTTTCGGTATAAAACGTGAAGCCGTCTTGCATGGCGCGCACAGCGGCCTGCTTGATGTAATCCGGCGTCGGCAGATTGGACTCGCCGAAATAGAGACGCAGCACGCCGTCCATGCCCATAGCGATTTCGGCCAGTTCGCGGATTCGCGAGCGAGGCACTCTTTCGACGGAACTCGAAACCGCGGGCATCTTTGCCATTCTCTCATTACCGCGGCCCGATTCCAGGGGTGACGCTACAATTTCGTGAGACTTTCGAAAGAAGCGCGGACGGGCCAGTGGTTG
>JBEKQS010000044.1:0-24516 GCA_049519475.1 Bryobacteraceae bacterium | reverse complement strand
GCCAAACTACCGGTTAAAGACTTCAACGCGGAGGCGCGGCGACGCGGAGAAAAGGAGAGAAAAAAGAGGAATCGGAGATTTTTTTAGAGTACTTTTCTTCCAGCTCCGCGAACACACAGCGGGAATCGAGACACTTCTTTTCATCTCTCGTTTTCTCCGCTCCTCCGCGCCTCCGCGTTGAAGAGCCATCTTCACTCCCCCCCAAACTTCACCACCGGCGAGTGGCAATGCTGATTCCTGACAAGCCCTAACTGGCTTGTCTTCTTTCGCTTCCACATCTTGAGGCGGATGAGCCATTTCGACCCGCTTTGCTGCGTAGATAAAGGACGGCTTTCCGTGTATACTCACTGGCAGCCTGGAAAGCCCTTAGAGGAGGAGCAATGAAACTCAACCGAATTCCGACGATCGCAATCGCAGTTCTCGCACTGGCCCTGGCGTTGCCCATCGCCGCACTGGCCGATGTAACTGGAACCCCCACCCTGACGGCCGGCAACACTTTGAGCCTCGACACCGGCGCCACCAGCAGTTCCGGGGGAGACATCCTGTGGAACAGTAGCGGTATAACTCCGCAAGGCAGCGCAACGGCCTATAACCTCGGACCGGGTGGCGCCGCGGCATACGCCACGTATACGCAAGCGCTCCTCTCTGGGCTAGGTTCGCTCTACTCGAAGTCGGCGATCGCCGCCAGCTCGCTCCCGGTCGGCGATGTCTTCGCCGTGAAGACCAACGGAGGCAACTACGCCAAGGTGCTCGTGACCGTCCAGAGCGGAACCTCAATCAGCTTGCAGTTCGATACGTTTGGTTCCAGCGCTCCCACCGGCCCCACCATCACCCAAATCCTGAACAACTACGGCCTGGTTCCGGCGGGCTTCACCAACTCCGGCATCTCGCCCGGCTCGCTCTTCATCATCAAGGGCTCAGGCCTGGCCGATCCCAACGCGCAAGCCGTCCTGCAATCCAGCGCCTCTCCCGGTCTGCAGACCACTTTGAACGGCGCGAGCGTGAAAGTCACGGTGGGCAGCACCACTACCGTTCCGGTCTTCTACTACGCCATCGCCGCGCAACTGGCCCTGGTGCTGCCCTCCAACACCCCCGTCGGCAACGCCACGCTGACCGTCAGCTACGGCGGCCAGACCAGCTCGCCGGCATCGTTCCAGGTAGTCGCAAACGCCATGGGCTTCGACGCCTATTACGGCACCGGCAGCGGGTTGGGCGTGGCCACCAATAACGCCACCGGGGCACTGTACAACTACACCAACTCCATCCCGCCCGGCACTACCGTGGTGATGTGGGGTTCCGGCCTGGGCGCCGATCCCACTAGAGATACCACCTTCAGCACCTCGAATATCAACCAAATCGCTGGTCTTTCGCATATCTACATCGGCGGCCTGGACGCTCCCATCGTCTACCAGGGACCGTCCGGCTACCCCGGCTTGAACCAGGTGGACGTCACCATTCCCGCCGGCGTCGCGCCCGGCTGCAACGTATCGACAGTGGGCGTGAACAGCGCCGGCGTGCCCACCAATTTCCTCACCCTTCCCATCGGCAACGGCGTCTGCTCCGATCCCACTTTCGGGACCAATGGCACCCAACTGCAGAACCTCAGCGGGCAGACCAACGTGAACAATGGCGCCCTGTTCGTTTTCCAGGAAACGTCGCCGGTAAACTCCACCGGCACCGCCTCTCAAACCACTGACGTCACCGAAGGCATCTTTGAGAGAGTGACCGGGTCTAGCGTGGGCTCGTCCAGTGGCTCGGTTTCGCTGGGAGGATGCATCGTCACGGAAACCGGTGCTACCGGAACCACTACCACAATCACAACCACAGCCATAGACGCAGGAACGATTACCGTGACGGGACCCGTTGGAGGAACGGTCACGCTTACGTCGTCGACGTTTGGCGGCATCGGGCTCTACTTCGCGCAACTGGCGGCTGGGGCCATCCCGACTTCGGGTGGGACCTTTACGTTCAAGGGCTCCGGTGGCTCCGTCTCGCCATTCATCGGCGCGTTCACGGCATCGCTGACTTTCCCCAACCCTATTTTGAGCTGGACCAATTCCAACAACGCCGCAACCGTCACCCGGTCGTCTGGACTAGGAGTATCCTGGACCGGCGGCTCTTCGGGTACCTACGTGATCATTGGCGGGAGCTCGTCGGCGACCGTCTCCGGCCAGTCGGTGAGCGGTTCCTACACATGCATCGCCCCGGTAAGTGCCGGCTCATTTACGGTGCCCTCGTATGTCTTGGCCACCCTGCCGGCCGGCTCGGGTGCTACCTCAGTGTCGAACTACACCAACTACCAGACTTTTACGGCTTCGGGTCTCGACTCCGGTGTCCTCTTTGGAGGCACTTCGCAATCAGTCAACACAACCTATAACTGATATCACTGATTACGGCGTTTGCGACGGTGGGGCAGGCGGTGCTCGCCTGCCCGTGGGACAGGCCTCCTGGCGCCTCCTGGCCTGTCGCGCAGCCTGCCCATTCCATCTTTCAGACGCTCATTGCATTAAAATATCCATTCGTGCCCCGCACCAAAATCCCGCGTGCCGCCAGCCTCTGCACCGCCGCCGCAGCCATCCTCCTGCTGGCCTCCACCGTAGCCCTCCGCGGCTCCGCCGTTCCATCCCCCCGCACCTTCGCCAACCCCCTCAACATCGACTACCGTTTCATGACGGAGCCGCCCAGCCGCCGCGAAGCCGCCGATCCGGCCGTGGTCCTCTTCGGCGGCGACTATTACCTGTTCGCATCCAAATCCGGCGGCTACTGGTATTCCAGCGACATGGCCGAGTGGACCTTCGTCACCCCCCACGGCCTGCCCATCGAAGCCTATGCCCCGGCCGTCATGGCCTACTCGGGCGCCCTCTACTACACCGCCTGCGACATCGGCCTTTACCGATCCACCAACCCCAAAGCCGGCCAATGGGAGCTCGTCAGCGACGCCTTCAAAGTGGGCGACCCCGATCTCTTCGCCGACGACGATGGCCGCGTCTACCTCTATTACGGCCTCTCGCACAACGGCGCCATTTCCGGTCTCGAGCTCGACCCCAAGAGCAGCTTCCGCCCGCTCGGCCAGCCGTTCGAATGTTTCCGCGCCGATCCCGCGCTCCACGGATGGGAACGCCGCGGCGAAGACAACCTGGGCGACGGCCCGTGGATCGAAGGCTCCTGGATGACCAAACACAACGGCGTCTACTACCTGCAATACGCGGCGCCGGGCACGGAATACAAAACCTACGCCGACGGCGTGTATACAGCGCCATCGCCGCGCGGCCCATTCACCTACGCCCCTTCGAGCCCCTTTTCACACAAGCCCACCGGCTTCATCGGCGGCGCGGGCCACAGCGCCACCTTCCAGGACAAGCAGGGCCGCTACTGGCACATCGCGACCATGACCATCTCGGTGAAGCACCAGTTCGAGCGCCGCCTCGGGCTCTTCCCTGCCGATTTCGATTCCGATGGCGTGCTGCACGCGAACACCCTGTTCGGCGACTATCCGCAAATGCTGCCTGCCGCACGCTCCGGCGCGGGCGCGGACAACTTCGCCGGCTGGATGCTGCTTTCCTTCGGCCAGCCGGCGCAGGCCTCTTCCAGCCTGGACGGCTTCCCGCCCGAAAAGGCCTTCGACGAAGACGTCCGCACCTGGTGGAGCGCGCGCACCGCCAATCGCGGCGAGTGGCTGAGCGTCGATCTCGCCAAAGCCTGCCTCATCCACGCCGTGCAGGTGAACTACGCCGAGCAGGATTCCACCGTCATCGGACGCCAGCCGGGCCAGTTCAGCCGCTACCTGCTGGAAGCCTCCACCGACGGCCGCCGCTGGTCCACTCTGGCCGACCGCCGCGCCGCCCGCCAGGACGCCCCGCATGATTACGTGGAGCTGTCATCCCCCGTGAAGGCGCGCTACATTCGCATCACCAACGTCGCCATGCCCGGCGGCGGGCCATTCTCCATCCGAGACCTGCGCGTCTTCGGCAATGATGGCGGAAAGCCGCCGGCCGCCGCGCCGCATTTCGAAGTCCGCCGCTCGCCCGCCGACCCGCGCACCGCCGTCGTCCACTGGCAGCCCGCGCCCGGCGCCGAAGGCTACGTCGTGCGCTATGGCATTGCGCCCGCCAAGCTCTACCAGAATTACGAGGTGCGCGGCCAGACGGAGATCACCCTCAACGGCCTCAACGCGGATGTGGATTACAGTTTCACCGTGGACGCCTTCAACCGTTCCGGCCGCACCCCCGGCACAACCGTCCTGCCCGCCCCCGCGAAAGCGCGCTGAGTGGGACAGGCCTCCTGGCGCCTCCTGGCCTGTCCACGACCGGCCAGGAGGCCGGTCCCACTTGGCGCGGCTTCGCCCAGAATGTCCACCAACATGAAAGTACTCTTGCGTCAGCCCTATACCTTGGTGGGCATTGGGAAACTGACTGGACCCGGACCCACCTTGCCACCACCGGGGAGCAGATCAATTTCAACCTTCGTCTCACGGTCGGTCACGGTCATCCTGAAACCGGGGTTTCGCTTGAAGCCATTCATCGCCAGCTTTTCTCTGGTGAATCGAACATCCGGCACGATGATGTCTACGTCCACCGTGAAGCGCGGATAACCGTGCCCCTGAACAGCGAACCCACCACAAACATAGTGGGCAATGTTGAAGAGTTTCAACACCTTCAAGGCTTTCAGAAGGGTCGTCTTGATATTGGTGGAGCTGCTGGATTCTCTCAAGAATTCCGCCTCATCATGAAAAGTCTTCATACGCGCCGACCGCTTTCTGGTGTCATCAAATTTGTCAATGCACCAAAGTGGGGCAGACCCCCTGGTCTGCGCGCGACCCCCCGGTTGCGCCTCTTGCCCCCTCAAGCCCGTCTCCGCATCTCCGCCCTTGCCTCGTCTTCCGCCGTGCGCTTCCTCTCCGTTTCCCGCTTATCGTACAGCTTCTTGCCCTTCGCCAGCGCCAGCTCACACTTGATCTTCCCCTTCTTCAAGTAGATCTTCGTCGGAATCAGCGACAGGCCCTTTTCGCGCGTATAGCCCAACAGCTTGTCGATCTCCCTGCGGTGCAGCAGCAACTTGCGATTGCGGACCGGCGGGTGGTTTTCGCGGTTGCCGTGCGAATACTGGCTGATGTGCGCATTCACCAGCCACGCCTCGTTGCCGATCACCGCCCCGTACGCGTCTTTGAGCTGAACCTTGCTGTCCTTGGCGGCCTTCACCTCCGTGCCGGTCAGCACCAGGCCGGCCTCAAACCGCTCCATCAGGAAGTAGTTGTGGCCGGCTTGCCGGTTATCGCTCAGTATCTTAAAGGCAGTATCTCGTTCCGCCACGGTGCCGTCCCGCGATTTTCGCTTCCACGCCCGGAAGCCTAACGTCGTCAATGACTTTAGATGAGCCGAGAGGGCCCATTGCGATCTCAGTTTAGCATAGAGGCGCCGGAAGTCCGGAGCGCGGGAAACCACTAACATGCTGTTTTTCAACCGTTTATCGGCAGTCTTGCTGGCCTTTGCACTGATCGGCGCGCCGCTCCCGCTCGAGGCCAAGAACAAAAAAGGCGACAAGTACCTGGCGGAAGGCCGCGCCCACGAGGAGAAAAAGGAATGGGACGCCGCTCTCGACTCCTATGAAAAGGCCCTCTCCGAGGACCCCAGCGAACTTAGCTATCAGATTCCCGCTCAGAAAGCCCGCTTCGAAGCCTCCGCCGCCCACGTCACCAACGCCACCAAAGTCCGCTCCCAGGGAAAGTTGGGCGACGCCTTGCTCGAATTCCAGAAAGCCTACGCGCTGAACCCCAGTTCCATGATCGCCGAGCAGGAAATCCTGCGCACCCAGCAGATGATCATGCGGGAGCGCAAGAGAGTGGAGTCCACCGGACAGGAGGCCCCACTCGAAGTACGGGGCCTCACCCCCAGTGAGCTGTCCAAAAAAGAGAACGGCGAAAAAATCGACCGCATGCTGAGTGTTCCCGAACTCAAGCCGATCAGGCCCACCCTGATCGATTTCAAGATCAACAACCAGACCCCCAAAGTGCTGTTCGAAACGGTGGCCAAGTACGCCGGGTTGAGCGTCCTGTGGGATCCGGAGTACGCCTCGCCGCTGCCCAGCGGCAAAGACCGCCTCAACGTCGATTTCCCCAACACCACCATCGAGCAGGCGCTGGATTACCTGGCCTTGGTCACCAAGTCTTACTGGAAACCGATTTCGTCCAACGCCATCTTCATCACCATGGACACCCAGAACAAGCGCCGCGACTACGAGGAAGAAGTCACCAAGGTATTCTATCTCACCAACGTCACCTCGCAACAGGACATGAACGATGTCCTGACCGCCGTCCGCACGGTGGCCGATTGCACGCGCCTCTTTTCGTCCCAGTCGCAGAACGCCATCGTCGCCAAGTGCACCGCCGACAAGATGGCGCTGGCGGACAAGATCGTTCACGATTTGGACAAGCCCAGATCCGAAGTGGTGGTGGATATCTTCGTAATGGAGGTCAGTTCCAGTTATCTCCGCAGCCTGACCGCCGCGCTGGCCAGTACCGGACTCAACGTTCCGTTCAATTTCACGCCGCGCACCAGCATCCAGGTGCAAGGCAGCACCAGTTCGAGCACCAGCGGCACAACCACCGGAACCACCACCACCGGCACTACCACCACCACCACGGGAACAAGCACTACCGGCGCCAGCAGCGTGACCGGCGCGGCCATCCCGCTTTCCAGCCTCGGCCACCTGGCCAGTGCGGATTTCTCGACCACTCTGCCCAGCGCGCTTTTGCAGGCTACTTTGAGCGACACCCGCACCAAGGTTCTGCAATCTCCGCAAATGCGTTCGGTGGATGGCCAGAAGGCCACCATGAAGATCGGCGAACGCGAGCCCACCGCCAGCGGAAGCTTCGGCTCCACGCTGGGCGCCGTGGCGGGGGCCGGCATCAGCCCGCTGGTCAACACCCAGTTCCAGTACATCGACGTGGGCGTGAACGTGGAAATCACGCCCCACGTGCACGACAACGGGGAGGTTTCCCTGCACGTCAGCCTGGACATCTCCAATGTCACGGGCAATGTGAATCTGGGCGGCATCAATCAACCCATCATCGGCCAGCGCAAGATGGAGCACGACATCCGCCTGCGGGAAGGCGAGGTCAGCCTGCTGGGCGGCCTGCTCAACCAGTCCAGCACCAAGACCAGGACGGGCATTCCCGGGCTGGCCAATATCCCGATTCTGGGCCGCCTGTTCAGCGGGGACAGCGTCGACAACGAACGCGACGAGCTGATGATCGCGCTGATCCCGCACGTGGTGCGGCGCCCCGAGATCACCGAAGAGAACCTGCGCAGCGTCGCATCGGGCAACCAGACAACCATCCACGTTTCCTACGGACCCAGGACGGTGGCCGATACTGCGGCTCCGAAGGAAGCGCCCGTCCCGAACGAAGCGCCGCCTCCCGCCAACCCCGCGGCCGTGCCGGCATCGCTGCCTGCCACTACGCTTCCGGCCACCGCTCCGCCGGAAGCCGGCTCCAGCGCACCGCAACAATCGTTCGGCCCGGTCTCTAGAGGATTCGGCCCACCCGCCACTGCTCCTCCGGAAGCCGGCCCCGGCGCTCCGCAACCATTACCCGCCGCGGCTACGGTGCGCTTCGATGCCACCCAGCTCGAAAAGAGCCTGTCCGACAGCTTCACCATATCGTTGCAGGTGGATGGCGCCAGGAATGTCGTCGGCGCTCCCATCCAGATCCAGTTCGACCCCAAAGCCGTCAGCTTGACCGGCGTCACCCGCGGCAGTTTCTGGGGCGGCGAAGGCGACGAGCCCACGCTCACCAAGAACGTGCTCAACGATAGCGGCTCAGCCACCATCCGGGTGCTGCGCAAGGAGGGCTCCGCCGGCATCACCGGCAGCGGCCCGCTGATCAACTTGACCTTCAAAGCCCAGGCGCGCGGCGCTACCATCATCCGCGCCAGCGGCGTGACGCTCGAAACTCTCAATGGCCCGCCGGCCTCGGGCAACGCGCAGGTGACCGTCAACGTGAAGTAACGCGGGCATGAAACGCAAGAACCAAAGGGGCTTGACGCTGGTGGAGCTGGTGGTCACCTTCACCATCATGCTGATTCTCACCGTGATGGCTATCCCCTTGGCGCGCGTCAAAATCCGTACGCAGCGGGAAGTGGATCTGAAATACGCCCTGCGGGAAATGTATGCCGCCATCGATAAGTACAAAGACGCTTGCGACCAGGGAGTCTTCGGCGCCACCAAGCAAGGCACCTTCTGCTACCCGGAATCGCTTGAGATCCTGGTGGAAGGCGTCAAGACGCAAAGCGCCGACGGAAAAAAGATGAAATTCCTGCGCAGCGTTCCGCGCGATCCCTTCACCAGCGGAACCGACTGGGGGCTGCGCAGCATGCAGGACGACTCAAAGGCTGAAACCTGGGGCAAAGAGAACGTGTTCGACGTCTACACCAAGACCCGCGATCGGGACAAGGACGGAAGGCCGTATTCGGAGTGGTAATGCAGATGAAGCGCCGCAATCAGAGAGGATTATCGCTGGTGGAGCTGATCGTGGCCTGCGCGATCCTGGCGGTGCTTTCCATGTTGGCGCTGCCGCTCGCCAGCATGAAGATCCGCACCGAGCGCCAGCGTGACCTGCGGTACGCCCTCACCCAGATGCGCACGGCTATCGACAAGTACAAGGACAACTGCGACCAGGGTTTCTTCGGGCCGCCTAAAATCGGTTCGAACTGCTACCCGGAATCGCTCGACATCCTGGTGGAAGGCATGAAACTCGCGCAGGACCCCAACGGCACCAAGCTGAAATTCCTGCGCCGCATTCCCCGCGATCCTTTCACCAACAAATTCGAATGGGGCATGCGCAGCACCGAGGACGACCCCAAATCCAAGAGTTGGGGCGGCCAGGCGGTTTTCGAAGTTTTCACGAAGAGCGAGGAGAAGGCACCCGATGGAACGCCCTATTCAGAGTGGTAGCCGCCCCGATCCGGGCCGCAACGCTCATGCGAGCCGCGACCGTGAGGGAGCGGTATCCGCCCGCGAAATATTTCCTCGCGGCGCGGCAACTGGCCGCAAGCCGAGGGGTTTCACATTCGTCGAGATGATGGTGGTGGTCACCATCATCGTCATCCTCATCTCCATGGCCATTCCCATCTACAACCGCGCCATCATCCGCTCCAAAGAGAGCGTCCTGCACAACAACCTGTTCACCATCCGCACCGTCCTCGACAATTACTGCTACGACAAAGCCAAGTGCCCCCAGAGCCTTTCGGACCTGGTGAGCGAAGGCTACCTGCGGGCCGTGCCCACCGACCCCATGACCAATGCCACCGACTGGAAGGTCGTGATGGAGGATGCCACGCAAAGCGTCAGCCAGTCCGAGCCCGGCATCTGGGAAGTACATAGCAATTCGGAAAAGACCGGTCTCGATGGCCGCCCGTATGCCGATTGGTAATTAAGACCAACTGGTAGCGCCGGCGGTCTTGCCGCCGGTGTCTTGTGCGCGCTTGACCATCGCCACGCTTTCCCCACTCTCACGCCACAAGTGTTTATCAGCGCCCCCCCAAGTGGGACCGGCCTCCTGGCCGGTCGCGGCCGGGCGCAGCCCGCCAGCCGTTCGCGCCCGTGCAGCTTCGCACCACCCCCGACGCTCCACGCCTCTCCCTGCTACGCTAGTCCTTTGATGCGCCGAATTCCTGCCGCGCTCGCCGCGGCCCTTCTTCTTCTCTCCGCGGGCTGCGGATACGTCGCCGGCCCGTTGAAGCCGCTGGCGAATGTTCCCGCCAAGGTCACCGACCTGGCCGCGGTCCAGCGCGGCTCCATCGTCATCGTTCATTTCACGGTCCCGCAAACCACCACCGAGGCGCGGCCCGTGGGTAAGCCTGTAAAGCTGGATCTGCGCATCGGCTCGACGCCCGAGCCTTTCAACCCGGCGCAGTGGCTGGACCACGCCAAACCACTCAGCGGCATTCGTGTAGACCAGGGACTCGCCACGCTCGAAATCCCCATCGCGGAATGGACCGGCAAGCAAGCCATCCTTGGCGTGCGGGTGGTGGGCGCCAATGGAAAGGACGCCGGCTGGTCGAACTATCAGGCCATCCGCGTCGTGCCCGCTCCCCAGACGCCGGTCAGCCTGAAACTCGACACCCGGGCGGAGGGCGTGCACATGAGCTGGTCCGGGAGCGGCGAACAGTTTCGCGTGGTCCGCCGCGGCAACGCCAATGAACCCTGGGCCGTGGTGGCCACCCTGGATAGCCATGAGTGGACCGACACCAGCACTGAATTCGGCAAGCCGTACTCCTACCAGATGCAGAGCCTGGTGGATGTGGGTGACCACAAGTACGCGGAAAGCGATCTCACGGCTCCCCAGGACATTACTCCCATCGATGTCTTTCCGCCCGCCGTTCCCACGGGCTTGCGTGCCGACGCGGCGCCGGGTTCCATTGAATTGGTTTGGGACCGCAACACCGAACCGGATCTGGCCGGCTACCGCATCTACCGCTCCACCGGCGACGGCCTCTTTGAAAAGCTCGCCGAAGCGAACGAGATTCCCAACTACTCCGACCGCGCCGTCGAGCACGGCAAGACCTACCGCTACGCCATCACCTCGTTCGACCGCTCCACCCCGCCGAATGAGAGCGTGCGCTCTACGGCGGTCGAAGCCACGCTTCAGTAGTGTTATCTCCAATTAACACAATTGAAAGCCGTTAACTTGAAACTGTTAAGTCTATTAGTGTATAAATAAATTAATGATCATTTCGATGCGACCTCACGCCACGCGGCAGGAAATCGACCACGTCTGCGAGCGGATCGGCGAATTCGGCTATAAGGTTCACTCGATCGAGGGCGAAGAGCGGGTGGTGATCGGGGTAGTGGGAGTGGGCGACGTTACGGCCTGCCTGGAGTCGCTCGAAGCCACGCCCGGCGTCGAGCGCGCCATGCGGATTTCGGCGCCCTACAAGTTCGTCAGCAAGGAATTCAAGAGGGAACGCTCCGCCATCAAGGCAAACGGCCTCGAGATCGGCGGCGGCGAATTCATCGTGGTCGCCGGTCCGTGCTCCGTGGAGAGCGAAAAGCAGATCCTCGAGACGGCCGAAGGCGTGGCTGCGGCGGGGGCGCGAATGCTCCGCGGCGGCGCATTCAAGCCGCGCACTTCGCCCTACGATTTCCAGGGGCTGGAACTGGAAGGCCTCAAGCTGCTGCGCAAAGCCAAACAAGCCACGGGCCTCGGAATCGTCACCGAAATCATGAGCGACCGCGACGTCGAAATGGTGGCCGAGTACACCGACGTCATGCAGGTGGGCGCGCGCAACATGCAGAACTTCGCGCTGCTGAAATCGCTGGGCGGCTGCGGCCGGCCCGTGCTGCTCAAGCGCGGCATGAGTTCCACCATCAGGGAACTGCTGATGTCCGCGGAATATATCGTGGCGCACGGCAACCCCAATGTGATTCTGTGCGAGCGCGGCATCCGCACATTTGAAACCGCCACGCGCAACACCTGCGATATCGCGGCCGTACCCGTTTTGAACGAACTGACGCACCTGCCGGTGATGCTGGACCCAAGCCATGCCACCGGCAAGCGGAGCCTGGTGCCGGCGCTGGCGCGGGCGGCCGTGGCGATCGGCGCCGACGGCTTGGTGGTGGAAGTGCATCCCTGCCCGGAGAAGGCCGCCAGCGACGGCGCGCAGTCCTTGACGCTGGAGGGTTTCGCTGAGATGATGCGGTCGCTGGCGCCTTACCTTCGCTTGTGGAAGGAAGCGCGGGATTTGCCGGTCGCCCCGTCCGCCGCCGCTGTGTGATACTGCGGGTGTGGACTACAAACCACGGCCCTGGCAACTCATCCTGCTGATCGCCCTGCTATGCGGCGCCGCGATGGGAGGAATGGTGTGGTATCGCTCGCGCGCGCTCACTCCCGCCGCGAGCCTGCGGCGTATGCCCATGGAGGATACGCTGGTGCTGTGGATCGATTTCGCGGCGCTCCGCCGCGATGGCCTTCTGCAGCTATTCGACGGCGCGAAAGCCGGACAAGATCCCGAATACCAGACCTTCGTCCGCCAGACCCGGTTCGATTATATGCACGACCTGGATTCCGCCATGGTGGCCTTCGCCCCGACGGGAAACTTTTTCCTGGTGAAGGGAAGGTTCGATTGGAAGAGCCTCCGGAATTATGTGGAACAGGAAAGCGGCGCCTGTCTGAACTCGCTATGCCGCGTGCAGGGCAGCGGACCCGACCGCCGCATTTCTTTTTTTCCGGTTCACCGCGACCTGATGGCGATGGCTGCCAGCCCCGATGAATATGCCGCCTTACGGCTGGCCAACGCGCGCCCGGGGCCCGATCCGCCCGTTCCCAATGCACCTGTGTGGCTTGCCTTCCCCGGGTCCTTGCTGAAGTCCAACAAGAATCTGCCCGATGGCGCCCGCCCCTTCGCGCGCAGCATGGAAAGCGCGCTGAGTGTGACCATTTCATTCGCGCCGGAGGGCGACCGGCTGGCGGCCCGCCTCGACGTGCGCTCGAAGAGCGACCGTGAGGCCGCCGCGGCCGCCGTGGAACTCACCGAAGCGACACAGTTATTAAAGAGCTGGCTCGCGCGGGAAAACCTCCAGCCCAACCCCGCCGACCTAAGCGGCATCCTGGCTGCCGGCGCCTTCCACGCGGAAGGCGCTCACGTGGCTGGCGTTTGGCCGATTGCCCGCGCATTCATACAGAACCTCTTAGGCAGCCAGTAGTATCCGTTTTTTGGCCGGTGGATAGCTATATCGCGCCGCGCCGCACGTGATACTTCTGGTTCATGGACGTGGACATCCAAACCCAAGTGCGCGAGATGGCCGGCGGCATGGACGTATCCCCGGCGGAATTGGACACGCGGGAACTGCTGCCCGTCTTGCTTCCCGCTTCGTTCTTCACGGCCGGCAAATGGTGCGGTCCCTTCACTCGCTTGCGCGCCGCCGAAATCGGCCTGACATGGGCCGTGCTCATGCCCGGTGGAAACCTGCGCTACGTCAACCGCGCCAGCGAGTCCCATTGGGAAGAGCAAGGGCTCGACTGGAAAGCCCTGGCAATGACCAATCTCGCGCGCCATACCGAGCACCAGCCAGGCCCGCGCATGCTCCGCCGCGTCAACGGTGAAGTCTTCGCGGTAGCGTTCCTCTATGAGGACGGCCTGGGCCCCTCGCGTCTGCTCTTTCGCGGAACGCTGGCGAAATTTTTCCCGAAAGGCTGCCGCCTGGCGATCCCCGAACGCAGTTGCGGCTTTGCCTTCGGTACCGATCTGAATGCGGAAGAACGCAGCCAGGTGGAAGGAGTGATCAACCACTGCTATCTGCACGGGACCCGGCCATTCGCTCCCGGTTCGTATGCGGCGGACGATCTGGTGCCGGAGTAGGACAGGGGTGTGCGGCATCGAAGTGTAATGGGCCCGATCAGAGCCGCGAACGTCAGAGAGCGGTTGCCGGCACGGCACTAAAGTTCGCGTAACAGACGAAGAAGGTGATGAGGCAAATCACGGACCGACACCAAACCGCTCTCTTACGTTCGCGGCTCTGATTGACGTGCTCCTGCGCTAGGATTCTCGCAATTGGCCGATGCTTCCCTGAATCTCACCCCTGCGGCGCCCACCCGCAGGAAGAGCCATCCTGGCCTGCGCATTCAGCAAACTGATACCGTGGAAGAGAGAACCCAATGACGTTGACCATTCACCTCCCGGACGAGCAAACCGTAGCTCTTGCAGCCAGGGCACGCGCGCACGGTCTCTCGGCGGAAGAATACGCCCGGCAGGTGCTGGAACATGACCTCGCGCCGGAATGGCTTCAGAAGTCGTGGGAGAGTTCCAAACAAGCCGGCCTGGACCAGCTTTCCATGGACGAGATCGACGCGGAGATTGCCGCGGCGCGGAAGGCACGGCATGAATCCCGGTTGCAACCGGGCTCATGATCCGGGTGGTTCTCGACACGAACATTATTGTCTCGGCCTTGTTACAACCCCTCGGGCCTCCCGCGCGAGTATTCGCGCTTGCTATCTAAATCTAAGAGGTGGGTGCGGCCTGGACGGCGGGCCGTAAATCGTGGACAACGATCACAGGCGTAAAAGCTCCGCCGGGGTCTTGACGAGGCGGGCAACGTCAGATCCGAGCCGCATGAAGTGCTTGACGTTCCACGTCAGTAGCGCGGTCGCGCCAGCCTTTATGGCGCATCGGGCGATGAGCGCGTCATAGGCGGCATTACCGACAATAGTTGGCGAGGCCGCCTCCAGCCTGGAGATGTATTCGTGCTCGCTAAGAGAAACGATGGTCAGCCTTTCGCTAATCTGCTTTATGATTGTCACGCCCTCTGCGCCGGTAATACGCGGACGCACCGGAAGGCCGGTCAGGGTTGTGTACACCTCGCCCAGCGTGCGGAGCGCGCAGAAGTCTTCCTTATCAGCTTCAAGAAATACCTTTGTGCTGGGTCCGTGATGCTCATGATCGGCGTAGAAGATCGGCACGAGAACCGAGCTGTCGAAGAAGAGCTTCAAGAGCGATCGCCTAGAATATGCAGGGTCCTCTCTTCACGGGAATGGTTGATGGCGTCATCGACAACATGGTCGGGCAGGGGCCTGCCGGTTCGGTAGACGAAGAGCCCGTTTTCCCACACCATTCCGCTTTCCCCGGCCGGCACGGCCTCGCCTGGCTCGGAAGACAGTTCTTTTTCGACGAGTTGCTGGAGATAGTCTTCGAGCGACATGCCGGCGGCTTGTGCTTGCGCCAACAACCCGGCTTCGATTTCGGGCTTGAGGTTCAGGGTAACGGTCACGGCAGTCCTCTCCTCCAAGTTTACGCCAGGTCGACGCTACTCCGAAGCGCAGGCCCCCCGGAACGAAGTTGCGGTCTTGCGTTCGGCACCGATCTGGGTGCGGAAGAACGGAGCCAGGTGGAAGGAGTGATCAACCACTGCTACCGGCATGGAACGCGACCATTCGCGGCCGGGCAGCTAAGCCGCGGACGATCTGTCGCCGGCATGAAGAGTTGGTGGGCGGCGCCTGCCCCGGCGCTTTTGACATAGAACGTTCGGTAAACTGATACGATAAAAGCGAGAGGCCCAATGACGTTGACCATTCACCTCCCGGACGAGCAAACCGTAGCTCTTGCGGCTAAGGCACGCGCGCATGGTCTCTCGGCGGAAGAATACGCCCGGCGGGTGCTGGAACATGACCTCGTGCCGGAATGGCTTCAGAACTCGTGGGAGAGCTCCAAACATGCAGGCCTGGATCGGCTTTCCATGGACGAGATCGACGCGGAGATTGCCGCGGCGCGGAAGGCACGGCGTGAATCCCGGTTGCAACCGGGCTCATGATCCGGGTGGTTCTCGACACGAACATTATTGTCTCGGCGTTGTTGCAGCCCCTCGGGCCTCCCGCGCGCGTATTCGCGCTTGCTACCGGCGGCTCGATTCAACCTGAATTCCGAAGTTAACTTCGGCGAAGTTGGATTTTCACATCACAGAATATTGAAAGACAAGGATTTGTATCAGGGCACGGCTTGAGCCGTGCCGGACCGATTCGGAGACATTGACGGGCTTCAGCCCCTGGAAGCGGCCAGACCGGGAGGCGAGTCTCTCAAGGTTGGAAAGCGCAGGGGCTTAAGCCCTCTAACAAATCGCAGCTTGCGGCACGGCTCAAGCCGTGCCCTGATACAAGACGCAACTTCGGAATTCAGGTTAAACTATGCATCAGTGGGAGCGTTTATGCCGAGTACGAAGAGGTCATCAGCCGTCCCCGGCTTCAACGGAGTGAAGAGATCGTAGTTGCCGCGCTTTACGCCATTCGCGAGAAAGGCTTTTGGGTTCGGCCCACGGAAGCCGTACGGGCTTGCTCCGACCCGGACGACGATATTTTTCTGCAATGTGCCCACGCCGCCCAAGCAAACTATTTGGTGACCGGCAATCTCAAGCACTTCCCCACATCGTGGTCCGGGACGCGAATCGTTACAGCCAGGCGCCTGCTGGACGTCATCTCAGGTGCAACCGAAGAGGAGCGGACTGACGCTTGAGAATTGGCGGGAATCGCAACGGTCACCGCCGCGTGTTTCAGTTTCAGTTGCTCGCTCCGGCGATGAGCAGCGTTCTCGCCCGCTGCTGGGTGGGCGTGCTGGGACGCTGAGATATCTTCCATCTGCTTCGGAGCGCCGTCAAGGGAGCCAGAAAATCGCGCAGTTCAGGCTGTCCCTGTTTCGTCCCGCAAATGGATGTCTGGTCCCGCTAGCGCGTGGGCCGAACTCGTAACGGATCCAAGAAAGCAAATCGGCGCGCAACCTGTCGAGACCGCTACCGCGATTCAGGACGCTCTTCTGACCCGTTTTCTTTCTTTGTTTTCTTTTTCCATTGAAACCACCATCTAAATCATTCTTTGCGCTTAATCCGAAGAGTGGGAAACCGGATCTGGGTGCCAGTACTGCTGAAGGACTTGTACTGGAGCTGTCCCGGATGATAGATGCGATAAACACGACGGAAGGTGTTGACCGCAAGCTCAGCGAGCGATCCAAAGTCGCCGTGACTCGGCAAGTCCACGAAGAAATTTGGCGAGCCATCTGGATCGGGACCGGAGTTGGGAGCCTGAGTCGGAAGCCTCCAGCCAAGCTGCCCCATCTCACTTGAGAGAACAGCCTTCGCAGGTTCTAAATATGCGTTGCTTGTAGCTTCGGCTCGCATCCCAAACTTTCCTTGAGCGGCAAACTGGATGTAATAGTTGCCGCGCTTCGAAGTAATCACGAGGAATTCATCTTCCAAAACATCAGCCAGGCAGGCCGCTAGATCGCCGATGAACCTTTCCCATTCGTGATCTGCAGATGCCTGCTCTTTCATGGCTGTTGAGGCGAGAGCGCTCTCGGACATTGCTAGTCTCCTTGGCGCATCTAGGACGAGATTTTGGTTGACGGGCCGATGCCCATCCACATCGCCGGGCTGGGGTTCCCGGCATCCACCTTGCCATCTCGGAGCAGGTTGGCAGCGCTCAAAGCGCATTCCTGATGCTTATATAACTGGACGCACGGGCACGGTCGCCGGTTACAGTGGCAATTGAAGGCCGCGCAAGACGGGCGAAGCCGCTCCCCGGATGAAGAGAAGCTGGAAAAACGTCGGCTGAGTAGAAAGTTGTGAAGGCTCCGGGTATGCCAGAATTACCGGCTCGGGACTCCGGCCGCAATAAATAGCGGGCCTTGGAATGCCGGTTAAGCAGCGCTCGCTTCCGGGTGCATACCCCAGTTTCAAATCTCCGCCCCGGTGCCACACGTCAGCCTCGCCGCTTCATGAACGCGTCAGCCAAGTGCTGCGCCAGCGAAACAGGTTCGATTGTCGAACCGCCCGACCGTTTTGTCGAACCTGCGTTCCATCGCCCCCCGAAATGCCGCTCCCATTGCTGAATCTTGGGCGAGTACAGTGTTTCGCCGCTGCGTGCTGCCTTCCCAAGACGAACCTTGGTTTCGAAACCGCCGTTGTCCAAGGGGGATGCCGAAATAATCACCGCGGCATCAGGGAGAAGGTCAGGCAGCAGTTCCCCAGCGACCTTGTCGTCGCGCGTCAAATTAGCGACCGCCGCCAAACCCACCATCCGGAAGGCGCCTGATTGCACCAGTTTCTTCGCCCGGCTGCGGTCGTTCAGCCGCTTCTTCAGCAGTTCAACCGCCTGTGTTTCCATGGGCTCATTGCGCAAGAGATAATGCAAATTCCGGAGTGAGAGTTCGACATCGCGCAGAGGGTCTAATGCTTGAAGCAGATCTGCAATCGGATTTGGCTCGCCCGTATGGTCCGCGGCAAGCACAGCGATACCATAAGCTTCGTCCGGCGGTAGCAGCCCGGTTAGGATAGCGGCCGACAGGATGGAGTCGCAGTCGGTGTGATTGATGAGCACCGGGACGCTGGCCGGCAGAGCTCCCTGTGTTTCCACATATTGAATCGCGAGGTTGCCGCTCGAAACCAGGCAGAAGAAGCGTTCATCTTCGGCATGGTGGTCAACGTTTAAAATGACGCGGCCACCCGAATCCGTCTGCCAGCCCCAGGGCCGTGGCGTCCAAGTTTCGACGTTTTCGACGTAACAGTCAGCCACAACAACCGGGCTCGCCAGCGAAGCCGCCATAGCCTCTTCGAGACTGACGCGCTCCGAAAGGGGCAAGAGAACGATGCGGGAATTCATTTGGATTCCTTCCTTCTCGACTTTACGCGATCACGAGCTGTTCGCTTCTGGCCGATGCCGCGCAGAGCCGCGCCGGAGCGACGGGCCAGACTGCCAGGCGCATCATTCCGCCCCGGCGCCGCCGCCTCACGTCCGTAAATCAGCTTTCTTTCGACTTCGCCGGCCGCCGCCGGACAAATAAGCTATACTGACCGGTTGTATCGTCCACGCTTTCGCGGTTGGGGTTCCCTCCTCGGTAACTTGTCAACCAGCCGAGGGCTTCAGTAAGCGCCTCTGAGGGTTTCTTCGAGCGATTTTCGCGAATCGCGTCTTTCCCTTGGCGATTTTCCCCTGGCCGCAACCAGTAGCTTCCATAGAAGTCCGACACCACGACTGTCAGCCGCTCGCCGGCCTTGAACCTCAGCACCTCTTGGGCCGCTGTGACGATTTGGTCTGCTATCGAAAAACAGTCGCGGATCTGGGCTGCGTCTGCTTTGGCATCCCCGTACACGCCACCCCAGGCAAGGAAAAGGAACATGCGCAAGGAGCCGTGCACCAGGTAGTACTGAATTGCATAGGAATTCACGCCGTGCCCAGAGTGAGAGAGAACGGAGTAATCCCCAATTTGAGTTCGTTCGGCTTCCTCTACATAGTGCCCAAGGTTGTAGGGTGACGCGTCCATCGACCGGGTGGAGAAGAGCCATCGGCGCCGCTCCTTCAGCTGCGCCGCGAGTTCCGCTGGAATCGTCGGGAAGGCCAGGCCTGCGTCCCGGAACAGCTGTCTCGCTTTTTCGATATCGGTCGCCTTAGCGGACGTGATATTTTCCCGCATCCGCCGCGTGGGTTCGCGCATGGCTGGCTTGAATAAAGCCACTTGACCATTTTCCAGCACCAGCTTCTGCACAACATTGGTGCCGCCCCCTATATTCTCCTTCGACACAACGGGACTCATTAATCGCTCCTCCCGCGAGGCAGCGCCTTCGACGGAAGGGGCTACTGCCTTTACTGGAGCTGGCGACGCCGCTTTGGTCGCCGGCGCGCCTCCCGCTTCGACCGCAGTATTGGCGTTGGCGCTGATCTTTACCGATGCCTTTCGGGCAACGGTCGCCCTCTTCGACTGCAGAGCCTGTTTCTTCCCAGTGATGGTTTTCAAATTGGGCCACGCTATCTTTTAACCGGATTTATTTTGGCGCGGACCGTCCATCATTAGTTCGTCAAAGGCTGCTTCGTCCGCTGAAGAAGTTGCTCCCGCAGATCAGATAGTGTATACCCCTGCAGATCCTTCCATTTTATCCAGCCATTTACAGTCTCGCGATCGCTCCCGGCATTTTGCATGCAAGCCAAAGCAGCATAGCTCGGCGCGGAGAATGTCCTGCCTAAGGTTTCTAGCGACCCAGCAGCCGAGACGATAGCTTCGTATTGCTTCCGCTCGCCTCCTTGAGGCTTGTAGAACATTTGCAAGGATTGGCCTGGAGTCAGGAGGTGGTTCTCAAGGAGATCGGCAAGGCTGATATCGTAATATTTGTATCCCCGAGCCGACTCGTCGGAATCTGGGGAGGTGTCGAGTACAGGCCGGTACTCTTCGGGAACCTCATAGATGACGTTATTAGGGTTTTCGAACTCAACCAGCTTTCGGACGACCCAGAGTCTAACCTCTACCCTCACTGTCTTCGCCCACTCGCGCAGGTCGGATCCAACTTCATCGATAGGGATTCCAACAATAGGGTTTCCTGCAAAAATATCTGCCAGGAATTGACGAATATCAATTTCGCGAATGTCGAAATCCTTAAATTTTCTAAGAAAAGCTGCATTCTCCTTCACCCTGTTAACGACAATTTCGGTTAACTCCCTGCGGCTTGTTGGCTGCGAGGCGGCTGTGATCTGTTTGGCGACCTGAGGAGCGATATGGTTCCAGACGCTATGAGATGCGAGCTCCGCCTCGATAATGAACCACCGGCGCGCCGCGATATCGACCACAAATCCGCCCGGTATTGTGCCCGTTCCATCTGGGGTGCGAATAACAGACTTGGCCAGGTAGATGGAATCGGGTCCGAAAATGAACTCCGCGTTGCTCTGAACGACGGTTTCGAGTTCCTGCTCGGAGCTGAAAGGAGCGGCTATGAACTTCGTCTTTCCTTGAATGATCACGATGCCTTACCAACCGTCGTTTCGAGAGACGTCTCCCTGGCAGGTGCCGATGAAGGATGCTCACTCAACCTGTCCTCGCAGTGCGGCACGACGAACCCGCACTAGAAAGCGTATCACGGGGCGAAACCGGGACCCCCAACGCTTCCGCACTCTCCGCGCGGCCCTAATTCATCCCGCACATGCCGGGATTGCCGCACATCCCGCCGCTGGGGCACCTTGGCATTTCCGCCGCCTTCGAGCCGCTGGCGACATGCGCGGCGAAAGTGGAATGCTCCTGCGTCAGGTGCTTCTGGCCGCACGAAGGACACTCGACGCCCGGTGCGTCGCCGGCGCGGCGTACCAGCTTCTCGAACTTCGTCCCGCAATCGTCACAGCGATATTCAAAAATCGGCATATAGGCTTACTCCATTATAAGAGAACAGATGCCATCCATGACGCCGCGCACTTCGGCGGCGGAGCCGTTGTAGTTGTTCACCAGGATCGAGAACACCACCCACTGGCCGCCGGGCCTCTCGGCGTAGCCCGAAAGCGCGCTTGCGTGGGAGAGCGAACCGGTTTTGGCGTGGATGTGTCCGGCCGCGGCGCCTTCGCCGAACCGCGTCGCCAGCGTGCCATCCTGGCCGCCCACCGGCAGCAGCGAGATCCAGTTGTCGCGCGCCGGCGAATCGTACATGTAGCGCAGCAGCTTGACCACCGCCGCGGGCGTCACCAGGTTGAGCCGCGAGAGCCCGGAGCCATCCAGCAGATTGTAGGCGCCGGTCTCGATGCCGGCTTCCGCCAGAAACGCCTGCTCTTCTTCCCGCGCCACCTCGAAGCTGCCGATGCCCCGGCGGGCGCGCCCCACGGCCCGCAGCGCCAGCTCGGCGTGCAGATTCTGGCTCACTTTATCGGTGATCCGCAGGTCTTCCAGAAGCGGCGCCGACGTGCGCGATGCCAGCTCGAGCCCCGAGTTTTCAGCGGGTGCGGGTTCCATCGCCTGGTCGGGGTACAAATGCCTGGCCCGAACGCTTCCGGCCACCGCGATGCCACGCTCTTCGAGAGCCTGCCGCAACGCCGCCGCCGCATAAAGCGCCGGATCTTCGATGCCCAGCAGCAGCTCCTGCCCGCGGTCGCGCAACGGCAGCGTGCCCCATAACCGCACGTCCCGGCTGCCGGGAATTCTTTCCATGCGAACCCTGCGGTCGCCTCCGGCGGCCACCGTGCGGACACGGTTTTCCAGCAGGTAGTATTCCACGGGAGGGCTGAGCGACAGCACGGCCGGCGAGCCCACGGCCGCACCCGGACGGATGCTGAGCGTCAAAGTGTTGTCGTTGAGGGTGAGAGCGGAAATCGGCGGCCCGTCGTCGGAGCGCGGATCGTCAATCGACCAGCCCACGGCGTAAGGCTCCCAAACGTACCAGGTGTCGTCGCCCACCACGTCGCCCTCGATGCGTTTAACGCCGCGCGCAGCCACTTGATCGGCCAGGTCTTCAACCGCCGCCAGAGGGTTGCCGGTCACGGGGCCAATGCGGTAAGGGATGGCGCGCGCCGAAAGGTTGGGATCGCCGCCGCCCACCAGCCGCAGCTCGCCGTGGATACGCCCTTCGGCGTCCGGCGGGCCATCCGCCACCACGCGCGTCCGAAAGGTAAAATCCGGCCCGAGCCGCTCGAGCGCCATGGCCGTGGTAAACAGCTTGGTATTGGAGGCGGGAACGAAGAAGTGGTCGGGGTTCGCCTCGTAAATCGTTTTTCCGCTCGCCAGATCCACGATGCGGATACCCCAGAAGGCAGTCCGCGCGGCCGGCGAGGAGGCAATCAGACGCTCGATGTTTTCAGCCAGGGAAGCAGCCGATAAGCAACCGGCCAGTATCAGCGCCAGCGCCAGACGCGCTAACCTCATCGGCCGGTCACCTTGGCTTCCAGCCAGATTAAGGGGATCAGGATCATCACCAGGCACGTGCCCACCAGCGGGATCCCCACCACCACGCCCACGCCCAGCGTCGAGGCCGCATAGCCCAGGGTAGCCGGCGCCAGCAAGCCGCCCACCAGCGCCAGCGAAAAGATGCCGTTGAAGAAGCCCGGATGGTAGTAAGGAAAGCGGTGGCCGATGGCTTCCGCCACCAGAGGAAAGACGCTGGCGTAGCCGCCGCCGACGAACATCGCGCCGGTGGCCGCCCCGAATCCGTTGTCCGTGAAATAGAGAATCAGGCAGCCGAACAGCGCCGCCGCGACACTCGCCAGCAGGAGCCGCGCGTGGCTGACCCGGTGCAGGATCTGGACCGCGCCCATCCGGCCTCCCATCAGAAACGCCCAGTAGAGAGCCAGGTCGAAGAGCGCCGCTTTGGGGCTCAGCCCGACCCGGCGGATCAGGAACAGCGGCAGCCAGCCGGCAACCGACCATTCGTTGCCGAACTGAAAGAACAGCAGCAGGGCGAACAGGACGGCCCCGATGCTGCGGAAATCCTGGAAAGCCTGCCGCAACGTCGGATGCGTGCCCACGGGCGGCGCTGTGTAGGAACTCTTGTAATACAGCCCGGCAAACAGCCCCGGCACCACCGCCATGAAGATCAGGATGGTGGGCACGTCGTAGGCGTAAAAGGTGCCGCCGACCAGCAGCGTGGCCGAGAGGCACCCGAGTCCGTACCAGATGCCGCCCTGATTGACCGTGCGGGCCGCGTCCGTTTGGTAGCTTCGGGAGATGGCATAAAACAGCGCCATATTCAAGAGCCCGGCGCCGATCCCCAGCGTCAGCAGGCCGCCCACCCGCCACCAGGAGGAGAGCAGCGGTGAAACCACGGCCAGGTAGGCCAGATCGACGCAGGAAAGCGCGCAGGAAAACATCAGCAGGAATGTCAGTCCGCGCCGCACGATGATGGGCCGCGCCAGGACGGCCGCCGCTACAATCCCCACCGCGAGGCTCAGGAAATAGTTCCCTACCGCTACAAAATCCGGCGGATCCCGGTGGTATCCCCAGGCCGGCAGGATGGCGCCCAGCAATGCCAGCAGGAACCCCGATAGCAGGAATCCAGCCAGGGCTTTCCCACCCGCGCTGGAGGGGACTTCAGTCGGCACCGGCACGGAATTCACAGGTCCGATTGTAGCGCCTGGCCGGGCAGAATTCGGAATCCGGTAGGAGGCCGTTCCGAAATCGGGAGGATTGGCGGAGACGGGGCTTTGCTATCAATCGATTCCATATGGCATCCGGGTTGCTTAGGGGTCTTAAGGTTCTTTAGAGGATATTCTCACTTTGGTGCGTTGTTGCCTCCGTTCCGGCTCGACGCCGCCGCCCCGCCCGGTCCCATCTACCGGAGCGGGGCGATTTTTTTGTTCTGCTAAACTGGGGTTTCTCACTTCAAATGCCTGGACCCTATGCCTACTGGATGGATCGCTGGGAGCGGAAGCTCGCCACTCGCGACACCAACCGGGTGGTTCGTCCGTTTGAATGGGGCACGGAATGGCTGCACTCGATCGGCTTCCCGCCCTGCCCGGCGGAAGCCAACGGCGATGCAGCCGCCTGGGTGGCCCGTTTCGCAACCGAAAGTGTCGCCCATTCCGAGCGCCTTTATTCCTACGCGCCGGTCCAGGATTTCCGGCTGCACGAAGACCGGCTGACTTTCACCAGCCCGGTGGAATCCCCGTATCCGAAGAACAATACGGTCCATGCGTTGTGGTTTCCCGCCGGACGGGACTGCGGCCGCGCCCTGGTGGTGCTGCCCCAGTGGAATTCCGGTCCCGACGGACACGTGGGACTGGCCAAGCTGTTGAACCGGTTCGGAATCAGCGCGCTGCGCATGACCATGGCCTACCACTCGGAGCGCATGCCGCAGGAACTCGCGCGCGCCGATTACCACGTCTCGAGCAATATCGGGCGCACCATTCACGCCACGCGCCAATCCGTCATCGACGCGCGCGCCTGCCTGGACTGGCTGGCGCAACAGGGCTATCAGCGGCTGGGGGTGTTGGGGACCAGCCTGGGTTCGTGCGTGGCCTTCGTGGCCGCGGCCCACGACCTGCGCGTCAAGGTCGGCATCTTCAATCACGTATCCAACTACTTTTCGGACCCGGTCTGGACCGGAATCTCGTCCCAGCACATCCGCAAGGGTTTCGGCGACATGCTGAGCCAGGACGATCTGCGGCATTACTGGTCCGTGATCAGCCCGGCCAGTTATCTGAATCGCATCCAGGGGCGCGACCTGCGCAGCCTGCTGATCTGGGCCCGGCACGACTCGACTTTCCTGCCGGTCTATTCCCGGCAGGTGCTCGCCAGCTTCCGGGAA
>JBEKQS010000043.1:0-25048 GCA_049519475.1 Bryobacteraceae bacterium | reverse complement strand
TTCTTCTTTGGCGCCGAGTTCACAAAAATCTATACGGAAACATTTGGTTCCCGCCTGGATGCCAGACTTAACGCGCATCCTCCTAAGCCCGAGACCGTAATTGTGTCTCCCACTACCGGCTTACCGGCGGGAAAAGGCAACGAGGAGGCTTCGGTCAAGTTGACATGAGCACACTCAAGCGAGTTTTCGTGCGCTGAAGCCACTCGAAGCCGAGATGCTTTTACTCCCCGCTGCCTGGGCATGCCGCAAGGCTTCGAGCGAGGCGGTCGGTCATAATCAGTCAGTGTAGGCGGAAAACAAAATGCGATGGATTCTAATCGTGTCGATGGCGGCGGCTTTGGCGACTTGCAGTTTGGCGGCAACCGACGCGCAGTGCAGCGGAATATTGCAGCGGGCGCTGGACGCCAACAATCCGGAGACGCGGAGACAGGCGGTAGCCGCATTGAGTCTGGCGTCTGGGCGCGGG
Organism: Bryobacteraceae bacterium; assembly: GCA_049519475.1. Taxonomy (GTDB): domain Bacteria; phylum Acidobacteriota; class Terriglobia; order Bryobacterales; family Bryobacteraceae; genus PALSA-129. The sequence goes on along the minus strand of JBEKQS010000043.1, from coordinate 24,582 downwards.
CCGTTGTTTGACCAGCTAGTGCAGATGTTGCAGGACAAAGATGTCGAGGTGCGGCAAGCCGTGGTGGCCAGCCTGGCGGACGTGAAGAGTGAGAGCGCCACGGCGGCGTTGCACAAGGCCCTGGAGGACGCCGTGCCTGAAGTGAGTTTCGCCGCGGCCAAAGCACTGTGGGCCCGCCATGACCGCGTTGGCAGGGCCGCGCTGCTGGCGGTTCTGGCAGGGGAAAGCAAGAGCTCATCCAATTTCTTCTCCAAACAGAAACGCGAGGCCCTGCGCATGATGCACACGCCGCGGACCACGTTTCTGTTTGCCATGCAGCAGGGTGTTGGGTTCGTTCCGGTGCCTGGACTGGGCGAGGGTATTGCTTCCATGCAGGGGATCCTGGCGAGTTCGGGAGTCCTGGGACGCGCATCGGCGGCTTTACTGCTGGGCGCCGACAGGGATCCCGCAACCATCGACGCGCTCAGGGATGCGCTCTCCGACAAGGATTCGTCCGTTCGGGCCGCCGCGGTGCATTCCATCAGTCTGCGAAACGACCCCGCCATGAAAAAAGAACTGGAGCCGTTGCGGGGCCGCTCAGGATGGAATAATGAGATAAGCGGCTCCGATTAATGCCGTTGGATGTATAATCGATACCGGCCAGGATGGCAAGAGGAAATCCTGGTTGGACCCATCGCCCGGAGGTGAGGTGTGCAGGCGCGATTTACGGCGGTCATGGCTGCGGTTGCGCTGTTGTCGGTCTTCGGCGGAGTTGGCAGGGGGCAGGCTGCGGCACAGCCGAAGCCTCTGGTGAATGCCGACGTCGTCAAGATGGTCAAAGCGGGGCTCGCTGAGGACACCATTGTGTTGGCTATCCAGAACAGGCCCAGCGCTTTCGATACCAGCCCGGAACAATTGATCAATTTGAAAGAACAGGGCGTCACGCAGGTGGTTCTGAATGCCATGCTGAGCGCTTCCCAGCCCGTCGCGGCGGCGCCGGCTCCGGCGGAAGCCCCACCACCGCAAACGGGGCAGCAGACGCAAGCGGATCAACCTGCCGAGGGGGTCTGGGTGGGAATCTACGGAACGTGCCCAAAGGGTGAAATGGTGGTGTTCAAACCCACCGTTTACGCCAACCAGGTCGAGTTGGCCCGCCTGGCGTGCAACACGTATTTCTACGTTGCCGCACGGCCCGGGACCTACAAGTTCTGCGCGACGAAAGGCCATTGCACCACGGCGGCCATCGGTTCGAGCGGACCATTCTACTTCCGCGTTCTGCCAACCGCAATCAGCTACAGCATTGGCCAGGTGGACGCCTCGGTGGCCGACGACGAACTCCAGCGCCACCGCATGACCGCGCTGGACCTGGGCCGGGTTCTGGCCCCCAAAATGGTCACCACGAACACCACTGGCCCGCCCTCCGTGTTCCTGTCGCCGCAATAGGGTCCGCACTGCGAACCGCGCATTCGCCTGGTGCTTTGACCGATTGATTTGGTGCCAGTGGGCCAACGCTCCCTTACGGTGGCGGCGCGGCGCGGAGGCGTGAGCGATGAGAGCGGGGGCTCCGGAACAGCACAAAATCACCCTGTCGAGGACCTAGTTCGGCTGAACCCAGATCTCCGCGCCGTTGACAATGAGCCTCTTGCCATCTATCGCTATGTCAACATCCTTTCCCAACTGCGCAATATGAAGTCTCAACACGTTGCCGTTTACGGCATACGTCCCGCTAAACTTTTGTCCGCCTTCCTGGAGCGAGAACGAACCATCGGATCCGTTCAATTGAAGCCGCTCAGCCGCGTCCTGCGCATTCACGTAAACAGACCCGAGGCCCGGCGCTTCATTCCGGGAGGAGATCTCGGCGGCGCTCATGATGTGGAAGCCCGCCGGCGGCGTAGGCGAGCCCAAAGCCTGCCGCTTGAGTTGGTCGAGCCCGTCTTGGCTGCCGTGATACTGCATGTATACGTTCGTGAGATAGTTATCGGATTGAGTCCGCACTTCGGGTGTGGGGAAATCGCTCTTGCCGGGGTCGATGGCCACGGCTCGCGCAATCTCGTACAACCCCAGCGAAATCTTTGCCGGATCCTTCGACTGCTCGGAGATCTCGCTCGCACCTAACCGGTAGGCCGCCAGCGCGCTGTCGGGGTTTGCCTGGAGCGCTTTGGAAAACCCGGCTTCGGCGGTCGCATAATCCTTCCTTTGCATGGCGTCCACGCCGGGCTTCAGAGCGAGATAGAGTAAAGCTCCTTTGGCGGCTTTCTGGAGATCCCCGCGCGCCTTGGCCCAGTTGGCGTCGCTGACTCCTTCCGCCTTGCGATTAAAGTCCATCAGCATCTGAGCCGCTTTTTGCCCGGTGGCCAGCTCTTCGGGCGTAGGATCAGGAATCTGCTGGACCGCGGTGGCCGTAACGTACAACGCTCTCACCACCATTTGCGGCCCGCTCTTGGGATCGTCAGAGACTGCGTTCAGATCTTTGCCCAGCAGGCCCGCGGCCTCATCCACCGCTCCAGCGGGCTGCTGGGCGGCGGCATAGGCGAGAATGTAATACACGGAGCGATCGTCCTTGAAATCGGAATCCGGGTATTTCTGTTTCCAGGTGTCCAACTCGGTGAGAGCTTTTGCCGGGTTGGACGCCACATCGGCGTTGGCGAGTACGGAGAGATCGTATTCGGCCCGGTCTTTGAAGGCTTTCGCTTTCTTCGCCGGCGCTGGAGCTTGACTTACCGCTTGAGTACCTGCCGGCGCTGTTCGGGCGCGGGCGGTCCCGATCCCCAAGGTTGCGACAGAACCCAACAGGGCTACGGCCGCGATCCCCCCGATAGTCTTATAGAATTCGCGCACATGCACCTCCCGCCTCTTCCGCGGATCACGGGATCTGCAGCGTCTGGATAATCCCGTCGAAGCGCTTGCGGTAGCTATCCAGGCCCTTTACCGGGATAACGCCGAAGAAGAGCGCCGCCGTGTTCCGGGTAACGATAAAGGTCAGGTATTCCGCCATCGCAGTCCCCGACTTGCCGGTGAATTCGGCGATGCAACTCAGCGCAGCGTGACCTCCTACCGTGCGAGCCTGGCAGCTCTCCGGCCGCAGATGATAAGTGGGAATGCCCTCCGTGCGGCGCTGGGTGACTTTGGACTCAGCCTCTTTCCGCAGTATCTCCTGGATGCCCTCTGGCGTCCCCGGCAGATTCACCGCCCGCGCCTTGTAATTCAAGGACGGCACCGCCTGCTCGGGAATCTTCTGCGGATCGTTGAAAGCGATTGTGTTGTCCCGGTCGCCCCATCGCCAGGAGGTCTGCACGCTCCAGCCCTCCGGCAGGCGGAACGAGACGTTGTACATCTTGTCGTTGCACACTAGCGGGCCCGTGCCGCCGGAACAGGACACGGCGGAGTTCTGAACCCAGACCTCCGCGCCGTTGACAATGAGCCTCCTGCCATCTATTGCAATGTCAACGTCTTTTCCCAACTGCACAATAGGAAGTCTCAACACGTCGCCGCTTACCGTATCCGTCCCGCTGAACTTCTGTCCGCCTTCCAGGAGCGAGAACGAACCATCGGATTCGTTCAATTGAAGGCGCTCAGCCGGGTCCTGGGCATTTACGTACACAGACCCCAGGCCCGACGATTGGGCGGGAGAGACGCGGCGCGCGACCGCCGCTCCGGCGAACGATAGGACTGTGACGATCACACAAGCGAGCTGCGACAATCTATGCGACATAACGATAGCTCCTGCTTTGTCTCATGCGGGCCTCAAGCCTGGCGGCATCGGCTTTCAGAACTCCGCGCCGAACAAACAGGACCGCGGCGGGGCGTGCGAGCGAGTCATGACGAGCTCCGACACGCCCCGCGACTTTCCGATCCTCCGAGCCCAAGTCCTCTCCTCGCCGGCAGCAAGACCGTGGCATGGTCTTGCCGCTACTGCCCACTGTTGAAAACCTGGCTGATTGCGGCTTCGGCCTGATCCGCCTCCTGAACCAGTTTTGCCAACAGGCCCTTGGCGCCCGCGAAGGCTGACGCGTGTCCCTCGGGCACTTGCTGGGGATCGGCTGCGGGGCCGGCCGGCAGGCCACCCTGGCCCTGATTACTGGCAAGCTTCTCCAGACCGGCTGAGATCTGCGCGCGGAAATCATTATACATATCCTGGAGCACGCTAACATCAAGTGCCGCAGCAAGACCGGCCGGGCAATCGCCTTCCTTACTGATCAGCACGCCGACCGGTACCTGGCCGTCAGCCGAGACATTGCGGCCGGTCCGTTCTATCACGTCGCCCGGTGTCAGGGCACAAGTCTGGCCATCGGAACCCGCGGTCAGATTCAAATCTGTCGAAACCACCAACACCTTGACTTTCGCACCCAGCACAGGAGGTGGCGCGTCAGGGACGGCGACCGCCGCGGCGGGCTCGAGCGAAGCCGGTTGAGCCGCGGCGGCCTGTTGCGCCGCAAGCTCTTGCTGTACCTCCTCAGCTATCAATTGTTTGACTTCGGGCGTCAATGCAGCAGAGTTTTCCTGGACCAAGGGATCTTGTGGCTGTGGTTGGCCTTCTCCGCTGGCTGCCATCTGGTTCTGGTAGGCAAGCTGCAAATTCTCCGCGAGGACAAAATCGGTTAACCACAAGGCGGCACTGGGGTAAACCGGCTCTGGCGCAAAATAGCCGCCGTAGAACCAAGGAGCGGCTCCCCAGCCCCAAGCATAGGCCACTGCCGGCGTCCAAAGAGAATGAGCCCAGCCGTAAAACGCCGGCTGATAAGAGACGCCTGGAACGTAGCTGGAGTAGTGAACTCCACCGTAGGTAGAATCCCGGTACACTCGCGCTTGAGTCCGGTCACCGGAAACATAGGTGCGCGAAACATAGCCCGGCCGGATGGGACGCTCAACAAACCCTTGCCTTCCCGCGGTTACCACACGCTCGCCGTCCCGCCGCACGACTTCGACTCTCCGTTCACCAGGCAAGCCTCGGTCCACGACCATCTTGCTGCCGTCAGCGCGGGATTGCTCGAGGTGCGCTGCGTGTCCATCGTTTCTAAAGTTGGTGGCTTTCAGTCCCGGTCTCTCCACAGCCGCTACGCGGCCGCTTCTATCCGTGTGAACCGCTGTTTGAGTCTGGGGATTGTAATGTCTCTGTGTACCGTCCGCATTAGTTGTCGTTTGCACATTCCGGCCCGGAATGTATACCGGCCTCCGAGGCGCCGTGCGGTTGCTGCCGGTGACCCCGCCAGTCGCAGTGCCGGTGCCGGTGGTCGGCTTCGTGCCGGTGATTCCGCCGCTAGTTGCAGTGCCGGTGCCGGTGGTGGGCTTCGTGCCGGTGATTCCGCCGCTAGTTGCAGTGCCAGTGCCGGTGGTGGGCTTCGTGCCGGTGATTCCGCCGCTAGTTGCAGTGCCAGTGCCGGTGGTGGGCTTCGTGCCGGTGGTCCCGCCGCTAGTTGCAGTGCCGGTGCCGGTGGTGGGCTTCGTGCCGGTGGTCCCGCCGCTAGTTGCAGTGCCAGTGCCGGTGGTGGGCTTTGTGCCGGTGATTCCGCCGCTACCCGCAGTGACGGTGCTGGGGGGCTTTGTGCCGGTGGCCCCGCCGCTACCCGCAGTGACGGTGCTGGGGGGCTTTGTGCCGGTGGTCCCGCCGCTACCCGCAGTGACGGTGCTGGTGGGCTTTGTGCTGGTGGTCCCGCCGCTACCCGCAGTGACGGTGCTGGTGGGCTTCGTGCTGGTGGTGGTGGGCTTTGTGCCGGTGATTCCGCCGCTACCCGCAGTGACGGTGCTGGGGGGCTTCGTGCCGGTGGTCCCGCCGCTACCCGCAGTGACGGTGCTGGGGGGCTTCGTGCTGGTGGTAGTGGGCTTCGTGCCGGTGGTCCCGCCGCTACCCGCAGTGACGGTGCTGGGGGGTCGATTGCTAAGCCCGCCTCCTCTGGGCGTGGCAGTATTGCCATGAGGTTGCGCAGTGCTCGATTGAGGCTGTGCGGACCTTACGGGTGCTTGGTGAGCCGGTCGAGCAGGTGCAGCCCTCGGTGTAGGACTCTGACGGTTGTTGTTGGTTGCCGGCTTCGGCACCGGCTTAGACTTGTCCTTCTGGGCTCCGGCAGGCGCCGGAACCAGGATTAGTGCCAACAGGCACGGGAACAAGGTCCGCGTGATCCTCTTCGTCAACTCGCGCGAATTCATAGCAAACTCCTCATCCAGCCGTCTGGGATTACGAGTCGATTGTGACCCGGCCTCGACCGCGGCGGGTGCGACATAGTGCGACAAAGGTGCGACTCTGACGATTTGTCCGATTCAGAAGGGCCAGAACCGCGACAACTCAGGACGGTTGCTATCCGGCAAGGCAGTAAACGCCGCCACCTTTCCCAAGAGGGCGGTCCCGGCGTCGGTCAAGGGATGGTCGAGCAGTTGGCACCGATAGTACCGCTCATGCAGCGCGGCGAAGTTGCCGGAGGGGCGGAATTCCACGACGGTTGAGGCTGAAGTCGAGATAATGGACGATCGCGCTGGGCTAAGGTGCGGTAGTTTCCACCAGGATGCGGCCAGGGGGGGCCACCGCCAAGCTGGCCATCGGCGAAAGCTTGAAGAAGTTCGGGAGGCCATCTCCCCCTTCGAGGGTTAAGTCAGTGACCCGGCGGGCATTGGCGACTGCTTTCCGATCCCGACAGTTGAGCGCCAATTATACTGTGATGTGAAGTGGGAAAGGAGAACTCCTATGAGATGGATAGTGGTAGCGCTGGGTTGCGCCGGAATCGCGATGGCGCAGCAGACGCGGAAAGAGATTACCAATGCGACGACTCCGGCCGAGGATGCGAAGCCGAACAACCCGGCCGTCCCGGACGTTTATGCCATCACCGGAAAGTTCGACCGCGTGGTGGTGTTGCGATTCAAATACCAGGCCGACTTGCTGGCGGGAATCGAAAAGATGGTGAAGGAACAGAAGATTCGCAGCGCGGTGATCCTGGCGGGAGCGGGGTCGGTACGGAACTACCAGGTGCACTCGGTGAGCAATCGGACATTTCCGTCGAAGAACATGTTCGTGCAGGATCCCAGCGCGCCGGCGGACATCGTCAGCATGAACGGGTACGTGATCGATGGCCGGGTACACGCGCATTTGACGATGGCGAATCCCGATCACGCCTTCGGCGGGCATCTGGAGCCGGGGACGAACGTCTTCACCTTCGCGATCGTGACGCTGGGAGTATTCGACGGGGATCTGAGCCGGGTAGACGACAAGAACTATCGCTAGACCGTACGCCCCGGACAAACCCCTGATCTTCGATGTCCAGGCCTAGCTCTCGTCATTGGTGTTTGGTTCAGGCTTTGAAATTGGGGTTTTCAACAGGCTAGCTCAGCGTGAGCCGGGGTTTGCCCAGCTTGACGGCGTTCTCCATCAGCTTCAGGCCGTGGTCGTCTTCGGCGGTCAGGATGGATTCAGGGTGGAATTGCACGGCTTCGATGGGCAAGTCGCGATGGCGCACGCCCATGATGACGCCGTCGGCGGTTTCGGCGGTGATTTCCAGACACGCGGGGAAGGTTTCGCGGCGCGCGAATAGAGAGTGGTAGCGGCCCACTTGAAACTCTTCCGGTAAACCTTCGAAGACTCCAAGGCCGCGGTGACGGACGGTGGAAGGCTTGCCGTGCATGGGATAGTCGAGAACGCCGAGCGAGCCGCCAAAGGCCTCCACAATGCCTTGGAGTCCGAGACAAACGCCGAACACCGGGACGCCGCAGCGCACGGCGGTAAGGACCAGATCGGGAACGCCGAAATCGCGCGGGCGGCCAGGGCCGGGTGAAATCAGAATCAGGTTGGGCGCCACCTGCGCGATCAACTCGGGCGGGAAACCGGCGCGGTAAGTTACTACCTCGGCGCCGGTCTGGCGCGCGTAGTTGGCCAGCGTGTGGATGAAGCAATCGTCGTGATCCACAAGCATGAGTTTGACGCCGGCGCCGCTGGGTTTGCGCGCAGCCGGAACAGCGGACTTCGGCGGAGCAGCGGCGGCGAGCGCGCGGAAAAAGCCGGTGGCCTTCATCCGGGTTTCGCGCTCTTCCATCTCCGGGATGGAATCGTAGAGCAAAGTGGCGCCGACGGGATAGGAGGCGATGCCGTCTTTTAAATATGTTGTGCGGATGAGGATGCCGGTGTTGATGTCGCCGTTGAGCGAGATCATGCCGACGGCGCCGCCGTACCAGCCGCGCGCGCTCTTTTCGAGGGCTTCAATGGCATTCGCGGCGGCTTTCTTGGGCGCGCCGATCACGGTGACGGCCCACATGTGGGAGAGAAAGGCGTCGAGACCGTCGAAGCCTTCGCGGATGGCGCCGTGCACGTGGTCGACGGTGTGGAAGACGCCGGCGTAGGATTCGATGAGCCGGCGGCCGATCACCTGCACGCTGCCCGCGTCGCAGATTCGCGACTTATCGTTGCGGTCGACGTCGGTGCACATGGTCAGCTCGGACTCTTCCTTGGCGGACTTGAGCAGCTCGCGAATGTTATCGGCGTCGCGCAAGGGATCGCCGGTGCGCTGGGCCGTGCCGGAAATGGGGCAGGTTTCGACCTCCCGATCCTTGACGCGGACGAACATTTCGGGGGAAGCGCCGACTAACTGCTCATCGCCGAACTGCAGCAGGAATTCGTAGGGGCTGGGGCTGGCGATCTGGACGCGCTCAAAAAGGTCGGAGGCTTTGCCGGAGTAGGGCGTGCGGAAAGTCTGGCGGAGGACCACCTCATAGTAGTCGCCGCAGCGCATGCCTTCACGGACCGTTTCGACGTTGGCCATGTACTCCTGCGGCGTGTGGTCGGAGACGATCGGCCCGGAAGGCAGCGCGGGCGCGGGTGCGATTTCGCCGGCCTCGCGCGGAAGGCCGCTGGTCGAAAAAGCGTCTTGCGAGAAATCGTACTGACAGCGCTCGATCTGCTCCTTCTTGCGGTCCATGAAGTAGATGTCGTCGCAGAGATAGAGGTGCAGATCCCTGTGGCCGTGGCGGGGCAGGCGCTTCTGAATGGGCTCGAACTGGAAAAGAAAGTCGTAGCCGAAGGCGCCGATCAAGCCGAGGCGCGAATCTCCGAGGCCGCTGAATTCCTGGATGAGCGCGCGCAGAATGGAAAAGACCGAAGGCTGGCGGCTGCGTTCCTCTTCGGGGAAAAGCGCGGGCAGCGGCTTGAGGCGGCCAGCCAGCGTTTCACCTTCGAAGCCGAATTGTTCCCAGTGGGGATGAGCGGCGAGGACCGGCGAGAGCAGTTGCACGATGATGCGGCCGCGCTGGTTGAGCGGGCGGAACTCGACGCGGCGGTCGAATGAGACGATTTCGAGCGGCGGACGGAGGGAGGCGATATCCCAGCGCGAATATCTTCCGGGGAATTCGTATCCCGAGGAAAGATAAATACCACGGTGATGGTCGAGCTCGCGCGTGAGATGTTTGAGGCCTTTGCGGAAGCTGGCCCGCGAGACGGTGCGAGAGACCACAATCCCGTGGGGAGTCGTGTAGCGTTGTTCGCGCATAGGAGATCCCTTGGGGAAATTAGCTCTCAGCATAGCATTGTAGAATGTAGGTATGGAAAAACCGATGGCCAGCGGCCCGCCGGATCTGTTTGCGCGCATCGACAACTATTCCGTGGACAACGCCGCGGCGGCGGCCGCCGAAGGCATCGTGCTGACGAGGCTCGACCAGGCTTTGAACTGGGCGCGCAAGAATTCCATCTGGCCGATGACTTTCGGGCTGGCCTGCTGCGCCATCGAAATGATGTCGATGAGCGCGTCGCGGTTCGATATCGCGCGGTTTGGGGCCGAGGTGTTTCGCGGGTCGCCGCGGCAATCGGACCTCATGATTATTGCGGGGCGCGTGTCGAACAAGATGGCGCCGGTGATCCGGCACCTCTATCAGCAGATGCCGGAGCCGAAGTGGGCGATTTCGATGGGGGCATGCGCCACCTCGACGGGCGTGTTCAACAATTACGCGCTGATCCCGGTGAACCAGGTGATTCCGATCGACGTGTTCGTGCCGGGATGCCCGCCGCGGCCGGAACAACTGATCTACGCGCTGATGATGCTTCAGGAAAAAATCCAGGGGCTCAGCGGCACGGTGAAGCAGGTTCTGAACCTGGCGTAGCGGGGGGTAGCGGTGGTTTAGCGTGGGGATTGATCAAAAAGACCATCCTGGCGGGTTGCCGGTTTTCGGGGCGTAACGACGTGGTCCTCAATCAGCTCGACCTGGTAGTGTTCCGCGATCCTTACAAGCAATTGTCTCTGCGGTCCCGGAGCGTACCAACTTCGACGACTCATCTCTTGAATCTTTGGCGCTCGATCCCGGAATAGGGCAATGGCCCGTCTGGTCGGATCCAGGCGGCTTGGATATAACAGTCCATCTGCCGCAATTGCGTGATCATGCAGGGCTTTAGACCACAGTTGAGCGATTTCACGATCAGCGGAAAACAGGCGCGCGTCTGCGCCAATCCGCACCAAGGCGCCCGACAGGGTTAGGTCGATCAGGCGTAGGGGTCGAACGGCCTTTAATTCGGAAAGGGCTTTGGCTTTCAGGGCGGTTGTCGTGACCACGCGTCGATTTGGGATCTGGATCAGACTTTCTACAAATGCACAAAAGGCGTCACACCCGGCGTACAGAACCCCGTAGGTAGCATCCGGGGCGTCGAACCGATACTGCCCCGACTTTCCGTAGAAAATGGGACTTCTATTGATCCCATGCGTGCGAAACAGGCTTTCAGTGAAACTCACTACCTCGATCTTCTTGTCTGCGAAATCCGTAGGTGGTTCGGACAGTGTGCCGGGGTTCACTGGTTATTCTGCTCCGTGCTCACCGTAGGTTTCAGCGGCATTGAGAACAAGATCCAGTTTTCCAACCTTCAGCAGCTCAATTGGAGTACGATTCCCCAAGTGGATGTTCTTGCTCACGAAGAACGCAATTTGCATCCATTCGTCGTGAGGCGCCAGCACTCTTAGCGCGTCTTCAAGGCCGGGAAGGACACCGGATTCCGTGAACTGCCAAACCGGATAGCGGTGCCCATGCCGGCCCGCGGTAACCGCAATGAGCCTTCCCTCGCGCCGCCGCTTTGCAACAGCTTGAGGCGTGATCCCGAAGTTGTCAGCAACCTCTTGCGCCTTTAATGCCCCGCCATGCTCGTCGATTAATCGACGGCTTGCCTCAATGCCTCGAATGAAGGCCGGGGCCAGTGGTTCCGCTTTCCTCAGATCTTCCAGCAACTCCCCGGAAGAGAGGGCTCTCAATAGGACAGCCAGATTGGTGGGAGCCTGCGTCGCGTTTGCGATTGCGTTTTCAGATAGAGCGCTGAATTCCAAAACAGCGTTGATGGCGCGTTTTAAGAGGGCCTGCAATAAGGGGGCTTGATGCTCAACCGCGAGACGCACCTCCTCTAGCCATTCGGGAATGTCCTGCGGGGGCTCTGGCGGCTGGCGTCCCGGCGAAGTAGGCGACGTCTGGCGCCTGTGGGGCTTCATGGTTTCCAAAGTATCATAACGCGGTTCCGAAGGAAATCGACAACCACTTGAGAATTGTGGCATCGGCAGCCGGCGGTGCCGCCGGTGCGTGTAGAATGGTTTACACATGCTTGCCAGGCTGCTTTCCATCGCCATTTTCCTGTTCGCGCTCGCGCCCGTAGAGGCGCAGCAGAACGTTCCGTTTCCCGGGTCCATCGAAATCGAACAGTCGCTGGACCGGCTGAACGAGTTGGGAACGGTGCTCATGATTGCGGCACACCCCGACGACGAGCACACGGCGGTGCTGGCGTACTTCGCGCGAGGGCGGCACATGCGGACGGCCTATCTTTCGGTGACGCGCGGCGAGGGCGGGCAGAATCTGATCGGCTCCGAGCAAGGGCCGCAGATGGGGATTATCCGCACGCAGGAACTGCTGGCGGCTCGCAAGATCGACGGGGCGGAACAGTTTTTCACGCGCGCCATCGACTTCGGTTTTAGCAAGACGGCGTCGGAGACCATGGAAAAGTGGGGCCACGACCGCATCCTGTCGGATGTGGTGTGGGTGATCCGGCGATACCGGCCGGACGTGATCATTCTGGTGTTCAGCGGCACGCCCAGCGACGGGCACGGGCAGCACCAGGTATCGGCGATCTTGGGAAAAGAAGCATTCGATGCGGCGGCCGACGCGAGCAAGTTTCCGGAGCAATTGAAATACGTGGAGCCGTGGCGCGCCAGGCGGCTGGTGCGGGCGTCATTCGGCGGCGGACGCGGCGGGCCTCCTGGAGCGCCGGCCGCGCCGGGTACGATACCGCCAGCGACTGGATCGGCGCCACCCGCGACATCCACACCACCGGCGGGCGGCCGCGGCGGACGCGGTGGCCAGCAGGCCGCGGCGTTGCCGAACGCGGGCGAAGCCGATACCGGCGGCTTCAACCCGATCCTGGGGTATTCGTACCAGGAACTGGCCAACATGAGCCGCAGCATGCACCACAGCCAGGGAACGGGCGCCATGCGGCAGGTGAATCCGGGCACGACGTCGTTCGGGCTGGTAGCGGGAGAACCATCGTCCAAAGATTTGTTCGACGGCATCGACACCACGTGGAACCGGCTGCCGGGCGGCGCGGCAGTGGGGCCGATTCTCGAATCGGCGATTCGCAATTTCGAGCCGGCGCATCCGGAGAAATCCATCCCGGCGCTGGCGCAGGCGCGCCCGCTGATGGCGGCGATTGCCGATCCGCTGGCCAGGATCAAGCTGGCGGAACTGGATGAGACCATTGCGCTGTGCGCGGGATTGTTTGTGGAGGCGCAATCGCAGCAGGCGCAGGTCACGCCCGGCGGGCAGCTCAGCGTAACCATGACGGTGCTGAACCGCTCGACGGCTGAAGTAAGTCTGGACGGCGGACGGGTGGAGGGAATTTGGAACGAGCCGCTGGAGATCAAGCCGGTCAAGCTGGCCCACAACCAGAGCGCGCGCGTGCAATTCGACCATACCGTGCCGCCGGGCCAGGCGTACTCGCAGCCGTATTGGCTGGTGAAGCCGCCCGCGGGCGATGTGTACCAGGTGGACGACCAGCGGCTGGTGGGGCTGGCCGATACGCCGCCGGTGCTCCAGATGCGGCTGCGGCTTACGGTGGACGGCGCAGCGATCGAAGTGGTGCGCGCCGTCGAGCATCGCTACGCGGAGCGGTCGGAAGGCGAACGCGTGCGTCGGCTGGTGGTGGCGCCGGCGGTGGCGGTGAACCTGCCCGACGCAGTAGCGGTATTCCCGGCGGCGGCTCCCCGCAAGGTGCAGGTGGCGCTCCAGGCGAACGTGGCCAATGCGGCGGGCGAATTGCGGCTGGACCTGCCGGCTGGCTGGAAGGCCGAACCCGCGTCGCAGGCTTTCAAAGTGGCGGCGGCGGGTGAAGTGGAGGAAGTGACGTTTGAAGTGACGCCGCCGGCCGGGGAGACCACGGCTACGATGAAGGCGGTGGCGGCTGTAAATGGGCGCGACATCGCAAACGGCATGCAGGCGATCTTGTATCCGCACATTCCGCCACAGACGTTGTTTCCACCGTCGGACGTGAAGCTGGTGCGGGCCAATATCGACGTGAAGGCCCACAAGATCGGCTACGTCATGGGAGCCGGCGATGAGATGCCGGATGCGCTGCGGCAACTCGGGCTGGAGGTGACGCTGCTGGGGCCGTCCGATCTGGAGCAGGGCGACCTGGCGCGCTTCGATGCGATTGTAGCGGGAGTGCGCGCGTACAACGTGCGGGCCGACCTGAAGGCCAACCAGGCACGGCTGCTGAATTACGTGAAGAACGGCGGCACCTACGTGGTGCAGTATCAGACCGGCGATGCGTCGCTGAACATGGGGCCGTATCCGTTCACGGTGCCTGGGGGCACACGCTGGCGTGTCACGGTGGAGGAAGCGCCGGTCATTTTTCCGCACCCGGACAGCCCGCTGCTGCAATATCCCAATCACATTTCGCAGAAAGACTTTGACGGTTGGGTGCAGGAGCGCGGCCTCTACTTTGCGACGCAGTGGGACAAGCAATACCAGACGGTGCTTTCTTCCCACGACCCGGACGAAGAAGGAATGGAAGGCGGAGAGCTGTGGACGCGGTATGGCAAGGGCGTCTACATCTTCACGTCCTATGCGTGGTTCCGGCAGTTGCCGGCGGGCGTGCCGGGAGCGTTCCGGTTGTTCGCGAACTTATTGAGCGCGAAGTAGCGCCCGCTGCTTTTCGCCGATGGCCTGCCAGTCGAAGTTGCGCACGGCGTGGTGGTAGGCGGCCTGGGCGATCTGGCGGCGGCGGCCGGGATCGGCGATGAGAGTGGCGATGCCGGCGGCGAAGGCTTCGGGCGTATCCGCAATCCAGGCGCTGTGGCCGTGCAACAAGCCAAGACCGGCGCAGCCCGATGCGGTGGAGACGACGGCGCGCTGCATGGCCATGGCTTCCAGAACCTTGACGTTGGTGCCGGCGGAGACGACGGTGGGCACGAGCGCGAGGTTGGTCTCCACATAGAGCGGGCGCACGTCGGACACGAAGCCCAACATGCGGATGCGCGGATCGGGCTCAGGCTCAGGGGAATCGGCGAACGCGCGCCAATAGGTGAGGTGATCGGGGCCGCAGACCACCGTGACGGTGAGGAGCGGAAACTTTTCGCGCAGCAGAGGCCAGACGCGTTCGGCGAAGAAGCGCCAGGCGGCCACGTTGGGGAAGTGGCGGAACGATCCGATGAAGAGCAGGCGCTGGCCGGGGCTCTCGGGTTCGGGCTGGAAGCGCGCGAGATCGACGCCGTTTTCGACGACCGTGGCCGCTACCCGCGGGCCAAGCAGCGCGGCGTCCTTGGGCGACATGACGACGACGCGCGGGAACCGGCGGACGGCGCGGGTTTCGAAGCGGCGCCAGCGGTATGCGTCCCACGCGGCGGCGAGCGTGCGTGCGCGGCGGGCGATCTGGGTAAAGAGGTCGAACGTGACGTCGTGCTCCACCAGCACGTCGCCGGAGTATTCGGCCAGTTGCGTATACTCGACTTGCAGTTGCTCGAAGCCGAAGACGCGGCGCTCCTCGGCGATGGCGCGGCGCATGGCGGGCGAGCGGAATTCGTGCACCTCCGGCGGGAGCAGGGTGGACCAGCGCGGCTCGCGGTAGCGCGGCTTCTTCACCAACACCACGCGGGCGCAGAATTCGAGCAGCGGCGCTGTTTCCGGGGCGGCATCGCCATCGGTGAAGGCCAGCAGCGTGACGTCGAATTCACGGGCGATTTCGCGCAGCAGGTGGTAGATGCGGACAGCGCCGCCGTGTGACAGGGGATACGGGTAATACGGCGATAGCACGGCCACGCGGCGGCGGGCGGGCGAGCAGGCGCGGCCTTCGACGACGCGAGAGCCTTGCGGCACGACGGAGCGCTCCCGTTTGGGCCAGGGCCACCACCACGGGCGGAGATAGATGCGGTCGAGCGGAACGCCGCGCCAAAAGAGAAACGAGGGCAGATCGAAGCGCAGGTGATGACGATCGAGCTGCAAATTGTAAGCCAGGATTTTGCGAGGGGCCACTCGATATGCCGCGCGGCGGAGGGCGCAGGACTCGCGGGACAGCAACAGCGGGGCGAGGCCGATGCGGTAGCGGCGGAGTGTCTTGCGCAGCTCGGGCCAACTCTCTTCGGTGGCGACGAAATGGCGGCGGGCCGGTTCGAGCGCGCGCACTTCCTCAGCCATGCGTTGGCACAAGGCGGGCGGGCCGGAACAGAAAGTGACCACCACGGCTTCCGGGTCCTTGCCGAGAAGACCGAATATCCAGCGCTTGAGCCGCTGCTTCAGGCGTTGCTTCACTGGGCGGACCTCATACCCCAGAGGACCGCGCAGGCGGCCAGTGGCGTGAATGCGGTGAAGGTGGTGACGGGCGTGTAGCCGTAGTGATCGATCAGCGCACCGAAGGCCGGCGAGACGACCAACTGCGCGATGCCGTAAGAAGCCACCAGCATGGAGATGGCAAAAGCGGCGCGCCCGGCGCCGAAGGTATCGAGCGGCAGCGTGTAGGTGTTCACGCTGAACGCCGAAACGGCGAAGAAGCTGACCGAAATTCCGGCGATGGCCCAGGCCGGCGTGGGCGCAGCGGGGATGGCCGCGGTGACCAAGGAAAGCAGCGCCGCTGCGAAACAGACGCGGAACCGCGCGGCGGCGGCGGGCGTTCCGCCGCGCATGATGCGCAATGAGAGCCAGCCTCCGGCGAAGCCGCCGCCCATGGCGACGAACGGCGGAATCCAGGCATACCACGCGGCCTGCCCGACGGTGAGCGAATGCGCATCCACCAAATACTGGGTGGTCCAGTTGGTCCAGAGCGAATAGCCCACCATGCTGAGCGCGTTGGCCGCGACGAAGGCCCACAAGCGGCGGTCGCGCAGAATCTCAGTGGCGCCGGTTGCAGCCGGCGCGGGCGCGGCGGCGGGCACGCGGCGAGCCGCCCAGTTCCATACGGGAATCCACAGCAGCCCGAGGATGCCGGTGAAGATGAACGCGTGGCGCCATCCGCTGCGCAGCGCAATCCAGGTGGCCAGGGGCGGGGCGAGGATGGCGCCGAGGCTGACGCCGGCCTGGTTGATAGCGTTGCCGAGCGCGCGCTCCGGCGGGCGCAGATATAGATGGATGGCTTTGCCGGCCGCGGGGATTCCGCCGGCCTCCGCCGCGCCGAGGACCGCGCGACAGCCGATCAGGCTGCCCAGCCCGCGCGTGAACCCGGTGGCGATTCCCGCGCATGACCAGACGCCGATGGCCAGGCTGGCGGCGCGGTTGAGGCCGATGCGGTCGGTCAGCATCCCCGCCAGAGGCGCGCTGAGGGCGTAAGTGATGGAGAAGACGCCGAGGATCCAGCCATACTCCGCGCGCGAAAGATGAAACTCCGCGCGTACCAACGGGGCCAGCGTGGCGAGCGCCTGGCGGTCGAGATAGTTGATGGCGGAGGAAAGCACGAAAACCGCCAGCAGGAGCCAGCGAAAGCGCGCCGCACGGTTGGCGCCGGTCACTGGAACTCGATGGTGGCCACGTCGCCGGCGGTAGACAGCTTGGCGTTGGGCTTGGGGAAATATTCGATGGCGACGCGGCGCGGTTTCTGCACGCCGCATCCCAGGTTCAACTGGCCGCCGCCGGCTACGAAGACCTGCGCGGGGTCGACCAGCAGTTTGACGGTTTTGTGGTCCGCGCCTTCCACCAGCAGGCGGGCCTGTTTGCCGAGGCAATCCACCTGTTTGAGAGTGCCGGTGATTTTTCCGGAAGGCTGGGCGCCATCCCACCAGGGGACGGCTTTGGGATCGGGCTTGGCGGCGCCGTTGATCTTGGCTTCGGCGGCGTGGAGCTCGGCGCGCGCGTTGGCTTGGAGTTGGGCGATTTCGTGGGCTTCCTCGTCGGCGCGGCGCTGCTTTTCGGCGGCCTCGTAATCCAGCCGCTGGCCTTCCACGGCGAGGCGCGCCTGCCGCATCTGCTCGCGTTTGACCGGGTCGGCGGCGGCCTGCTCGGCTTCGCGCCAGGCTTTGGCGGCTTCGGTGAAACTGCGGTCCGCCAGGTAGCATTCCGCCAGCGCTTGCCAATAGGCGGCGTTGCGGGGATTGCGCTCGGCGGCGCTTTTCCAATCGGCCAGGCGCTGACGCGGATCGGTGTCGCGCGCCGCCAGCATGGCGAAAGGTTCGTCGAGCTTGGGGTTGATGCCGGCAGCGCGCAGCAGAGCCTGCCGGGCCTTTTCGTTGTCGGGCTCCAGGCGCGCGTATTCGATGAAGCATCGTGGGCTCTTGGCGCCGGCTTCCATGGCGGCGGAGAAATGCGCGCGGGCCTCGGAATCGTGATGATCGCGCAGAGCCAGCAGGCCGAGGCCTTCTTCCGATTCGGGAATCTTGAGGTGCTCGCGGAGCAGGCTTTCATACTCGGCGGCCGATTGCGGGCCGGCGAGGAGATCGGCGCGCGCCAGACGCACGTCGGTATCGGAGATGGGCTTCTCGTGGAAGTCGTCGGGCGCCATGGGGCGGCTGGAAATCGTGGTGGTGGGAAACCGGCGCGCGGCGAAGTGCTGCCTGGCCTGGGCCTCCACTTCGGCGGCGCCCTTACCGAACGCGTTGTGATAAGCGGGATCGTCATCCACGCCCTTACGCAGATTGTAGAGCAGCACGCGCAGCTTGCCGAAGTATTCCGGAGCGGCCACCAGCAGATGGATGCGAGCGAAATCGAGATCGGGTTGAGGCGGCGGCGCGCCCACGGTGATGTGAATTCCGCTGATCTGGAAAGTGGAGAAGAACTCGATCAGTCCGTGCTCGAACGCGGCCGGCATGCGATTGGTATTGGCGTCGAGCAGCAGACGGGTGAGTTCGCCGTAGACCGCGGGCGGCACCGGACTTTTTTCGGACAGCACGATGGCATAGCGGTCGCGGCACTGGGTGAGCGGAGCGGGCGAGGTCCAGCCCTGGGTGTTCTTAAAAACGAGGATGCGAACGGGTTGCGGTGTGGAGAGATCCTCTTCGCCGACGATGGTCCCGAGGGCGTGCCGGAACTCTTCGAAGCGGACCATGGCTTCCTGTCCGGCGCGCTCGCCGGCGTCGGTGAGGACCTCGAAGGGTCCGGACGTATAGCGCACCCAACGGTCCGCCATCGCGAGGGACGGCAGGAGGCAGAGGAAGCTGATGACGAACCATCGCCGCATGCATTCTCATTATGGCGCACAAGGAACGGGGCACGAACGGGGGCACCGGGCTGCATCGGCACAAGCGACAGTACTTCCGACCGGCGGGATGAATCCGTTTTGACCGCGCGGCACCGCAACTTCTTCGCGAATTCGGCCTTTAACCGTTTGTCAGCCGGCAGCAGAACAAGATGAGCTGCCGGAAATCTCGGAGGGCGCCCGCATCGATAAGGTGCGGGCGCGATTTTTTGCCGGAACGGTGTGGGGCGGGCAATCCTGCCCGCAGCCTGAACAGGCTGCCTCGCATCGGACCGACCGGGATTGTCAGTAATGAGAGCGCTCTAGCGGCCCACGGCCAGGCGGTCGGCGAGAATCGCGGGCAGGCCGGCGTCGCGGATTTTGCGCTGCGCGGATTCGATGTCGTAGGGAGTCCGGTGGTAGGCCACCGCATGGGCGTCGGAATCGTAGAGCACCCAGGCGGCGCGGGGATCGCCGTCGCGCGGCTGGCCCACCGAACCGGGGTTGATCATGTAGGCGCACTCGGGATCGATTTCGAGAGTTTCCCTGGTGCTCTTGGCGGAAACGCGGCCGATGGTTTCGATGCGGCCCTGGTTCCAGATGAAACCGCCCTGCATGTGGGTGTGGCCGAAGAAGGCCAGCCGGCATTCCAGGTAATCGAAGGCGTTGCCGGCTTCGGTGGCGGCGAGCAGGTATTCGTCCTCATCGAAGGGGGATCCGTGGGCGACCTCGAAACCGTCCAGGAGCACGGGGCCCTTGGGCAGGTTGAGAGCGTAATCGATGAGCTCCGGGGTGAGGGTCTTTTGTGTCCAGAGGGCGGCGGCGCGCGCCACCGGGTTGAACCATTCCAGGTCATCGAGGCCGGCGCAGGCGCGGTCGTGGTTGCCGCGGACGACGATGGCGCAATGGTCGCGGACCCACTCGACGACGGGGTTAGGGTCGGCGGCATAACCGATCAGGTCGCCACAACAGATGGCCTTGTCGTAATGGCCCGAGGATTCGCGGGCGACGGCGTCGAGGGCTTCCCAGTTGGCATGCAGGTCGCTGAGGATGAGGTAGCGCACGGGGACGGGGGTTATGCCTTTCTCAGTCTCAAGATGGTGGCCACGCGGCAGACTGAATCAAACCCAGCGACCCTTGGCCTAAGTCCTATTGTAGGCCGTGAGCCACCGGGCGGCGAGGACGGCGAGCGCGGCGGCGGCGGCGGTTTCCGCGCGCAGGATTTGGGGGCCGAGAGAAACGGCCCGCCAGTTGGCGTCGAGCGAAAGGCGGCGCTCGTCATCGGTCCAACCGCCTTCGGGCCCGAGGAGCACCGCGACGCGGTCGGTACTGGCGGGGGTTGTGGGCAGCGCGCTCAGAAGCGGCGGCGCGGCGGCTTCGTCCAGGAAGTAGTGGTAATCGGCGTCTTGAGACAGGGCTTGGCCGAAGCGGACGGCGGGAAGGATTTCGGGGATGGTCGAGCGGCGGGACTGCTGGGCCGATTCGCGAGCGATGCGCCGCCAGCGTTCGGCGCGTTTGCCGGAAGCTTCGAAGAGGCCTTTTTCGGCGCGGGCGGCTTCCACCGGCAGAATGCTTTCGACGCCCAGCTCGGTAGCCTTTTCGACCATCCATTCAAAGCGGTCGAACTTAATCAGCGCGGCGCAGAGGGTGATGCGGACGGGCGGCGGCGGCGTGTCGATGGGTTCGAGGATGCGGAAGAGCACGCGGCCGCCGCGGGCTTCGACGATTTCAGCAAGCCAGGCGGAGCGGTTGTCGGAGATCTCGTACTGCTGGCCGGGCTGGACGCGGAGGACGCGCGTGAGGTGGCGGGCCTCGTCGCCGCCAAGCGAGGCGGAACCGTGCTGCACGGAATCGACGAAGAATCTGCGGCGAGCCAAGATACTATTGTATTGGGCTGAGTTGTATTGGGCTAAGCCGCCCTTCATCCTATGATTGCTCTACTGCGCGGCATCCTTCTGGAAAAACATCCGAACCAGGCCATTGTGGAGGCCGGCGGAGTGGGTTACGACGTCAACATCCCGGTCTCGACATTCACCAGGCTGCCCGATAAAGGGGTGGAAGTGCGACTGTACATCCACACTCACGTGCGGGAAGACGCGCTGGCGCTCTACGGATTTTTGACCGCCGATGAGAAGGCGCTGTTCGAGAAACTGATCGATGTGAGCGGCATCGGGCCAACGCTGGCGGTGAAGATTCTTTCGGGCCTGGCGGCGCCGGACCTGGTGACTTTCATCCGGCGCGGCGAAGTGGACCGGCTGGTGCGCATTCCCGGGGTGGGCAAGAAAACTGCGGAGCGCATGATTCTGGAGCTGCGCGACAAACTGCCGGCGGTGACGGGCGGCGAACCGGAGTCACCCACAACGGCGGCGCTTTCGCCGGTGGATCAGGACGTGCTTTCGGCGCTGCTCAACCTGGGTTGCGCGCGCCCTCAAGCGGAAGCGGCGGTGCGCAAAGCCAAAGCCGCGGGCGGCTTGACGGAGTTCGAACCGCTGTTCCGGAGAGCGCTGGAGTTGGTGCGCTAACCCGCCACAGATGAGCTGCCGCAAGACGGGGCCGCAAAGCGGGAACCGCTCCCAATTCCCGCCCTTGGAATTGGAGACGGAATCGTTTTGACGGTACGCGTGAAGACTTCGCCGACTCGGCTATTTTTTGCCCTTAACTGCGTGGCCACGTCCATCCCGCACTTCGTTTCCTTTGAAGTGCGTACTGTCGACCCGCTTTGCCGGCTCAGCTTTTTCGCCCGCTTTTGGCAGTGGGCCCTTATAGCCGTGTTCCGGATGGAGACGGTTATTTACGTGGCCCTGGAACTCATTAGCGCCATGAAACCACGGGCCGGCACCAATGAAGACGTCCCCGGTAAACCATTCTGGACCGTAGTAGCCAGAGGGGGCACAGCTATAAGGAGCGACGTCATAGTAACCATAGGGACAGTCAGGGGCTACTCCGACGCTGACGCTGACTTGAGCATCCGCTTTGGGGGCGGCAATGGTGAAGCCGATTCCAGCAACAGCAGCTACCACTAGAAATGTAAATCCGCGCATAATTCACCTCGCCATTGTGAGAGCACTCTGAAGGCCAGTCGGATTCCTGGACTACACACCCCCTGCCCCCGGCTAACCCAAAGATCAGGGCCGCCTTTCGCTGACCCGGCGCGCTACGTCCGCCCGAAGGCGGCATGCAGAATCCGTCAGATCAAGTGCAGTCTTTGCTCCGCCGGCCTTGTGGCCGCCCCGCCTCTGTTCCGCGTTAAGCTGGTAACACATGCCGAACCGGCCGCTGGTTTCCGGGGATCTGCAGCCCGAAGAGGCGCAGTACGAAGCGGGGCTCCGCCCGCGGCGCCTGGCCGAATTCACCGGACAGCGAACCGCCGTTTCGAAGGGCGCTGGAGTTGGTGCGTTGAGCGGCCATCGGCTACAATGAACCATGTCCCTCACCTTGAACCTCGACCCTCACGGTGAGCAACTCGTCGCGGCGCACCTCCGCACCGGTCGCTACCACTCGCCCGAAGAGGTAGTAACCCGCGCCCTGGAGACCCTCGCCGAGAAGGAACCACCTACCGTGCCCACCCGGACAATGACGCCCGCCGAAGCCGTGGCCGATATCCGCGAATTGCGAAAGGGCGTCACGCTGGGCGGTATCCGCATCAAGGATCTCATTAACGAGGGGCGTAAGTACTGACGCCCGGCCTAAACGATAGACTGTAAGAGGGGCTAACATGACCATCACACTTGAAATCGGGCCTGAGCTTCAGGCTGAACTCGTACGCCGGGCTGCCGCTCAGGGCGTGGGAATTGATGCATACGCCACCAGTCTCCTCAAACAAGCCGCACATCTCCCGGCTGCGGCCGATGAAACCGGGGCGTCCGCGCCCGCGAAGGACGTAGTCGAAGCGATCGAGCAGCTTGAGATTTTTGGAAAGACCCATGGGCTCTCGCTCCCCGGCATGACAATCCGCGAATTGCGCCACGAGGCGCGTCCGTGAGCGGCATTGTCATCGATGCCTCGGTGACTCTGTCCTGGTGCTTTCCCGACGAACAAACGCCCGTTTCCCTGAATGTGCTCGACCGGCTCAAATCCGGCGAGCAAGTCATCGTGCCGGCTTTCTGGTCTTGACGCGGAGCCAACGGCAAGGTAGGTTAGGGACGTGGAGGCGCTCGCATGACCATCGAAATCACCCGGCCCGAAATTGAATCCCTGATTCACCAACGGCTTCAGAGCGGCGCGTTCCTGAACGCCGAGGATGTCATCCTCCGGGCGCTTCAGTCTTTCGAGCCAGAGCCTGAGCCGGTTTTCGATAAGCAGCGGGCGCTGGCGGCGGGTGCGCGCATCCGCGAATTGAGCAAAGGACTCACGCTCGGAGGCCTGACGATCAGAGAACTGATCGATGAAGGCCGTCCGTGAGCCGGTTTGTTCTCGACAACACGGTAACGATGGCGTGGTGCTTCACCGAGGAAGCGACAGAATTCACGAATGCGCTTCTGAGCCGACTCTCGAATCTGACCGATAGCGCGATCGTTCCGGCCTTGTGGCTGTACGAGGTGGTCAATGTGGTCGAGTTGGCTATCCGGAAAGGCCGTATTCCGAGGGAGAAGGCACTCGCCTTTCTCGAAAGTCTCGCCGACCTACCCATCGAAGTGGAAAATCCGAGCCGGACCCAGGTGTTCGTGATTGTGCGGGCTCTGGCCGGTGAATACCAGCTCACCGGTTACGACGCCGCATACCTGGAACTGGCTATTCGTCACAAACTGTCGATCGCCTCGCTCGACAAGGCGTTGGCGAGATCTGCGCTGGCCGCCGGCGTAAACACCGTGCAGTCATAACGGCAGCCACTCGTCCCCGCGACGGGAGACACGGCACATGACCGGGAATCCAGTTCGTAACCGACGAGAAGGGCCGCGAGGTGGCCGTTCAAATCGGTCTGAAAAAGCACGGCGCGCGATTAGGGGATTTTTGGGACGGGCTGATTTCGGAATCCCGCCGCAAGGAAAAGGGGATACCGCTTGCAAAGATCAAAGCGGATCTCGTAGAACGCGGCCGGATGCGTGGGTAATTATTCCGTTGAGGTAAAGCGGCCGGCACGGAGCGAACTTGTGGCTATCCATTTTCGACACCGAGGATTCTGCGGAACTCGTCCACCAGAGCTTTCTTGGCCGCCGGAACGTCCCTGTCGAATGCCTCCATAGCGTCAGTCAACACCTGTTGCTTCTGCTCAACCGTCTGGGCTGCTGAGCCGTAGCATTCGACCCCGACGACTATCTTTCTCACCGCGATTACGGCGTTTTCCAGCGAAGCGCAAAGAACCTCGGGGAGGCAAATCCGGTTTCTTTCAACTGCACTGAGAAGCTCAAGAAACCTCCTATTGATCTGAGGGTATGTCTCCTGCTGTTTCTCTTTGTCCGCCTTGTACCCATCGAAACGAATAAAGCGCTCTGATACCAACCACGCGTCTTGAACGCTGGCGTACAGCTCCCAGATGACCTCAGCGCGTTTCTCGTGAAGCCTTGCAAAACGCACTTGATGCTCGATAGTGGCTTGCTGCAACCGGTTCTTCAGATGCTCAATCGAAGCGTCTCCTTGGGACTTCAGGTCGTATTTGAGGCGCTCCAGTTGAGCTGTGGCCGTGTTTTGCAAATCCGCCTCGAACTTCTTGATGTCCTTAGCGAGCCAGGTCTGTATCAAGGAGCGGGCCAGGAACCCTAGAACGATTAGAAGCGTAGCGTTGCCGCCAAATGCGATTAGGATCTCGTCAAGAGCACTCATTGACTATCCACGTTACACGTTGCCAAGCGCCGGGTAAAGCGTCGTCCGGCCCACGCTCCAAGGCGTGGCCACGGTACGAACGGCTCAAGTCAGAAACACGTGGACTCCCCAACCGATTGCGAAGGCGACTGTCTGGCCTATCAGATCCCCGGAAACCAGCGGCCGGTTCGGCATGTGTTACCAGCTTAACGCGGAACGGCGGCGGGTCAACGGATAGGCACCGTGTTACGCTTTATCGGGTGCCTGCCGCTTGACATGGCCGC
>JBEKQS010000042.1:0-25620 GCA_049519475.1 Bryobacteraceae bacterium | reverse complement strand
GATTCATGCGGGACCTGATTGCCATACCGGCCGAGAGTAGCCACGAAGGCCCGGTGATCGCGCGCATCCGGCAGGAAATGGAAAAGGTCGGGTTCGACGAAATCCGCGTCGATGGCATGGGAAATATTCTGGGGCGGATCGGCTCGGGGAAGACCGTGATCATGATGGACTCCCACACCGATACCGTCGGCGTGGGCGACCCCAAGGAATGGGGCTGGGATCCTTACCAGGGTAAGGTGGAGGACGGCTACATCTATGGGCGCGGCTCGTGCGATCAGCGCGCCGGCATGGTGAGCATGGTGTACGCGGGCAAGCTCATCAAGGAACTCTCGCTCGATGGCGATTACACCGTGTACATGGTGGGCTCGGTGCAGGAGGAAGATTGCGACGGGCTGCCCTGGCTGTATATTTTGAAGGAAGACGGCATTCGGCCGGACTGTGTAGTGATCACGGAGCCCAGCCGGCTGGGGATTTATCGGGGCCACCGCGGGCGCATGGAGATCGAAGTGCATCTGCGCGGGAAGTCGTGCCACGCCAGCGCGCCGGAGCGCGGCGATAACCCCATCTACAAGATGAGCCGCCTGGTGGAGGAAGTCGAAAAGCTGAACACGCGGCTGAAAGACGACCCGTTCCTGGGGAAAGGCACCATCGCGGTCACCCAGATCCGTTCGCTTTCGCCGTCGTTGTGCGCGGTGCCGGGCGCGTGCTCCATCCACCTGGACCGGCGGTTAACGGCGGGCGAGACCAAAGAAAGCGCGCTGGCGGAGGTGAAGGCGCTGCCCGGCGCGGAAGGCGCCGAGATCGAAATCCTGACCTACGACACGCCGAGCTATACCGGGCTGCGCTACCCGATGGAGAAATATTATCCCACCTGGGTGCTGGCGGAATCCGACCCGCTGACCAAAGCCGCCGTTTCGACGTACAAGGCGCTGTGGAATCGCGAACCGGTGGTGGACAAGTGGACCTTCAGCACCAACGGCGTGGGGTCGATGGGCTTGATGGGCGTGCCCACCATCGGGTTCGGGCCGGGCGAGGAAGACGTGGCGCACTCGGTAGTGGAGCGCGTGCCGGTCCGCCACCTGGTGGAGGCGGCACAGTTCTACGCGGCCTTCCCGCTGACCTATTTGGCCACATTGAAGAAGGCGAATGGCTGAACTGGTTCCACTGCCGCTCCCGCTGCTGTTGCGGCGGGCGTTTCACGAGTACCGGAACGAAGGTAAGATCTTCGACTTACCTAGAGCCAAGTTCTTTCGGGGCTTTCCGGATCTGGACCTTTCGGTCGACTTCCATGGGCATCGCGCATCCACACCGCTGGGACCGGCGGCGGGGCCGCACGGGCAACTGGTGCAGAACATCGCGCTCGCGTGGCTGGGCGGCGCGCGCATCATCGAACTGAAGACGGTCCAGATCCTCGACGAGTTGAAAATCCCGCGGCCGTGCATCGATGTGGCCAACGTGGGCTACAACGTGGAGTGGTCGCAGGAGCTCAAGCTGGAACAGTCGCTGCGCGAGTATGTCGGCGCGGCGATGTTTCTGGAAATTCTGAAGGCATCCAAGCTGCCGGGTGAGGGCATTCCCACCGACACGGTCTTCGATATGAGCGTGGGTTACAACCTGGAGGGCATCCGGTCGCCGCGCGTACGTTCGTGGATTGCGTCGATGCTGGATGCAACCGCGGTGGTCGACGAACTGCGGCCCCAGCTCGATGGCGAGTGGGCGCGCTATCGCGATCTGCCGTTCCCGGCGCGTATCAGCGATACCATCAGCCTCTCGACGTTCCACGGCTGCCCGGCGGGAGAAATCGAAGGCATCGTGACATTCCTGTTGGTGGAAATGGGCTGCCATGTTTGCATCAAGCTGAACCCGACCCTGCTGGGCAGAGGCGAGGTGGAGCATCTGCTGCACGACGTGCTGGGCTACCACGAGCTGGAGGTTCATCCCCCGGCCTTTGAGAACGATCTGCAGTTCGACGAAGCGCTGGATCTGATTCCGCGCCTGCAGGGCGTGGCGCGGGCGCACGGGCGCAGCCTTTCGGTGAAATTCACCAATACCCTGGTGGTGAAGAATCACAAGAGCTTTTTCAGCGAAGGCGAAATGTACCTCTCGGGCGCGCCGCTGCACGTGATTGCGCTCAACCTGGTGAAGAAGTTTCGCGAGCATCAGCGCGAGCCGATCCCGGTTTCGTTCTCGGGCGGGATGGACGCCAACAATGTAGCCCGCATGGTGGCTATGAACTTCGTGCCCGTGACCACTTGCACCGATCTGCTGCGGCCTGGCGGGTACGGCCGGATGCTCAAATACCTCGAAAACCTGGGCTCGGCGATGCGCGAGCTGGGCGTGAACAACATCGGGGATTTTGTTCTGCGGTCCCGCGGGCAGACCGAGGCGGCGGGAGATGTGAATGCCGCCGGTCTGCTCAACACGCCGATCCTGGTGGCCGAAGCCACGGCTGATCCGAAGTACGCGTGGGAGCGCAACAAGGGCGTACCCCGCAAGATCGGCTCCAAGCTGTGGCTCTACGACTGCATCACCTGTGACAAGTGCGTGCCGGTCTGCCCGAACGACGCGAATTTTGTGTACGAAACCGGCGCCGTGGATGTGGCGTACGACAACTTCGAACTCAGGAGGGCGGACCCCCCGGTCCGCGGCCGACCCCCTGGTCGGCCTGCCGGAGGCGGGCTGCGTCCGATTCCAGGCGGCGTATTCCGCGTTGTCAAGGCCCGCCAGTTCGCCAACTACGCCGATGCGTGCAACGAGTGCGGCAACTGCGACATCTTCTGTCCCGAAGACGGCGGCCCGTTCGTCGAGAAGCCGCGTTTCTTCGGCAGCCTGGAGACTTTTAACAGGGACGCGGGCAGGAACGGATTTTATATCGACTACGCGAGGAACGCGATTCACGGCGTGATCGCGGGGGAAGCATACGTTTTGACGGTGGATCGGGCGGCGGACCGCGCCTGTTTCGAGCGGGACGACGTCGCGATCGAAATCCGTCTCAGCGACAACCGCGCGCTTGACTGGAGGCCGAAGACGGACCATGCCGGCGGCGCGCGCACCCTCGATCTGTTGCCGTATCTCAAGCTCAAACTGTTGCTTGAATCCATCGGTGACCCGCGCCACGCGCATTTTGCCAACGCCGCCGCCCTTCCAGCGGCTGCTTACGGGAACGAAACTCATGACTGAAACCAAGCAAGCGCACTTCAAAGGCAAAGACTGGATCACAACCGAAGAGTGGCCTGACAACGAACTGGATGTGATGCTCGACGTAGCGTCGGACTTGAAGCGGAAATTCAAGGGGCGGATTCCGCATCGCTACCTGCCGGACCAGACTATTTTCCTGATGTTCTTCGACAAGTCGACGCGCACGCGCAACTCCTTCGAGGCGGGCATCACGCAACTCGGCGGGCATGGACATTTTCTAACCTCGGACGTAATGCAAATCTCTCACGGCGAGAGCGCCAAGGATACCGGCATCATTCTCTCCAGTTACGGCCACGCCATCGCGATTCGCCACGACCTGGTTCCGGGCGAAGGCAACGCCTACATGCGCGAAGTGGCCAGGTGGGCGGACGCCCCGGTGATCAACATGCAGTGCGATGTGGACCACCCTTGCCAGACGCTGGCCGACCTGATGACCATCCGCGAGCTGCGCGGGCGCAATACACGCAAGTTGAAGGTTGCGGTCTCGTGGGCCTATGCGCCCAGCTATGCTAAGCCGCTCTCGGTGCCGCAGGGGCTCATCATGTTGCTGCCGCGCTTCGGCATGGACGTGGTGTTGGCACATCCGCCGGACTACGGATTGATGCCCGGGACAGTCGCGGCGGCGCACGCCAATGCGGCGCGCGGTGGCGGCCGGTTCCACACCGTCGACAGCATGGACGAAGCCTTTCGCGATGCCGACGTGGTGATCCCCAAGAGTTGGGGATGCCTGGACACCATGGGCGCGAACCCGGCGGAATCGCTGCGCATCGCCAAACAGTACACGCATTGGATCTGCAACGCGGAGCGCATGAGCCTGGCGAAGAAGGACGTGCTTTATATGCACCCGCTGCCCGCCGACCGCGGCAACGAAGTGACCGACGAGGTGATCGACGGACCCAACTCGGTGGTGTACCAGGAAGCCGAGAACCGCCTGCACACGGCCAAGGCGATCATGGCGCTGACCATGGCGGAGCGGCCGGTGGACTACCAGATCGGCTAGGGAGCGATGCACTGAGGGATGACGACACAAATGAGTCAAGACCAAAACTTCACCGCGGAGGCGCGGAGACTCAGAGAAAGGCCAGAAACAAAAAATGAGTCTAATTGCTTTTCTCCGCGTCTCTGCGCCTCCGCGGTGAAAAAGTTTTTTTGCTTTGAGGCGGGGCCTCACTAGGGAACCCATGCGCGAGACGCTAGTCATTGCGTTGGGCGGCAACGCCATCACGCGTGCCGGAGAGCCCGGCACCATTCCGCAGCAGTTTGAGCACACCGCGGAGACTCTGAATCATCTGGCGCCCCTGTTTCACAGCGACGCGCGCATCGCCATCACCCACGGCAACGGGCCGCAGATCGGCAACATTCTGATTCGCGTGGAAGAGGGCGAACGGCGCGTGCCGCGGCTGCCTCTGGACACGTGCGTTTCCGATTCGCAGGGCGGCATGGGCTACATGATCCAGCGGGTGGCCTGCGAGTTGTTCCGGCGCGAGAAACTGCAACGCACCGCCGCCACCATCATCACCCAGGTCCTGGTGAACGAAGGCGACCCGGAGATGGTGCATCCCAGCAAGCCCATCGGACGGTTTTATGGGGCGGATGAGATCATGGGCATTCGCGCGGAGCGGCCGCATTGGGAGATGCGGGAAATTGAATCGGGCCGCTGGCGGCGCGTGGTGGCGTCGCCGCGTCCGCTGCGGATTATCGAGAGCGATGCGATCGCCTGCCTGCTGGATGCGGGGATCGTGGTGATCGCAGCCGGTGGCGGCGGCATTCCGGTGGCCTGGGATGGCCCTAGGTTGGTAGGCGTGGAAGGTGTGATCGATAAGGACCTGGTCTCGTCGTTGCTGGCACGCGACCTTCACGCCCAGAAGCTGATCATCGTGACCTCGGTGGATCGCGTGGCGGTTCGGTTCGGCCGCCCGGACCAGCGCTGGCTGGATACCATCTCGGTGGAACAGGCTCGCGAGTATCTGGCGGCCGGCGAGTTTCCGGCCGGGTCGATGGGACCCAAAATCGAAGCCGCCATTGAGTTCGTATCGCACGGCGGCGAGGAGTGCATCATCACTTCCACCGAGCGCGTCGCGCAAGCCGTGAACGGCCCGGCCGGAACGCACATCGTGGCATTATGATCCTGACCAACGCCCGCATCCTGACGTTCGACGACGCCCACCGGGTGCTCGATTCCGGCAGCGTCGAGGTTCGCGCCGACGGCGCCATCGGGTCCGTGCGGAATGGCCGCGCGCGCGGCTCGGACACCGTGGATGCCGGCGGCCGCTTGCTCATGCCGGCGCTGATCAACTGCCACTCGCATCTTTACAGCACTCTGGCGCGTGGTATAACGCTCCCCGGCGCAGAACCCGCGGATTTTCCCGCCATTCTGAAGAAGCTGTGGTGGCGATTGGATCGCGCGCTGAATTTGGAAGACGTGTACTACAGCGCGCTGATCGGGCTGATCGATTCGGCCAAGAACGGTGTCGGTACCGTGATCGATCACCATTCGAGCCCCAACGCTTGCGCGGGAAGTCTGGACGTGATCGAGCGGGCCTATCGCAAGGTCGGCCTGCGCGGGGCGACGGGTTACGAAACCAGCGACCGTGACGGCAAGGCCGCTGCCGCGGCCGCGATCGCCGAGAACGTTCGCTTCCTCGAGCGCCGGCGGCGGGATGACACGGTGGGAGCTGCATTCGGTTTGCATGCGGCCTTCACGCTCAGCGATCGCACGTTGCGCGCGTGTGTGGAGGCCAACCAGGCGCTCGCCGGCGCGTTCCACATCCATGTGTCGGAAGACCGCTGCGACAGCGGGGCGGTGAGCCGCCTGAGCCGGCTGGGTATTCTTGATGGACGCACGCTGGCCGCGCATGCCATCCACGTAACCGGCGCGGAGCGCGAAATGCTGGCGCGGAGCGGCGTCAACGTGGTCCACAACCCGCAGTCCAACTGCAATAACGCGGTGGGCACGGCGGCGCTCGTCGAACTGTTTCGCGACGGCGTGACCGTCGGGCTGGGTTCGGATGGCTATTCGCCGCGGCTTTGGGAAGAATTCAAGACGGCCTTGCATCTTCAGAAAGTGCGGGCTCGCGATCCGCGCGTGGGCTACGCGGAAGCCTACGCAGCGGCCTTTCAGAACAACCGCGCCATTGTCCGGAAAATCTGGGGCGTGGAAGTGGGCCGCATCGCGCCCGGCGCGAAGGCCGATCTGGCGCTCTTCGATTACTTCCCACCGACGCCCATGGAGCCCGGCAATCTCTTCGGCCACCTGCTGTTCGGAATCTCGAACGCGCCGGTCGATTCACTGATGGTCAACGGCCGCTGGGTACTGCGCGGCAAGCAGTGCGTCAACGTGGACGAGCGCCGTGTAGCTGAGAAGGCTGCTCGCCGCGCGCGGGCGCTCTGGGAGAGATTTTAGTGTCATGACAACGAGATTCGCTGTGATCGCCGGGTTGACAGACGAAAGCGTCTGTCCCACTTGTGGGGCAGGCGCTTCCGCCTGCCAACCGACTGATCAGAGCCACGACCGTAAGGGAGTGATTTCCGCCCAACGGCACTACATCACGCGGTCGGAAACCTAGGAGACACATGAAAAGTACCGTACCCGGTCCCACCTATCGAGAGATGTTGCACCCCGAGTCGCTGCCGGCGGCCATCCGCGGCGCGGCCCTGGCGGGCGCGGCCACCGAGCTCGACCCCATCAACCTGTTCAACATCACGTGGCGCGGAGCCGACAACCAGGTGCGGCACGTCGTGCTGCCCAAGGAGCTCACCGGCGTCCGCGCCAACATCGTGGTGATGGTGGGCCGGCACTTTCCATCCGGGAGCCACAAGGTGGGTCCGGCCTACACCACGCTGATGGAGGGCGAGATGGCGGGAGAGATTTCGCCCGGCGTGCACACTATAATCGGCCCATCGACGGGCAACTTCGGCATCGGCGTGGCGTATGTTTCGAAGCTCAAGGGCTACCCCGCCGTCGTGATCATGCCGGAGGGGATGAGCCGCGAACGGTACGAGCGCATTCGCCAATACGGCGGCCAACTGGATCTGACGCCCGGATCGGAGAGCGACGTCATCCTGGTGCTGGAGCGCACGGAGGATTACAAGAAGGACCCGAAGAACAAAATTCTGGCGCAGTTCGAGCTGCTGCCCAACTATCGCTTCCACCGTTACGTGACCGGGCGCAGCGCCATCGACGCGGCGCGGGGGCACGGGAACGGGCGCGTCGCCGGGTTCGTTTCGGCGCCGGGCTCGGCCGGAACGTTGGCCGCGGGCGATGAGATCAAGGCGCAATATCCGGAAGCCGTGGTGTGCGCGCTCGAGCCCAAGGAATGCTCCACGCTGTTCAACGATGGCCGAGGGACGCACCGCATCGAAGGCATCGGCGACAAGATGGTCACGCTGATTCACAACGTGCTGACCACCGACTACGTGATGCTGGTGCATGATGACGACTGCGTGATCGGCCTGGAGTTGGTGGAGCGGCGCGCGGCCATGGTGGAGCAGCTTCTTGGGATGCCGCAGGGAAGCCTGGCGGTGTTCGCGGGCATGTTTGGAGTTTCGGGCATCTGCAACGTGCTGGGCGCCGTTCGCCTGGCGCGGCACCTGAAGCTTGGCGCCGAGGACAACGTGGTGACGATTGCGACGGACGGCTTCGACCGGTATCCATCGGTTCTCGCCGATCTGGAAAAGCGGCGGGGACCGGTGGACGCGTCGTCGTTCGAAGAAGTGTTTCGCGGAGGCACGCCGGACGAAATCCTGGACGTGCGGAGCAAGGACCAAAAGCAACGGCTCTTCGATTACAAGGAGCAGGTGTGGAGCGGGTTCCATTACTCGCACGCTTACCTGGAGAGCATGCAGTCGCAGGGCTTCTGGGATGGGGAATTCGAGAAGGTCGAGGCGATTGACCGCGCGCTGATCAGCGCACGCAAGTGAGGCGCAAAAAGGCCGCTGGCTGCGAATTCCGTTGGACTAGGCAGCGCTGGGACCCGTCCCAGCCCTCCACCCGCACTGCGGTTCCGCGCCTTTCCACCTTATAAACAGCGGCCGCGTCGAATTCCGCGCCCAGGGCGGGCAGGGACCATCCGGACGGATCGAGCATCCGCATGCCGCCCTGGCGATCGATCAGGATGGCCACATCCTGCAAGCTGCCGTCGCCGTTCACGGCGATATCCAGGATGTCACCGGCCTGTTGCAGAAAAGCGCTCACGAAAAGCTTATCGGCGCGCGGCGGAGTTTTTTCGGCGAAATCTTGAGACTGGCGCCAACGCTGTTCGCTTAACTCGTTGAGTGGCAGTCCTGCCGCCTACCCGCCGAGATCAAGGATCGGGGTTTAGCGAACGGTTTGTCTGCAATACCGCTACGCATCGCTACGGGGACATCCCGTGATGAGAACACTCCGGATGGACTGCAAAAACGACCCCCGGCTGCCCCGCCACCCCCCAACTACCATCCTTCTTCCACATCTCGGCGCCGGCGCAGGTAAATCCCCGCCTATCTCTCCACTCCCCGGCTGCAGCCAGGGGGTAGCGAGAGCTTGAACAGTCGAAGCCTGTTTGCCCACGCCACTCGAATCCGTTTAACTTGTCAGCCTCGGTGAGTTCGCTGGCCCTCACCCAAATTGATAGATTCTTGTACTCCTCGATGGCATACCAGTTTCCTTTAGGGCCATCCTGGTATGTTATATAAGTTCCGCCACACCTCGCGAGCCGTTCGTTCCAATAATTGTTTGCGAAACGGTCGGCTTCGGTTACCGATAAGCCGCAGCCTTGGCTAGCCAGGATGATGGCCGCAATCGTAATCCTTGCGACTGCTGCTGACATTTTCCCTTTTCGCCCCGGTCCACTATGCGGCGACTTCCACGTAGTCTACGGACGTGTGTGGTTCCGGGATCGGCTCGCCCACTTCACGCATGACCTGGAAGTGCTCAACCAGGGCGTCTTGAAAATTCCGGCGCGTCTCCGCCTCCGTGTCTCCAACGGCCACACATCCGGAAACATCCGGCGAATAAGCGGAGTAACCCGTCCCTGTCTGTTCGATGATTATCGGATAACGTCTCCCGCTCATTTCAGCCCTGCCTTTTTGAGTATAGCGTTTAAAGTGCCTGGCGCAAGTTCCTTGCCTTCGTTGCCCGGTACGGTGATCACAAAAGCCTGGTCGGGCCGTTTGAAATGCCGATGGCTACCCCTCGATCGCATTTCCAATCATCCGTGCTTTTCGAGCAAACGAATCACCTCACGCACCCTCATCGGCATCAGGCTCACCCCCCCGCTTCCACAGCCCTCTCCATCGACCGCAAGATGCCGTCCGGTTCTGCCACCCCCATGGCTGCGATCGCGTCGGCGCGTTCCTGCGTGTCGGCCACCGCATAGATCCGCAGTTCGTCCGCGTTCCCCGAGGGGCGCACGTGGGCTACATCGCCATTGTCGAAGATCACCCGCACGCCATCCGTGTAATCCACGTGGCTGATCTTGCCGAACCCCATGGCGGGCGTGAAGAATCGTGCAAGGTCGCTGCCAGGAGAGAGAAACTCGACCAGCTTCAGACCAGCCGCTCTGGGGAAATGCTCCAGCAGTGCGGCGCGGCTGAAGCGCTTTGGCAGCCGCGCGAACAGCTCTACCAGCGATAGCCCTCTCCCACCCGCGGCGAAAAGCGTTGCCAGGATCGGCAGAATCGCATCCCTCGTCGGCAGTGCCTTCAAGGTCGCGCCATCGCGCTCGATGTCCGAGCCAGTCAGGAACCCGCCATTGGCCTCCCAGCCGCAAATTCGTTGCTTCCCTTTGCGGCGGGCCTCCTGCATCCCGGTAATCACGAATGGTGAACCGATGCGTGTCTTCGGTTCGACCATGCCTGCCAGCGCCCCCCGGTCCACGGCGTCATTGGAACTTATGGGCACCACCACCCCATCGGCCTGGAGATACTCCGCCACCACCATGCCCACCAGGTCTCCGCCGAAAAAGTGCGCCTGGCCGGTTACCGGATTCACTCCCAGAATGAGCGGCCGATCGCTGTCGCCGTCCGTCGACACAATGGCATCGAGCGGTCCGTGCTGCGCGGCGGCCTCATCGGCCAGCGCCTGGATGGTCGCCAACTGCGGCTCGCCGATGTTTTCCGTGTCGATGGGAACGAACGTCTCGCTCCGTCCCGCCGCGATTACCTCGGCCTTCATGCGTTCGAGCACTTCCACCAGCAGGTCGCGCCCTACGGCGGAATGTTGATAGACCAGGATGCGTTTCCCGCCGAGAGACTGGCCCGCGAAGAAGCTCGCGAATCGCTCGACCCAGGCGGCGCGCGCTTCGGGCCGTTCCGCCGGAAGCTCCTGGTGGCCGCTCTTGAACATGCCGCGGTTGTCGAAGAGTGACTCATCGCGGCGCTCGTCATACAGCCTCTGGCGAACCTTCCGAACCTGCTCGTTGATGGGCGCTTCCTCCTGCTTGAGCAACTCGCCCCGGCTGCTATTGGTCTTGTATCCGTTCCGGTCGAATGGAATGTGGCTGCCCGTCACCATGATGCTGCCCTTGCCGCGGGCCAGCGCATAACACATCAACGCCGGAGTCGGGATCAATCCCAGGTTGACCGCGCGCATCCCGGCGTCCCGAATGGCCGCCGCGATTGCCTGGGCGATTTCCCCCCGCCCGCCCTGCTCCGGCACGAAACTGCCGGAGCTTTGCCGCAGGTCCCGCGCAAAGAAAAATTCCTCGCCCCGGACGATTCCGCCGTCCGAGGCGTCGCGCGCCTGCAAATACCCCAGCTCCGCCAGCGCGTTGATGTAGATCTCCAACTGCGTGAGATCCACTACCTTGCCCCGCCGTCCGCTGGTGCCGAATTGCAGCTCCAGCGGTTCGTAAGTGAGGCTCGAACGAAGTGAGTCGGTCTGAGTTCCCGTATTGCCAACCATCAGTTTCGTGTTTCTCCGCGCCTCCGCGTCTCCGCGGTGAAGTCTTGATTCCCGCCCGCCATTACTGCTTCGCCCTCACGTCAATCAGGTTGATTTTCTGCTTCTCCGCCGCGCGATTGAAGCCCGCAAGATCCCGGCTCAGGATTTGATCCCAGCGGTTCAACTGCTCTTCGAGCTCCGCGCTGAGCTTCGCGAAGAGCTGTTGTTGCCCTTCGGTCGGCGCCGCGTCCGTCGAGTCCACGCTCCAGCTCAGGTAAATCAACTGCTCGTCGATCATGGTCGGATACCGCAGATCGCCCTCCGTGCTTTTCATTTTGATCTGCATCACCTTCTCCTCCACGGCTGCGATCTTCTTCAGCAGATCGTCGGCCACCGGCTTCAACGGCTCCCACGCGGGCACGTTCTTGTAATGCTGCCCGAGTGCCGTGACTTGCGCGCGAAGATCGCGGATTTCGTTGACCGCGTTGTGCAGGGATGTCAGCCGGCGCGCGATCTGCTTTTCCAGATCGAACTGCTTTTCGAGATCGGCGGCCGGCAGTTGGATGCGCGGGTCCTGGCGCAGTTCGAGCGGCGCGGTCTGGCTCTGGCCTCCAACTGTGAGGCGCACCTGGTATGTGCCGGGAAGAGACATGGGCCCCTTCGGCGGGATATCGGCTTCGTAAAATGCGCCCGGGACCTTCACCGGATCTTCCAGGCGCAGATTCCAGAACCAGCGGTTCAGACCGGCCTCCGCGGGAAGCACGTCGCTCAGCCGTTGGACGTCCGGCCACTCCGCGGGCCCGAGTTCCTCCTCTGTCTTGACACTGGAATAGGTCTTCACCACATTGCCCTGCGCATCCAGAATTTCCAGCTTCACGGCATCCTTGGGCGCGGACTTCAGATAGTAATAAATGATCGCGCCGGGCGGCGGATTCTCGCCCGCCGGCTGCCGCCGGTCCAGCGCATCCGGGAAACGCACGCGGTACGCCGGACGCGGCGCGAAAAGTTTGACCGCGGCGTCCACATCCGCAGGCGCCACCTCACGCAAAGGAGTCAGATCGTCGAGAATCCAGAAGGCGCGGCCGTGCGTGGCCACCACCAGGTCGTCGTCTTTGACCACCAGGTCGTGAACCGGCACGGTGGGAAGGTTGAGCCGCAGCTTTTGCCAGTGTGCGCCGTCGTCGAATGAAATCCAGACCCCGGTTTCGGTCCCGGCGTAGAGCAGTCCCTTGCGTTTGGGATCTTCGCGCACCGTGTGCACGTAGTCGCCCTCGGGAATGCCGGCGGCGATCTGCGTCCAGGTCTTGCCGTAATCGGCGGTCTTGAAGACGTAGGCTTTGAAGTCATCCAACTTGTGACGGTCCACCGCTACGTAGGCCGCCGCCGCGCTGTGGGGCGATGGGTCGATCATGCTGACCAACCCCCATTCCGGCATCGAAGGTGGCGTGATGTTCTGCCAGGAGCCGCCGCCGTTGCGCGAAACGTGAAGCAGTCCATCGTCGCTGCCCGCCCACAGCAGGCCCTTTTCGATCGTCGATTCCGCCAGCGCAAAGACCGTGTCATAGTATTCCACGCTGGTGTTGTCCTCGGTGATGGGACCGCCCGAAGCGCGCTGCTTGGTCTTGTCGTTACGCGTCAGATCGGGGCTGATGGTGGTCCAGCTCTTTCCCTGGTCGGTGGTCTTGAAAACCACTTCGCCCGCGGTATAGATGACGCTGGGGTCGTGCGGGGAAAAGAGAATCGGCTCGGTCCATTGAAAACGATGCGGGAAGTCGGCCACGCCGTGCCCGGCGAAATCAACCGGCCAGGGTGAAATATCCAGGCCCTGCTCCGTGTGCTTGTCGAAACGAAACACGCCCTGGCCGGCCGAATAGACAATGTTGCCGTCGCGAGGATCGGCGGCCATAAAAGCGCTCTCCGCGCCCGCCACTTCATACCAGTTGCGCATGCCGATCAAGCCCGCATCGCTCCAACTCGCCGTGGCCACGGGGCTGTTGTCCTGCTGCGCGCCGAAAACGTAATAGGGGAAGCGATTGTCGGTGGTCACGTGATAGAACTGCGCCGTCGGCTGGTTCATTTGCGGCGTCCAGTTCTTGCCGCCGTCGATGCTGACGGTTGCGCCACCATCGTCGCCGTTGATCATGCGCGCCGGGTTCGAAGGGTCAATCCACAGCGCGTGATGATCGCCATGCGGCGCCGGAAGCAGCGCGAATGTCTTGCCTGCATCGGTGGAACGGAACATCCCGGTGTTCAGCACGTAGACCGTATCGGCATCCCGCGGATCCGCAAACACGTGGCTGAAGTACCAGGCGCGCTGCCGGTACCGTTCATCGTCGTTAACCGGCTCCCACTTGTCGCCGCCGTCATCGGAGCGATACAGGCCGCCCTTTTCGGCTTCGATCAGCGCATAGACGCGGTTCGCGTCCGCGCCGGAAACGGAGACGCCGATCCGCCCGAGCACGCCTCCGGGCAGTCCGTTGCCTTCCAGGTGCTTCCACGTGGCGCCGCCATCGGTCGACCGGTAGAGACCGCTGCCGCCGCCGCCGCTGTTGAAGGTCCAGGGCTGGCGCTCGGCCTGGTACATGGCCGCAAACACAACATTGGGGTTGCTGGGGGCGAAGGTGATGTCGGTCGAGCCAGTGCGGTTGTCGACATACAGAACTTTCGCCCAGGTCTTGCCGCCGTCGGTGCTGCGGAAGACGCCACGCTCGGTATTCGGCGCGAACGCGTGGCCCATCGCCGCCACTAGAACCGTCTCCGGGTTGCGCGGATCCACCAGAACTTTCGGGATGTGGCGCGAGTCCCGCAATCCCAGGTTCTTCCATGTCTTGCCGCCGTCATTGGAACGGTAAACGCCGTCGCCGTAAGAAATGTCTCCGCGCAGGCATCCTTCGCCCGTGCCCGCATAAATAATGTTGGGGTCGGACGGAGCCACCGCAATGCTGCCGATGGACGAAACGGCTTCCTTATCGAACTGCGGCGTCCAGTGCGCGCCGCCATCGAGGCTCTTCCACACGCCGCCCGCCGCCGCGCCGAAGTAATAGGTTTGCGGGTCGCCCGCAACGCCCGCGACGGCCAGCACGCGGCCTCCTCGAAACGGGCCGATCAGGCGATACTGCATGCCCTGCAACAGCGCTTGATCCACCTGCGAAAAACCGGCGTGCGTCAGAAACAGGATCAGGAGTAGGAGTCGTGTTCGCATCGATTGCCCTCTACCTCATGGAAGCTTCAAATCCTTCTATGGTAATCGTCTAAGGGGCAAAGCGGGGCAGCTATCCTCGCAGACCGCTCCCCTCACGGTCGATGACAGTCGAGGAGGCGCCAGGAGGCCTGTCCTACATTTTACTGCGCGGCCACCTTCACCACGAAGTACGTGATCTGCTTCCCCGGGTCCACAAAGAACTGGTGTGGAACTCCGGCGGGAATATGTATCACATCCCCGGCCGCCACCTTTTTCGAAACACCACCCTTGATGGAATCGCCTTGAATCTCGCCGGGAGCGGTCGTCCTCGGTCCGATCACTTCACCCCCCACCACCAGTGTCGCTTCGCCGCTCTGCACCACGAGCACGTCCACCAGTTTTTCGTGCACCTCCACTACGCCGTCTTTGTCGCGGTGTGAGATGGACAAGGCGTGGTTGCCGAAATCGAGCTTCCCCTTCAGATCCGAGGGGGGCACGCCTTTGGGCCAGATCACGAATCCCGGCGGATCGGCCGCCATTAGCGGAACAATCGCCAGCAAAAAGAAAAGCCACAATTTCAGCTTCATATCAATACTCCTGATGAGGTTGGTTATTTCAAGTGCACCGGCTGCGTGAAAGCTCCGTTACCCGCCGAGTCCCAGACGGCGAAGCGCACCCACTTCTTGCCGGCGGTATCGAATGGAATGCTGAATTTCCTGGAGCCGAACGGAGCCAGGTCGGTGGCCGGAATCACCTGCGTGTGAGTGGTTTCGCCGTCGCCCCAGACTAACTCCACGAACTCCAGCGGAAACGTCCACTCCACTTCCGCGTTGTAAGTGCGACGCGGGCCGGACCCCTCGACGCTCCAATTCCGCAGCAGCACTTCGCCGCTTGTAACATAGTAGTCACCCGCTCGCAAGGCCTTAAGGATCGGGCTCCAGTCTTCTTCGAACTTCGGAACGCGATCCAGCTTCAAGTAATTCACGTAGAGCTGGGGGAACGTCTCGTCGTCGGGATACTTCAAGTAAGTGTCGCCTTCGGCGATTAAATACTTAGGATCCGCCGTCCAGTTATTCATTTCGTCCATCAGGCCCAGGCAGCGCTTTTCGCAAATGCGGCTCTCCGATTGATCCACCGGCAGCGATTGGAAAGAGGCCCCTAGGAACAGGTCGCTCTTGAAATGCTCCTTATCCCGCACGGCGTCGGGGTAACCCGTGGACCCTTTAGTTCTGGGGTGCGCCTGCCACATCAGCCCGTTTTCCCGCCGCAGCATATCTAACTCCTCCGCGGCGGTCGAGATGTGATAGACCTTCCCGTACGTCGGATCGTTCTCGATGAACTGATGGCCGGCTTCGCGCGTCTGCGACCAGAAGACCGGATGCGGCATGATGGTGATGTAGTGTCCGCCCAGCGTGTCATCGGGCTCCTCACCGGGAATCAGCAGGAAATTCCGGTCCGACAGGCGCCGCACGCCGTCGAAATACACCTTCTGCTCTTTGAACCGGATGGGACCCGGATCTTTGGGGTGGGAGTCGGAGTGAAAATCGGCCAAGTTGACGATGTTGATGCCGAGTCCCCGGAACACGTCTACCCATGGGGGATGCAGGTCGATCGTGCCGGCATCCGTCAGCGCCTCATTGAAGTGCATATGGAAGTGGCTCACCATCACCTTGAAGCCCGGCATCGGCTTGTAGACGTCGTCGTGGGTGAAGGCCAGCACCGCCTCGTCCGTTTCCCGCCCGTTGCCCGCGTTCAGATAGTAATACACGGGCATGCGCTGCCAGGTACCGGGAGGCGCGTTGTAAAGGGCGAAATTTTCGATATCGTGGCGCGCTTCGTGTACCCGCTTCTCCCATTCTTCGTCGGAGACGCCATACGGCTTGTAGGGTTCCTCGCGGTCCGCCTGCCGCACGCCTACCGCGAAAGTCCCGCCGTCCGTCTTGCGGTAGTAGACAAAACCAAGGTTGGTCTCGATCTCGCGCGCGAAAAAGAATTTGTGGGAAGGCGGAAAGAACCCCAGCGATCCGCCGCCACCCTCGACAATCGCGACGCGGTTGCGCGCCTTCAGTGCCATCGAATCCTTGTTCGGATCGCCGCCGAAGTCGTACTCCTGCCAGACCCGCGCCGGATCGCGCCAGATCACGCGCGTGTCATCGTGTATCGCGAATCCCTTCAGCCCGGCAGCATACTTATAAGCGACCGCCTTTGAATCCGTCTTGGCAATCGCCTCCTGCCGCAAGAGGTTGGTCCCCCGATAGACCGTGAAGCGCAGGTCGCCGGAGAAGATACCCAGCGTCAAGCCCGGAAAAGTAACTTCCAGGCGCGCGCCATCCGTCTTCACCTGGCATCCGGTGGCATGATAAGTGGCCCACGCGCGGCGGATTTCCTCCGGCCGCCGCGGTAACTCCAGGCTGCTGCTGCCGGGCAGGCTGAGCGGAGCGTCCCAAAACGCGTTCCACCTCTCGCGATCGATAACTTCCGGCGTGATCTCGATCTTGAGCGCCCTCAAAGGCGCCGCCTGTTGCTCGGACATGCGCCGCATCCCGCTGGTCACTTCGAATTCGGGAACCAGATCGCGCCCCAGCACGATCCAGGCGCCCTGACCTTTGCGCGCCGCCAATTCGCGCACCTCTGGCTGTCCCTCGCGTATGGCGAACCCGGCGCGCAGTTGCTGGCCGCGCTCGCCCTGCCAGACCACCTGCAGGACGCCCGCCTGCATTTCGGCCTTCAGGCCGTCCTGAGCCTTGTAATCTTTGAAATCGCAATTCTGCGCGCCGGCCACACTGCCGCCGAGCGCCATGAGCACGATAACTTTCGTCAGTTTCAAACCAACCTCCGGAAAAGAACGCTCCCTTACGGTCGCGGCTCTGAAAGCGCATCGGAGCCGCGACCGTAAGGGAGCGTTCTTGCAATAGGTGAACAAATCCAAAACCAGTACTTAGTCGCCGCCGCCGCCGCGGCCACCACGGCCGCCGCGGCCGTTGTTCTGCTGCTGCGTGGTCGTCCCGCCGCGGCCGTCGGTCGTGCCCGGCGGAGGAACATGCTCGCCTTGCGGCCGTTCCCGGTTCAGTTCCCACATGTCCACGCTCTGGTCGAAATCACCCAGCAGGTACTTGCAAAAATAGTCGGCGCGGATCCAGGAAAAGTACTCCGCTTCCGGTCCGTAGGCGTGGCGCTGGCCCGGCAGAATCACGAAATCGAAGCGCTTATTCGCTTTGATCAGCGCGTCCGCCAGCCGTAGCGTGTTGCCGGGGTGCACGTTATTATCAATGTCGCCGGTC
Source organism: Bryobacteraceae bacterium (assembly GCA_049519475.1). Lineage (GTDB taxonomy): Bacteria > Acidobacteriota > Terriglobia > Bryobacterales > Bryobacteraceae > PALSA-129. The sequence goes on along the minus strand of JBEKQS010000042.1, from coordinate 8,099 downwards.
GAGATCAGCAGGTGCCCCTTCAGGTTCTTGGCAATCTCGGAGTTCTTGTCGATGGTGTACTCGAACGTCGTCTTGCCGTCTTTGTCCGTGACTTCCTTCACGCCGTGGTGCTTTTCGCTCCACTCCGCATTATAGATATTGTTCTCGTGGTTGCCGGATTCCGACACAGCTACTTTGAAGAAGTCGGGATACACCAGCATCGCCGCCGTCGACATGAAGCCGCCGCCGGAATGCCCGGTAATGCCGACGCGGTCGATGTCGATCCACGCATATCGCGCCGCCAGTTGCTCCACCGCAGCCTTCTTATCGGCTAAGCCATAATCGCGCAAGTTGCCGTAGCCGTACGTGTGGTACCACTTTGAGCGATGCGGGTTGCCGCCGCGGTTGCCCACCTCCACCACGATGAATCCCAGGTTGGCCAGCGCCACATTGGCTTGCCGCGGCGAAAACGTCTGCGTCACGCTCTCGGTCTGCGGGCCCGGATAGACATATTCGATGATTGGGTACTTCTGATTGGGATCGAAGTCGAATGGCTTATACATCACACCATAGATATCGGTAATACCGTCATCCGCTTTCACCGTGAATGGCTCGGGGAACTTATAGCCTTCCTGCACCAGCCGGGTCAGGTCCACTTTCTCGAGCGGCATCGGCGTTCCGCCCTGCGTCTCGTACAGCACCGATTGCGGCGCCGAATTCACGCGCGAGCTGTTATCCACGAAATACTTGCCATTGTCCGCGACCCCTACCGCGTGTGAGGCGTCGCCCGGATCCAGCAGCTTGATGCCGCTGCCATCCAGGTTGACGCGGTAGTTATGCATGAAATAAGGATTCTCGCCGTCTTCGCGGCCGGAAGCCGTCATGATCACCGCGCGCGCCTTGTCGTCCACATAGGAAAGATCCTCGGCCACAAACTCGCCGTGATCCACCTGGTTCTTAAGCGTGCCGTCCGCGCCGTACAGGTAGTAATGGCCCCAGCCGTCGCGTTCCGACCACCACAGCGTCTCCGTCCCGTTGTTGAGAAACTTCAGTGGCTTTTCCTCGATGTAGACGTTCATGCGCTCCGCGATGAGCGTCTTCACTTCGCCGCTGGCGGTGTCCGCCACGCAAACATCCAAGCGGTGTTCGTCGCGGCTCAGGCGCGTGAAGTAGAGCTTGTCGGAGCCGCCCGCGCCCGCCCATGTCGATTCCGTCTTTTCGTGCTCGCGGTCATACGCGGAAGGCCGGTCGCTTTGCAGGCGGATCCGCTGGTCCTTGAATCCGCTGGCGTCCGCCTTCACATCGAGGCGGGCCTTGGTGGTCCCATCGAAAACTTCCAGGTGCGCCTGCGGATAATCCGCGTCGCCCGGCATGGCGTACTTATAGGTTTCCAAAGTGGGCCGGGGATTGGCCAGGGAGTTGATCACCCAGAGCGGCTTCACCTTGCGTTGATCCTCCCGCGTGACCGCGAATTTCTTCGAGTCCTTCGACCAGGTGACGTTGGCGCCCGTGCGTGCGCGGCTGGCCTGTCCTTCGCCCTGTTGCTGTTCCCCGGTGTTGTCTTGCTGCTGTTGCTGTTGCTGTTGTTGCTGGTCCTGAATCTGTTGCCCGCCGGCGCCGCCGCGCCCGCCGTAACCGAAGTACTCTTCGCCGTCTTTGGTGATTTGAGTCTCCACGATGGTCGTATCGTTGGCGTTCTTCAACGCCTTGGCATAATTCACGTCGTCCATCATGAAGAGGTTATGGTTGCGCGCAAACACGATGGTCTTGCCGTCGGGCGAGATGCTGGCCCACGTGGGCTTGCGCGCCGGGCGCTCGTCCAGCAGGTTCAGCTTGCCGCTGGCCAATTCGTACTCGAAAGAAAGCTGCTTCTCGTTGCGTCCGGGCGGCGCCGCGCCGGCCTGCCCGCGGCCGCCTTGCTGCTGCGGATCGCCGCCGGCATCGGCGTCGCCGTTATCGTCGCTATCGCGGCCGCCGTCCGCCACCGGATCCTGCTGGTTGTTGTCGTTGGTGGCCACGGTCGCGGCTTTCTTTTCTCCTGGGATCACCGCATCGCGCGGCACGTTGATCTCAAATTGAATGGAAGCATCGTGCTTCACGAATCGGATGGTGGTAATGGGCAGGTGCTGCGAATCGTAAGGCAGACCGGTGGCCGTGGTCAGGCTGGCTGCCAGCCGGACCGCGTCGAAAACGAACGTCTTGGTCTTCTTGACCGGGTCCACCACATAAAACCTGCGGCCGGCGCTGCTTTCGAACGTATACCAGAACCGGCTGCCATCTTCCAGCCAGTGCGGCGTAACCGCCATGTCGAAGACTAGTCGCGCCACCTTGGACGAAGTCCAGCGGGCCGCCAGCTCGTAGTTGGCCTTGGTGGGCTTGGTGGGCAGAGTCGACGGCTCGCCGTCCGCTCCCACTCCGGGGAACGCCAACGCAAGTAAAATCACCAGCCCGGTGGAAATCACGGCGACGCGGAGCCAACCGCGCCGGCCGATCTTTAACGCACAACGCATGACGATACTCCTTCTTCTTCGAATCTGCAAGCGAAATGTGGCGCCGGCCACAATGCCAATTCCGACTACTATATCCCACGGCGCCGGCCCGCGGGTGCCTTGGCGCCCGCCGTTCGCCTCCAAGCTCCTTGTCTGTGTCTGTTAACATCGTTGGCGAGGATTATTTGGGAGTCGCCATGCCATTCACCTTTAGACGCCCGCTGCTGCTGGCTGCAGCTTGTCTGGCAACGTTTGCCGACGTTCAAGCCCAGACCGTTCAAGCCCCCGATATCACCAAGCACCCGACACTCTACGTGGTGCCCTACGCGCACCTGGATACGCAGTGGCGTTGGGAGTTCCCGCAGACCATCAGCGAATACCTGCTCAAGACCATGCGGGTGAACTTCGATCTGATCGAAAAGTACCCCCACTATGTTTTCAACTGGACCGGCTCCAACCGCTACCGCCTCATGAAGGAATACTTCCCGCCCGACTACGAGAAGGTCAGGCAGTATGTCGCCGCCGGCCGCTGGTATCCCGCCGGTTCGTCCGTGGAAGAGGGCGACGTCAATATGCCCAGTGCGGAAGCCATCATTCGCCAGGTGCTTTACGGCAACACGTATTTCCGCAAGGAATTCGGCAAAGCCAGCGCCGAATACATGCTGCCGGATTGCTTCGGCTTCCCGGCCTCGCTGCCCAGCATCCTGGCGCACGCCGGCGTCAAGGGCTTCTCCACTCAGAAGCTCTCGTCCGGTTGGCAGCCCGCGCCCAAAGTCGGCGGCCCCGATTCCCCCGAGCAGTCTCCCATGGGCATCCCGTTTAATGTTGGAATCTGGGAAGGCCCCGACGGCCAGACCATCCTCGCCGCTCTCAACCCCGGCGGCTACGGCAGTAACATCTCCACCGATCTCAGCAAGGAGCCCGCGCCCGGCGGCGGACGCGGCGGCGAAGAAAACTGGGTGAAGCGCGTCCAACTCGATGGCGATGTCACCGGCGTCTACGCCGACTATAAGTACGTCGGGACCGGCGACACCGGCGGCGCCGCCCAGGAATACACCGCGCGGATGCTCGAAGCCATGGTCACCAAGAGCGAAACCGTTCTGCCGGTGGGTGGCCGCGGCGCCGGCGGACGGCCGGGCGCCAATACCACGCCAACTCCTCCACCCGCACCGCCGGTGCGAGTGGGCGATGGGCCGCTCACCGTCATCCCGGCCGCGGCCGATCAAATGTTCCTCGATATCAAGCGCGACATGATGACGCGCATGCCGCGCGTGAAAGGCGACCTCGAACTCATCAACCACTCCGCCGGATCGCTGACCTCTGAGGCCTATCACAAGCGTTGGAACCGCAAGAACGAGTTGCTCGGCGCCGCCGCCGAAGAGGCCTCCATCGCCGCCTCCTGGTTGGGCGGCCGGCCTTACCCCCAGTCGCGGCTCAACGACGCGTGGACACAGGTAATGGCCGGCCACTTCCACGACTCCGCCGCCGGCACCGCCACTCCCCGCTCCTACGAGTTCATTTGGAATGACGACGTCATCGCCCTGAACCAGTTCTCCGGCGTGCTCACCAATGCCACGGAATCGGTGGCATCGGTGCTCGACACCCAGGCCAAAGGCACGGCCGTGGTGGTCTTCAATCCGCTCAATATCGCGCGCGAAGACGTGGTCGAGGCCAATCTGACGCTTCCCGCAGGCACGAACTTTGTCCGCGTCACCGGGCCCGACGGCCAGCCGGTGCCGGCTCAGTACGAGAACGGCAAGGTGCTGTTCCTGGCCAAGGTCCCCTCCGTCGGCTATTCGGTTTATGACGTTGAGCCGGCCACCGAGGCTGGCCCATCCAATTTGAAGGCCACGGTGCGCCAGGGCGGCCGCGGCGGGCGCGGCGGCGCCGCAGACAACACCCCCACTTCGCTCGAGAACCAGCGCTACCGCGTCACGCTCGACAACAATGGCGACGTCTCGAGCATCTTCGATAAGTCCATCGACCGCGAGCTGCTCTCAGCCCCCATGCGCCTGGCTATCTCCAACGACCATCCGTCGCAGTGGCCTGCCTGGAATATGGATTTCGACCAGGAACAGGCGCCGCCCCGCGTCTACGTGCGCGGCGGCAACGCCCGCATCAAAGAAAACGGACCCGCGCGCGTCACCCTGGAAGTGACTCGAACCAACACCGAGGGCTCTCATTTCGTTCAGACGGTCAGCCTCTCCGCAGGCAGCGCCGGCAACCGCGTTGAGTTCGGCGAAGTCATCGACTGGAAGACCCTCTACGCCAACCTCAAGGCCACCTTCCCACTTAGCGCTACTAATGAAGACGCCACTTACAACTGGGGTCTCGGCACTGTCCGCCGCTCCACTGCCAGCGAGCGCCAGTTCGAAGTGGCCTCCCACCAGTGGATCGATCTTACCGACCGCTCCAACACTTTCGGCGCCACCATCCTCACCGATTGTAAGAATGGCTCCGACAAACCCAACAACAACACCATCCGCCTGACGCTGGTGCGCACCCCGGGCGTCGATACCAGTTACACCGACCAGGCCAACCAGGACTGGGGCCATCACGAGATTACGTTCGGCGTCGCCGGCCACTCCGGCACCTGGCACGATGGCGACACCGATTGGCAGGCCTACCGCCTCAACCAGCCGCTCATCGCCTTCCAGGCCGCCAAACATGTCGGTTCCCTCGGCAAGAGCTTTTCTTTGATTTCCATCAGCAACCCGCGCATTCAGGTGATGGCCCTGAAAAAGGCCGAATTAAGCGATGAAGTGATCCTCCGCATGGTGGAAATGGATGGCCGGCCGCAGGAGCGCGTGGTGGTGAAGTTTGCCGGTCCGATTACCGCAGCCCGCGAACTCAACGGCCAGGAACTCCCCTTGCCGGGCAATCCGACCATATCCAACGGCACTCTTGTTACTAACTTCACCGCCTATCAGCCGCATACATTCGCCTTGAAGTTAGGCCCGCCGGCCGCTAAAGCCACGGCTGTAACATCCAAACCCGTAACTCTGACCTACGACCGGGCAGTCGCCAGCAATGACGACACCAGGACCGTCGGCGGCTTCGATTCCAAAGGCAACGCCATGCCCGCCGAGATGCTGCCCGCGCAGTTGCGCTTCAACGCCGTTGATTTCAACCTCGCTCCAGCCGGAACCGGCAAGAACAACGCCGTCACTGCCCAGGCACAAACCATCGCGCTCCCTGCCGGTCAGTTCAACCGCATCTACGTGCTGGCTGCTTCCGCCGAAGGCGATCAAAAAGCGGCTTTCAAAGTGGGTGACCAGTCCGTCGATCTCACCATTGAAGACTGGGGCGGATTTGTTGGCCAGTGGGACACGCGCGTATGGGATCTGCCGCAGCGCGAGTGGGCCAGCTCCGCCAACCATGCAGTCTGGCCGATGCCGCCTCCGCCTGCCGGCGCAGGTCGTGGCGGCCGTAGCGAGCCCCGCTATCCCGACGATTTTCTGGGCATGACTCCCGGCTTTATCAAGCCCGCCGACCTGGCGTGGTACTGCACGCACCACCACACCGCCGATGGATTGAATGAGCCGTACCAATACTCATACTTATTCGCCTACGGCATCGACTTACCGGCCGGCGCTAAGACGATCACTTTGCCGGCCAACGACAAGATTCGCGTCCTGGCTATATCGGTAGCCGACGAAGGGCCGCTCTTGAAACCGGCCCAACCGCTGTACGACACCCTGGGCCGCACCGAGCCCGGGCCCATGGTGGGTGCGTCGAGACAGTAGGGGGAACAGGGAATAAATTAAATGCCAGCGGGGTTCGCCGCGCTCTGGCCAAGGCTGCGGTGGACAAAAGGACACCAAGGCTCACGCCTGCGAGCGTTGGCATCCTGCTACTGTGACCTCATTTCTGCCTTCTCACTTCTTTCCTTCGCCTTTCCATTCACCCCTCGATCCGAAACCCGTCGCGTTTCTCCACCGCCGCATCGACCTCTTCCACGCCGCGCACGTCCGCCCATCTGGGCCCGCGATGCACCAGGCCTGCCAGTTCGGCGATCGCGTCTGCGTCTCCAGCGGCGTACACTTCCACCCGTCCGTCGTCCAGGTTGCGCGTATAACCGCTCAGCCCCAGTCCCGCCGCCGCGCGTTGCGCAAAGTAGCGGAAGCCAACGCCCTGCACACGCCCCCTCACGAACCACTTTCGCGCGATCTGTGGTTTGGCGGCCATTCGCGAGGAAGCGCCTACAGCCCCGGCGGACGCCGCTTGTGCCAGTCCGTGCGGCTCTGGAACCCCGCTCCCACCGCCAGCAGCAGATTCTCCGCATACGGAGCGCCCACCATCTGCAGCGCCACCGGCAGATTGTCCGCGAAGCCGCACGGCAGCACCACGGCCGGCAGTCCCGCCAGGTTGCCCGCCGGAATCAGTCCCTGCAACCCCTGCGGCGTGCCAGCCGGCGGCGGCGCCGCGCCTCGGTCGATTGGCTCATCGATCTTGGTCGCCCCTCCCGCCCGGCCCGGCGCCACCAGCGCGTCCACCTGCGCAAAGAGTTTGGACAATTCTTCCTGAATCACGCGCCGCAACCGCATGGCCTTCAAGTAATCCCTGGCCGGAACTTCCAGTGCCGCTTTCAGTCCGGCAATCTGCGCCGCATCCGCCAGCTCATCCACTTTTCCACTGGTGATCAGCGGCTCGAAGATGGACGATTGCTCCACCGCCAGGATGGTCGATAGCACCGGCCCGTAGGGAAACGGCGGCAGCTTGGTCTCCACCAGTTGTACGCCGGTTTCTTTCAGCGCCTCGAGCGCGGCCTGAAACGCGGCCCGCGCCGGCGCGTCCGCGCGTACATCGAAATCCACCGCCGCGTAGCCGATCTTCAGTTCCTTCAGCGGCCGCGTATACTGCGGCGTGTAGTAAAAGCTCTTGCCCGCCGACCCCGGGTCCTTCGAGTCGCCGCCCGCAATCGCGTGCAAAATGTTGCCGCAGTCCTCCGCTGTGCGCGCAAACGGCCCCAGCTTGTCCAGCGTCCACGAAAGCGCCATGGCGCCGTGCCGGCTCACCAATCCATAGGTCGGACGCAGCGCCGTGACGCCGCAATAAGACGCCGGCGTCACAATCGACCCCGAAGTTTCCGACCCGATGGCAAACGCCACCAGACCAGCCGCTACCGCCGCGGCCGGTCCGCTGGAAGATCCGCCCGACCACCGCGTGCGGTCCCAAGGGTTCAATCCAGGACCCGTCAGCGATGCCGAAGGCAGCCGGTACCCGCCGCCGCCCGCCAGTTCCACCATGGCCAGCTTGCCGGTCAGCACCGCGCCCGCGTCACTCAGTTTTTCGATCACCGTGGCGTTGTAGTCGAACACCTGCCCGGCATACGGCTTGGCGCCCCACGTGGTCGGCTGGCCTTTGAAACTCAGCAGGTCTTTGACTCCGTACGGAATCCCCTGCAGCGGCCCGCGCGTTCGCCCGCGTTTCAGGTCGCGATCCACCTCCTTGGCCTTTCGGTAGGCTTCCTGTGGCAGCGGCAGCGCCAGCGCGTTGTAACGCGGTCCAAGCAGCACCAACCGCTCCTCGAACGCGCGCGCCAGTTCTTCGGCCGAAAATTCCTTGGCGGCCAGCCGCTGATTGAGTTCGGGCAGTGCCGCGAAGAAGACGTCGCTCGCGATGTTAGCC
>JBEKQS010000041.1:0-25754 GCA_049519475.1 Bryobacteraceae bacterium | reverse complement strand
ATGAGGATGGTGACCGGGCCGTCGTTCACCAGGTGAACCTGCATCATGGCCTGGAAGACGCCGGTCTCCACGGGAACCGGACCTTTGCGCGCGGCTTCCACAAAGTATTCATAGAGGGCTTGCGCCTGCTCGGGCGGCGCGGCCTGGTCGAAGCTGGGCCGGCGTCCCTTGCGGCAGTCTCCGTATAGCGTGAATTGGGAAACGATCAAGAGCGCGCCGCCGGACTCGGCGACGTTGCGGTTCATTTTCCCGTCGTCGTCCGGGAAGATGCGCAGGGTGAGGAGTTTTTCCAGCAGGCGATTGGCGTCGGCGGTGGTATCGGCGCGGGAGATACCCAGAAGCACCAACAACCCTTTCCGGATGGATCCCACGGTGTCATCGCTCACGGTTACGCGGGCTTCTATTACTCTTTGGATGACCAGCCTCATAGAGTTTACATAATCGCCCAGTGACCTATAAGATAGAAGTGCGGGCGTGGACCTTGAATCATGGTATATTATCCGGCGGAAGGGAAGCCATGCCACGAGGAACCAGAACGATCGACCAGATGACCTTACAAATGGCGCTGGCCGGCTATGAGATAGAGCGGAATAAGATCGAAGACAAGATCCGCGAGATTAGAGCCCAATTGAAAGGGAAGAGCGCACCAGCAGCCGCTGGGAATGCGGAGAAGGCGCCGGTGAAGCGCAAGATGAGCGCGTCCGCGCGCAGGCGCATCGCCGCTGCGCAAAAGAAGCGGTGGGCGGAGTTTCACAAGCGCGCGGCGGAAGGCAAGGGCTAGGCCGGCGAGAGTTACGGAAAACACTCCCTTACGGTCGTGGCTCGCGGAGCTGTGAGCGTCAGCGAGCGGTTTCCCGGTAGCACCAAGTCTTGAGGGCACGATTACTGGGCTGACTTCGTCGGTTCGCCCGCGAAGTCCCATCCAAAACGATTTACGATTTCCTCGACCGTACCCTCGGCTGCGATCAAGCCGTCCTGAAAGAAGACCGCACGGGCGCAGAGAGACCGCGCCAGGGCGGCATCGTGCGTCACCAGTACTTTGGCCTGCGGCAAGCGGGCCAGCAGTTCGGCGAGCGCGCGTTGGCCGGGAGGATCCAGGAAAGTGGTGGGCTCATCCAGCACCAGGATTTCGGGGTTCATCGCCAGGATACCGGCAATAGCGACTCTCTTCTTTTCGCCGGCGCTCAGGTGGTAGGGGGCGCGGTGGATGGCGGCGGCCATGCTCACGATTTCGAGCGCGGCGCGAGCGGCGGAGGCGGCATCCTCGCGCGTCATGCCGAGATTGAGCGGACCAAAGGCCACGTCCTCGAGCACGGTCGGCATGAAGAGCTGGCTTTCGGAATCCTGGAAGACCATGCCGATTTTGCGCCGGATGGCCGGCAGATTGGCTTTCTCGACGCGCAGCCCGCAAACTTCGACGCTGCCCTCGCCCGAGAGCAGCCCGTTGAGGTGCATGACGAAGGTGGTCTTGCCGCTGCCGTTCGAGCCCAGCAGGGCGACGGATTCGCCGGCATCGAGGTGGAAATCGACGCCGCGGAGAGCGGGCGTGCCGTCTTCATAGTGAAAGCGCAGGTTGCGGACTTCGATCAGGCGCGGCATCAGGCGAGCCTCTCGATGGCAACGCGAATGAAGGCCGGCGCCAGCGCGGCGAGCGCCAGGAAGGCGGCGTCGGCGGTTCGGAAACGAAGAGCGCCCAGGGTATGAAAGCGGCCGGGGAAGGCGCGCGCCAGCATGGCGCGGTGGATTTCCGCGGCGCGCGCATAGGAACGCGCGAACAATACCGCCAAGGCTCCCGCGGCGGCGCGAAAGCCGCCGGACCGCCGCGCGAATCCGCGCGACGCGGCCGCACTCCGCATGTGCTGGGCCTCTTCGGAGATCACGAACAGGTAGCGGTATAGAAACTGCGCCACCATCAACAGGAAGCGCGGGGCGCCCAGCAGTTCGAGGCCGCGCAGCAGCAAAGGCAGCGGTGTGGTGGAGACCAAGGTCAGCACGGCCAGAGCGGAGAGGTAGCTTTTCAGCACCAGGCTGAGCGCGCGCGCGGGGTCGCCACCCAGCCAGCAGACCGCGCCCGCGAGCAAGCTGAAGGGCAGCACCAGGGCGGCGCGGCGCAGGGCGCCCGCGAGCGGCACGCGCGCCCACACCAGCGTGGCGGCGAGCAGCAGCAGAAATGCGCCTGCCAGTAGCGGCAGCGCGCGGTGCGCGGTGGCCAGCACCACCAGGAAAACCAGCAGCGCAGCGAACTTGGCGCGCGGATCGCGGCGATGCAGCGGGCTTGCGCCGCGGCTCCAGCGTTCCAGCACGACGTGATGCAAGTCAGGCCCTCCTGCGGCGGGCGACGCCGCGGCCGATCAGCAGGCAGGCGCCGTAGACGATGGCAATGCCTGCCAGGCCGGCGGCGGTCTTGCGCAGCCAGGGCTCGCCGGATAAGGCCAATTGGTAGCCTGCCAGCGGCGTGGTGAAGAGGCGGCGGACGTGGTCCATGCCGGTGGTATGTCCCAGCGATTCGATGCCGTCCGGAGCGGTGGAGGCAAACAGGAAGCCCACCGCGGCCAGCACCACGGCCGCGAGTCCGAGCGCGCCGCGAGCGAAGGAGCGGCCGGCCGCGGGCTGGCGGACGAAACCCGGCTGGATGGCTTCAAGCGCCTGAATCACCGCCAGCGTGATGGCTCCTTCGAGCAGCGCGGAGACCAGGAATAGCGCCAGGGAGACGCCGACGACGGAGCGCGACATGGGCACGCCCGAGATCAGCAACTCCGCCAGCGCCAGAATGGCGCTGACCATCACCGAAAGCGCGCCGCCGGCGAAGATGGCGAACTTCCGCCACGGCGTGCCGCCCCACAAGTAATAAGGCAGATAGCCGGCCAGCACTCCGAGGACCGCCATGTTGATGAGGTTGGGCCCGAGCGCCAGGATTCCGCCGTCCTGAAACACCAGCGCCTGGATGGCAATGATGGCGCAGAGCACGACGCCAGCGGCCGCCGGGCCGAGCGTGCAGGCCAGGAGCGCGCCGCCCACCAGGTGCCCGGAGGTCCCGATTCCCACTGGGAAGTTGATCATCTGGGCGGCGAAAACAAACGCGCCCATTACGCCGAGCAACGGGATGCGGCTCTCGTCGAACTGGCGTTGGGCGCGCCGCACCATGTAGCCGACGGCGGGCACGGCGGCCATGTCCATGGCCGCCCAGACCGGTGTCGAGAGGAATCCGTCGTAGATGTGCACGGCTACGCCCCACGGTAGCACGAGTGGTAGAAACGTGCCACCGGGTGATCCAATTCCCGCCGGTGCTACCATGTGTACGCATGAGCGGCTTGAGTCGAATTGGCGTGGCAATCGATACCCGACTGCTGGAGAAGTTCGATCGCCTGATCGGGCAGCGCGGTTATACCAACCGGTCGGAGGCGTTTCGCGACCTGATTCGCGACGAGCTGGTGGAGCAGACCTGGGAATCGCCCGAGAGCCAGGTAGTGGGAACGGTGACGCTGGTATACGACCATCACGTGCGGCGGCTGAATGAGAAGCTGGTATCGATCCAGCACGATTATCATCGCGCCGTTCTTTCCACGCTGCACGTGCACCTGGACCACGACCATTGCCTGGAGGTGCTGGTGGTGCGGGGCAAGTCGGCGGACGTGCGGAAGGTGGCGGATGCGCTGATCAGCACCAAGGGCGTGAAGCACGGACGCCTGACCATCACGACCTCCGGCGCGGAGTTGAAATGATCGTCGGCACGGGAGTGGATCTGTGCGAGGTGCCGCGGATTCGCGAATCGATCGCGCGTTTCGGGGCGCGCTTTATCGAACGCATTTACACGCCGGCGGAGATCGCCTATGTGGAGCGAAAGGCCAACAAGTTCGAGCGCTATGCGGCGCGGTTTGCGGCCAAAGAAGCCGGCATGAAAGCCATCGGGACGGGCTGGAGGCACGGCGTGCGGTGGCAGGATTTTGAAGTGGCGAATCTGCCCTCGGGGAAGCCGACGCTGCGGTTTCACGGCGTGGCGGAGGCAGTGGCGGCTAAGCTGGGCGTGCGGAATGTGGCGCTGTCGATCACGCACACGAGCGAGATGGGGATGGCGCACGTGATATTGGAAGATTAGGACATTGCGTCAGGAAATGAATGCACGGGGCCTCAGCGCTTCTGCGAGTTCGCTCAGGATACGCTCTGTGATTTCGGTTTTACAGTCGCATGCCTTTGACCCGGATGTCGAGCGTCACCATCGCAGGTTTGCATCGCGCGCCAGCCGGCCGGCCAGGCCGGGCTTCAGGCTGCGATTTCCGTGGACCGGGATGGAGAGGGTTTTGCGTTCTCCCGGCTTGGTGTAGATGAAGTGGCTGCCAGCGATCCTCTGAAGGCTCCAGCCGTTGGATTCCAGCAAACGGCACAGGTCAGATCCTGTGATCGGCTTCAAACGGCTATGTCCAGGATCTGAATGTTGGTCTCCGGCTCGCTACCCTGTTCCTGCAGGACTTCCCGGACGCCCCGAATTGCTTCCCGGACGTTTTCCAGCAGATCAGTGATCGATTCTCCCTGTGTATAGCAGCCAGGCAAGGCGGGAACTTCGGCCCAGTAGCCGCCTGAAGGCTCTTCGTGAATCACGACAGCGTAATTCGTCACGAGACCATTGTTGCACGCCGCAGGCGCGCCGGGCGAGGCAGAACGGAGCGAGCCGCTTACTGGCGGCCGAGATACTTTTCGTAGAGCTCTTTCTGGCGCGTGTCCAGACTTACGAGTTTGCCGTCGATGAAGACCAGGTTCACGTTGGTCCGGACGTCCATGGGATTGCCGTCGACGACGATGAGGTCGGCGGTCTTGCCTTCCTCGATGGAACCGAGACGATTCGCAACTCCGAAAATCTGCGCGACGTTCAGCGACACAGCTTTATAGGCTTCATCCATCGGCAGGCCGTAGGGAACGGCGGCGGCGGCTTCATACGGCAGATTGCGCGTGGAGCGTGAACTGAAAGTGGCGATGCAGAATTTGACGCCGGCCTTGTAAAGATCGCCGGGAGTGGTGAAAGAGCGGTCGTATGGGTCGTCCAAATCGAGCGGCAGCGTATGAGTGGGGCCGAGCACGACGGGCGTATTGGTCGATTTCAGGAGCGGCAGGACCTTGTACGCCTCATAGGCGTCGGCGAGAATGATTTTGATTTTTTCTTTCCTGGCGAACTGGATGGCTTCGCGAATTTCGCGCTCGCGGACGGCGGTGACGAACATGGGGGTTTTGCCCTCCAGGACCGGCAGGAGCGCCTCGTATTTCAGATTCACCGGGGTGGCGGGCTTGCCGATGCGGGCCTGACGATAACGGCGGGCCTCTTCGAAAAACTGGTTGAGAGCGCGCATCTTCTGGTCGTAGTCGCGCCTGGCGTCGGCGTAAGGAATGGGCTCAATCTGCTTGGAGGGATCGTCATCCTCTTCGTCGGTCTCGTGAGGCGGCACGGGCACGGTGACAATCGCCGGGAAGCGCAGGTGAATGGCGGTGGAAGGAACCACCGTCATGGCGTCATTCGACGAGCCGTCCAGATGGACGATGGACATTTGTCCCGAGATCAAATCGCCTTCGGGCATCTCGATGGCGCTGGTGACACCGTTGGCGCGGGCGGCGGGGATTTGCTCGCTCGAAGAATTCACGGCGGTGATGGCGCGAAGCTGCGGGTTGAGCAGGCCCAACTCCCGGGCGTCGGAGGCTTCCTGGTTGGAAGTTTTCTCCAGGCCGATCATGGAAGCGGCGTCGATCATGCCGGGATAAATGTGCTGTCCGTGAATGTCGAGGACCTGGAAGCCTTCGGGGGCGGACAGGTCTTTGCCCACGCCGATGATTTTCCCGTTGTGCATAAGGACGGAGCCGTTCTCAATCACCGGTCCGGAAATGGTATGGACGGTGCCGCCGCGCAGGAGATAGCCGGTGCCGGCGGGCGGGGCCTGCGCCCAGGCGAGGGCGAACCCTAGCGTGAACACGCCAGTGATTATGCGACGCAATGGAGACATTTTATACCGAAGGGAAAGGGGGCGGCGTGGGGCGGGGCCCGACAGACCACAAAAGGCGATGGTCTGTCCTACTCACTGGGGCGCCGGGGCGTTTTCCAGCTTCTTGCATTCCTGCCAGGTATAGATCATGCGATGCACCACAGTGAGATTGGAGAGCACGGCGATGACCCACAGGGTGGCGGCCATGCGGTCGAAGAGCGCGCCGATGATGATGAGAACCACGCGCTCGGGCCGTTCGAGGAAGCCGACCTTGCATTTGGGGATGGCGTTTTCGGCGCGCGAGCGGGTGTAGCTGATCATGACCGAGCCGGTCATCACGATGGCGGTGAGCACGATGTAGAAAAAGCGGTTGATGGAGGCGTAATAGACCAGCAGGCCCATGTAGAGAGCCAGGTCGGAATAGCGGTCCATGACGGAATCGAAGAAGCCGCCGAAGCGGGTGACTTGGTGAGTGGCGCGGGCCACGCGGCCGTCCACCATGTCGAAGAGCCCCGCGCCGATAACCACGGCGCCGGCCCACTTGAAACTGCCTTTGGAGAACAGCCAGGCCGCCCAAATATTGATCACCAGGCCGAGGAAGGTGAGGACGTTGGGGTGAATTCTCGAAAGCGCCAGCCAGCGCACGATGCGATCGATGATGGCGCCACAGACCACCCCGATCCCACGGGTAAAGGTCATAACTTAATCAACTGCGTCATGGATGGTGGTGAGTTTCAGAATTTCCAATTCCTTCACGCCTCCGGGGCTCTGCACCCGGACCACATCGCCGACTTCCTTGCCCAACAGGGAGCGGCCGATGGGCGACGTCGTGGAAACCTTCCCGTTGGCGGCGTCGGCCTCTTCGGTCGTCACCAAATTATACGTCATCTCTTCGTCGCGGTTGACGTCGAGCACTACGAGGGTGGAACCGAGCCCGGCGCGATCGTGCGGGATCTTGGAGAAATCGATCATCGAGATCTCCGCCAGCCGGTGCTTTAACTGATTGATACGGGCGTTGACGAAGCCCTGGCGTTCCTTGGCGGCGTGATACTCGGCGTTTTCGCTGAGGTCCCCGTGGGCGCGGGCTTTCAGAATTTCCTTCGGCAGCTCGACTTTCAACTCGTGATCGAGCACCGTGATTTCATCCTGCAGCTTCTTCTTAATATCGGTCATCGAACGGGGACAGCTCCCAGGGTTTCATTATAGCGAAGGGAGCCAGGGGCCAACGGCGGCTTAAAACTGAGCGTACGTGTGGGCAAAGGAGGCCGCGCCCATGTGGGGCCAGGCTTTCAGCCGGTGTTCTTCGCGCTTGTGGCGAGAAGCCGGGCAGAAGCCCGGCGGCAGGCTGAAAGCCTGAGCCCACAGGCACACCGGCGATTTCACTCTAATGTCGTGCGCCTGCGAAAGGGCAGGGAAGGCCCAGCCGCTACTTGATCGGCAAATTGACCGCCGATCCGTTGGCGGTAGCCGGCGATGTTTGGCCGCCTACCGAGATGGCGATGGGCTGCGGACCCGAGCTGAGCCCTGACGGAACCTGGATGTCGATCTGGTACAGTCCGACGAAGCCCGGCGCCAGGAACGCGTTCCCGCCGGCGAATACAGTGGCCTGCTTGCCGCCGATGGTGACGGTGACAGGGCTGGTGGTCTGGGATAGTGGCGACGCGGATGCGGAATCGCCGCTCGACTGCGGATTGGTCACGGGACCTAGGCCATTCGCGTAGAGTTGGAGTATCTCGCCGGCGGCTGCGGGATTGGCGGTGGTAATGAGAGCTCCCGTGGTGTTGTCCAGCGCGTCGGCCACGGTCCCGCTATTCATAAAGAAAGCCGGCGCATAGTTGGCCAGCGGCACGGTATAGACGTTGCTCTGGAGATACGCGGAGTTGCCCCCGACGGTCACTTTCATGAGAACGGATGACTGGCCCTGGAATTCCCAGGGGACCTGCGCGTTGATCTGGCCGGGGCTGACAAAATGAAGATGGCCTGGCAGGCTGAGTCCGCCGCCATCGAAGCTCACGCTGACTGTAGAAAGAGCCACGGGCAGGTAGGGTGTCGAATACACCTGGGTGGCATCCGAGAGGTATGTGCCTTTGATCGTGATGTAAGATCCCGGGGCCAGGCCAAAGTCGGTGTGGAAAGAGGCGGCGTCCATCACGCCGTTGGCGGAGATGGACGGGAAGGGACGCGCGTAGCCGTCAAACTCCGCGGTGAGCGAGTCGGCGGTTCCGTGGAAGATTTGCTGGCCCTGCTGTAAGCCGAGATTGACGAAGGCGCCGGCGATGCCGTAGCGGAATTCCTGGATGTCTCCCGAGGCGATCTGGCCGCCGCCGGAAATTACGCTGAAGAGGGGAGGGTACGTGCTTCCAATGACCGGCACTCCGAAGGCGTCGATGAGGCGCAAGGCAATCGGCCAGCCGGTATCGCCGGGAGCGCCGATGAAGCTGCCGTCCAAGATCGGGAAAATGTCGGCCGGAACGCCGCTCGCGACCAGGAACTGATAGGGCACACGCAAGGTGGGCGTTCCGGCGGGGCCGGCAACGAGGATTACGCCTTCATACGAGCCGGCGGCGGGCAGGGTGCCGGCGAGCTTGACGGTGACGGCGTTCTGCGCGCCGGCGTTCAGCGAGAGGGAAGCCGGCGAAACCGTTACGATGGCGCCGGCGGCATTCGTGGGCTGCACCGAGAAGCTGAAATTCGCAGCCGCGCCAGTCACGTTGGTGATGGTCAGGGTGCGGCTGATGGGCAAAGCGCCGGTGGCGATGGGTCCGAAGGCAATGGTGGCGGGATCGAGGGTGGCGGCCGCGTTCAGGGCGTCGACGGCGCTGAGCAGGCCCGCACCGGCTGCGTTGACGCCCGCGACGGTGCCATCGGTGTCGGTTACTCCCGGCGCGGCGGTGTTCACCACGGCGGACTTGAGCTGCGCGGGCGTCCACGCGGGATGCATCTGCTTCACCAGCGCGACCGCGCCGGCGACCATCGGCACGGCGTAGCTAGTGCCTGTGACGCCGGCGTACCCGGTGGGGTTGTAGACGTCGCCATTGGGGTCGAGTCGCTGAGCGGCGGTGTAAATATCCGCGCCTGGGGCCACCAACTCCGGCTTGATGACGAAGGTCTGGTAGGGGCTGGGAGTGAAACTGCCGATGGAAGGGCCGCGCGAAGAGGACGGCCAGATGCTGTCGGGCGTAGTAGCGACCGGTGTAAATGCCAGGTCGAACTGGGCGGTGGCGCCGGAATTCGAGTCGACCATGTTCTTCAGAGTGACGCCGTCGTTGTAACCGATCATCAGGGCTGGGATGCCGGTATCCTGCGCGCCCCAGGAACTGAAGATCGTGTTGATGCCGGCCTGCTGATAGATGATCACGCCGATGGCGCCGGCGTTTTCCGCGTAGTTGATCTTGTCGCTGAATGGGCAGGAGCCGCGCTGGATCAGAGCGATGGCGCCCGCGAGCGATCCGGCGAGCGGCGCGCACGCGAGGCCGTTATCGCCCAACTGCGCGACATCCAGAATCGGCGCGATGGGTGGAACCACTTGCGGCCCGTCGCCGAAGAGGGCGTTCAGGAGTTCCACAAGATTGGTGAGGGGCGACGGCCGCACGTACAGAGCCTGGTAGAGAGCGTGGGAGTTGAGGGACGCGCCCACGGTGATGGCGGAAGGAGCGGTGCCGGGCGTATGAATGGTGCTCAGCGTGTGCGGCAGCACGCCGATGTTTCCATCATTGCCGGCAGCGGCCACTACCACCATGCCAGCGCTCACGGCGGTTTCCACGGCTTGGGCATAGATATCGCAAGGAGCGGGAGTCACGTTATCGGAGCTGCAGGATGGGTCAACGTCGAGCGGGCCCCAGGTGGGCATGTCGCCTTCGCCGAGTGAGAGCGTCACCACGTCCATGCCGTCGGTGACAGCGTCCTGCAGCGCCTGCACAAACGCGGCGTAGAGCGCGTAGTCATTGACGCCGGGCGAGCCGAAGATTTTGTAATTGCCGAGGAAGGCTTTGGGCGCGACGCCCTGGATGGTGGCCTGGGGCCCGGGATTCTGCACGCCGGCGGCGATCATGGCGATGGCCGTCCCGTGGCCGACGCGATCGCGCGGGGTGGTGTCGTCGGGCGTGGAGGAAGCCGGGTCGGTATAACTATCTAAAGCCACGTAACTGCGGGCCACGATCACTTTGTTGTTGGTGTAATTGGGATCGCCCTTGGGAAAACCGGTGGGCGGCGTGAGGGTTGGGTCCTGAAATCCGGGATGGTTCTGATCGATGCCGCTATCGATGATGCCGATTTTGATGCGGGCGCCGGCGGCGCCAACTCCGCCGGGGATTAAGTTCCAGGCGCCGGGGACGTTGACCAAGCCAAGCGCGGTGTTGAGATCGCGGTGCAGGCGCGGGACGCGAACCACGTGCACCACGCCGGGAAGATGCAACAGTTGGGCGGCAATCTCAGGCGTCGAGCGCACGAAGATGGCGTTCACCAGAACTTGCGAACTGCCTCCGACGCTGATCTTGCGGTGGCGCAACTCCGCCAGCAGACTTTTTTGCGCAACGCCAATGCGGGCCATCTGCGCCTGCGCATCGGCGCTCTGAAGGGCCAGCCGGCCCTGGGTAATTCGAGCTACGGGGGCATCCTCCAGCAGCAGCGCGTAATCCACCAGACGGCTGCGGGACTGGCCGAATCCTGCGAAAACCAGCAGAAAGAGGGCTGAAATCGCACGCTTCATAGCACTTCCTTAGTACACCGCTTCATCAAGAACTCTTGCATTGCACGAAGATCGCTCCCTTACGGTCGCGGCTCGGATCTATAGACGGAAGGCGACGCACAAAGTTGCATGGTTTACGATTCTTTGGTGCGGAGAAGCTCATCCGCCACGCTGGCCGAGGCGCGCATTTCGCGAACGTCGTGGACGCGCACGATGTGGGCGCCGCGCAACACCGCGATGGCCACCGCGGCGGCGGTGGCATAGCGGGTCTCTTCGCCGGAGGGTTGGCTGAGAAAGCTTTTGCGCGAGGGTCCGGTGAGGATGGGCAGATCGAGCGCCGCGAGGTCGGTGAGGCGGTCGAGGATCAGCGAATTCTGCTCCTTGCGTTTCCCGAAGCCGAAGCCGGGGTCGATGACCAGGCGCGATTTGTCGATGCCCACGCCGCGCGCGCGGCTGACGGCGGCTTCCAGATCGTGCACGATGGTGGTCATGGGCTCGCGCATGGGGCCGAGCTTGGCCCAGGTTTCGGGCCGGCCGCGCATGTGATTCAAGATGAGGCCGGCGTCGTGGTTCGAAACCACGCGCGCCAATTGCGGCTCGAAGGTGAGCCCGGAGGGATCGTTGATGATCTCAGCGCCGAGCTCGATCGAGCGTTCGGCCACTTCGGCTTTATAGGTGTCCACCGAAATGGGAATGCCCAGGCGATCGCGCAGCCGCTTGAGCACCGGAACCAGGCGCTGCAGCTCGACCGATGCGGTGATGCGGGACGAGCCGGGGCGCGTGGATTCGGCGCCGATGTCGATGATGTCGGCGCCCTGTTCTTCGAGTTCAATGGCGCGGGCGAAGGCGCGGTCGGGATCGGAGTATTTCCCTCCGTCGGAGAAGGAATCGGGCGTGATGTTGAGCACGCCCATCAGCAGGGTGCGGTCTCCGAGCTTGAGTTCCCGTTGCTTGAGCTTCCAGTAGTAGAGCTTTCTCACGGTGTTCAGAGCGTGACCTTCCGCCAGTTCTTGCCGGCGTGGACGATCATTTCGGCGGGTTGGTCTGCCAGCACCAAGTCTCTCACCTTTTCACCGTTGATCTCCACCGCCCCGGCCTTTATCTTTCGGACAGCCTCCGTGACCGACTCGTAGAGGCCGATGCGGGCGAGCATTTTGTCGATGCGGATTCCGGCGGGCGAGCGCACGCCTTCGGGCAGGGCGACGGTTTGAAGGTCGGCGGGAATTTCGCCGCGGCGCACCACGGAGTTGAAGACTTCGGCGGCGCGATCGGCCTCGGCGGCGGAGTGGAAGTCGCTGACAATCAACTTGCCGAGCGCGATTTTGGCCTCCATGGGGTGCAACCGGCCGGCGGCGATATGGCGGCGCATGGCGGCGATTTCGTCCAGGCTCTTGTCGGTGAGCAGCTCGTAATAGCGGTACATCAGCTCGTCGGAGATCTGCATCACCTTGCGGAACATGACCTCGGGCGCTTCGGTGATGCCGATATAGTTGCCGAGCGATTTCGACATCTTGTTGACGCCGTCGAGGCCTTCCAGAATCGGCACGGTGGCGACGATTTGCGGCAACTGGCCGTAATCCTTCTGAATCTCGCGGCCCACCAGCAGGTTGAATTTCTGGTCCGTGCCGCCCATTTCGACGTCGCATTCGAGGGCGACGGAATCGTAGGCCTGGGCGAGCGGGTACATCAGCTCATGCAGCGAAATGGGGACGCCTTCCTTGTAGCGCGCGGCGAACTCGTCGCGCTCCAGGATGCGCGCCACGGTGTATTTGGAGAAGAGCCGGATCATGTCCATGTATTTCAGCGGCTCCAGCCAGTGGCTGTTGAAGCGGACCTCGGTCTTTTGCGGATCGAGGATTTTGAAGACCTGGGACTTGTAGGTTTCGGCGTTGCGATCGATGGCCTCGCGGGTCATGGGGGGACGGGTGACGTTGCGGCCGGAGGGGTCGCCGATCATGGCGGTCATGTCGCCGATCAGGAAGATGACGGTGTGGCCGAGGTCCTGAAAGTGCTTCATTTTGCGGAGCAGCACGGCGTGGCCGAGGTGCAGATCGGGCGCGGTGGGATCGAAGCCGGCCTTGATGCGCAGCGGGCGGTTGATCTTTTCGGCGGCGATGAGGCGCTCGCGGAGGTCCTCTTCGCGGATAATCTCCGCCATGCCTTTGCGGATGTAGGTGAGTTGTTGGTCGATGGTCATGCGGTTCGGGGCCACTTAGCTTTCGCGACAGCGGGGTTCGGACGTAAGTTGGAGGGCGGACCCCCTTGGTCCGCGCGGGACGCCCTGGTCCCGCAGTCGGATCAGCGATATCAGCCTCATGCAAACGCCAGCAGGCCGACGGGGGCGTCGGCCGCGGACCAGGGGGTCCGCCCTCCAGCTCGTGTAAATGCCGGGTCGTTCATCCGCGGCTATATTCATTGTGCCAATCCCAGGGTCAACTTCAAATCTTCGGAAAAGTGGCGGACAGTTTCCACCTCCTCCGGCGTGGCCGGTTGTTCGTGGCCTCCGTGCGCCGCCAGGACGGGGCGGCCTTCTCGCCAGACCAGGTAGGCGATTCCATTTTCGGTCATCATACCGGACGCGCCGATGGAGGTAAAACTCTCTCCGGCCGCTTGCGCCAGCGCCAGGCAATTCCCGCGGACAAACAGGCAATAATCCCTGGCTTGCGCAGCCAGTTGAATGTTGAGGTCAGCCAGACGCGCGGCGATTTCGGGGCTCACATTTTGTAGCGGCCGAGGTCCTCGTCGTTGAGGCCCTCCAGCCACCGCCGCAGTTCTTCGTTGTTGACCTTGTCGGTCACCGCGGCGGCCTGCTTGGAGGATTTGAGGACGCTCTCCTCCACGTAGATGGGGCAATCCAGGCGCAGGGCCAGCGCCAGCGCGTCGCTGGGGCGCGAATCCACGCTGATCAGATCGCCATCGCGGTCGAGCCAGATGACCGCGTAAAAGGTGTCGTCCCGGAGTTCGCTCACCACCACCTTCTGCAGGTTGGCGTTGAGGCCCACCAGCAGGGTCTTAATCAGGTCGTGGGTCATGGGCCGGGGGGTGGAAACTTTTTCGATCTCGAGCGCGATGGCGTTGGCTTCATACGCGCCCACCCAGATCGGCAGGACGGAGTTGCCGCTCATGTCCTTGAGGATCACGATCGGCATGTTGGTAACGGGATCGATCATGAGACCGCGAATTTTCATTTCGACTTCCACGATGCCCTCCCGCCTTCATTACACCACAGTTACGCTTTCGCCCACCAAGGAGTTGGGGCCGGCGCGGGTGACGCGGACCGGCAAATAGGTTCCCAGCAGGGAGCCGCCATCGGTATCGGGGTGGGTGAAATTCAGCGTGCGATTGTCCGAGGTGCGGCCGATCCACTGGCCCAACGCCTGGTGGCGGCCCTCGACGAGCACCTCGCGCACCGCGCCGATGGATTCGGCGTTGCGGCGGATCTGGATGGCGCGCTGCTTTTCCTGGAGGATCACCAGGCGGCGCTGCTTCTCTTCCTCGGGAATCTTGTCGCCCATCTCCAGGGCGGCGGTGTTGGGCCGCGGGGAGTACTTGAAGCTGAAGAGGGAATCGTACTGGACGTCGTCGAGCAGGCGCAGGGTCTGGTCGAAATCCTCTTCGGTCTCGCCGGGGAAGCCTACGATGATGTCGGTGGTCAGCGAGTAGGGGCGTTTGGCGTTCCTGATCCACTCGATGCGCCGCATGTAGTCGTCGCGGGTGTAGAGGCGGTCCATGGCGGCCAGCATTTTCGAAGAGCCCGATTGGACGGGCAGGTGGACGTGGTCGCAGATGACCGGGTTGGAGTCCATGGCGTCCACGATGGAGCGCACGAAATCGCGCGGATGCGACGTGGTGTAGCGGACGCGGCGGATGCCGGGGACTTCGGCGACGCGGGCGAGCAGCGCCGCGAAATCCCAGCCGGCGGGGGATGGGTCGCGGTAGCTGTTGACGTTTTGGCCCAGAAGCTGGATCTCGGTGTAGCCCTGTTCGGCAAGGCGGCGCGCTTCGGCCATCACGCTTTCGGCGGTGCGGCTGCGTTCCGGACCGCGCGTGAACGGCACCACGCAATAGGCGCAGGATTTGTCGCAGCCCTCGATGATGGTGATGTAAGCGCGGTGCGGATTGTCGCGGCGCGTGAAAGGCGTGTCGAAGGTCTCTTCGGTATTGAGGCTGAGGCCGGTGACGCGGCGGTTGCCGGCTTCCAATTGCACCAGCATCTCGCCGAGCCGCGTATAACTGGCGGAGCCGGCGACGAGGCTGACGTGCGGGGCGCGCTCGAAAATCTTTTCGCCTTCCTGTTGGGCCACGCAGCCGAGCACGCCGAAAATCTTGCCCTTGCCGGCCTCGCGTTTGAAATTCTGGAGGCGGTTGAAAACCTTTTGTTCGGCCTTGTCGCGGATGCTGCACGTGTTGTAGAGCACCAGGTGGGCTTGTTCGGGTGTTTCTACTTGCGAGTAGCCTTGTGCCATGAGCGTGCCGACGACCTTTTCGGAATCGTGCGCGTTCATCTGGCAGCCGAATGTTTCGAGGTAGAAGGTTTTCCCAGGCACTGAATCTATTGTACCGTCGGTCCGCCAGACGTGCTTGCGGATCAGTGGCGCGGTATGATAGATGATATCTTCCGAGGACTGCATGCTGGTTCGCAGATGGACCCTGTTGTGCCTGGTTTTCGCGCTTGGTGGCGCCGCTCAAACCGGCAACAAAGGCGTGAAGGTCTCTCCCCGTGACGCCGCCCGGTTCCAGAAGGAAAAGAAGCTCGCTCTGATTGTAGGTATCAACGACTACCAGGAAGAATCCGGGCTCAGCAAGTTGAAGTACGCG
Source organism: Bryobacteraceae bacterium (assembly GCA_049519475.1). Lineage (GTDB taxonomy): Bacteria > Acidobacteriota > Terriglobia > Bryobacterales > Bryobacteraceae > PALSA-129. The sequence goes on along the minus strand of JBEKQS010000041.1, from coordinate 10,286 downwards.
GTCAGCGACGCCGAAGATCTTGCCACAGCGCTGCAATCGTACGACTACGCGGTGGATTTGCTCACCGACAGCCGGGCGATGAAGGTGCCGATCCGCCGTCATCTGGACGACCTGCTCAAGCGTGTCGAGCCGGATTCCGGTACAGTCCTGTTCGCCTTTTCCGGCCACGGCGGACAAGTCGGGAGCGTGTCGTACCTGGCGACTTACGACGCCGGCGCGGACTCGCTGGACAAGGATGGCATTGCGGTCGACGAGATCAAGAACCTTCTTGCCGAATCGAAGGCGGCCCGGAGGATGATGTTCCTGGATGCCTGCCGCAGTGTGACAGCACCCGGCGGAAAGGATGGAGAAGCGCCCATCGCTGCTTTCAGCAGACTGGCTGACGCGAAGGGCCTGCGGATGCTCATCTCGACAGGTCCGAAGACGCGCAGTTTCGAAAGCGACAAGCTGCAGCACGGCGTATTCACTTACTATCTGCTGGCTGGCCTCAAGGGCGGAGCGGCAGACCGGGACGGCTTAATCACTTTCAACAAATTGGCCGATTACGTTACTGACAAGGTCAAAGAAGACAAGCCAGGGCAGGTACCTTACACGGACGGGCAATCCACGGGCGACTTCTTCCTGGGATACAAGGCGCCACCACCCCCCAAAGTCCCCCTGAATTTTGCAATGGATTTTGCAGTGGAGCGTGAGTTCCTGGAGGATTTTGCGTCGCAGTTGCCCAAAAAGGACGCCCAATTAGCGGCAGTGCTGCGCAAACGGGCCGAGGCCATGCGTACTGCGGACGAGGCCCCTGAAAAACCCGCCCTGGCGCCGAAGACCGAACAGGTCGCGGAACTACGCAAGCGGGCCGATTCGCTTTACGACAACAAAGACTACCGAAGCGCATATCCGCTGTATCAGCAGTTGGCCGGACTGGGCGACGGGTGGGGTATGGCCAGGATGGGCACGTATGACCTGGGGGATCGAGGTATTGCGCAGAACTACAGTGCGGCCGAGGCCTGGTACCGGAAAGCCATCCAGGCCGGCGAGCCGGCCGCGATGAACGACCTGGGCGTAATGTATGCGAATGGCGAAGGCGTGGCCAAGGACGAAGCGCAGGCCGTTTCGTGGTATCGCAAAGCGGCCGATGCCGGCAATCCGGCTGGTATGACCAATCTGGGCTGGATGTATGCGGCTGGCTGGGGCGTGGCAAAGGACGATGCGCAGGCCGTTTCGTGGTACCGCAAAGGGGCCGACGCCGGCAATCCGGACGCTATGTACTATCTGGGCGGGATGTATGCGGATGGCCGCGGCGTAGCGAAGGACGATGCGCAGGCCGTTTCCTGGTGTCGCAAAGCGGCCGATGCCGGCAATCCGGCCAGTATGACCGAACTGGGCTGGAGGTACTTCACTGGCTGGGGCGTAGCGAAGGACGGTGTGCAGGCCGTTTCCTGGTATCGCAAAGGGGCCGACGCCGGCAATCCCGAGGCTATGAACTATCTGGGCTCGATGTATGCGGCTGGCTGGGGCATAGCGAAGGACGATGCACAGGCCGTTTCGTGGTATCGCAAGGCGGCCGATGCTGGTCTTCCGATCGCTATGAATAATCTGGGTGTCATGTATGCGGATGGCCGCGGGGTAGCGAAGGACGATGCACAGGCTGTTTCGTGGTATCGCAAAGGGGCGGACGCCGGCAACCCGGACGCCATGAACTATCTGGGCAGGATGTATGCGGATGGGCGCGGGGTAGCGGAGGACGATGCGCAGGCCGTTTCGTGGTATCGCAAAGCGGCCGATGCTGGTTTTCCGGTAGCTATGAATAATCTGGGCGTCATGTATGAGAATGGCCGAGGTGTGACAAAGGATCTTCAGCAGGCCATCGCCTGGTACCGCAAGGCATCTAAAGCGGGCTCCGAAGCCGCCAAACAGGCGCTCGCCCGTCTCGGGCAACAGATAGCGGGCGTGAAGTAAGATGCAGCCCGCTGCCTGTCGGTGCGCTGCGGCGAATCGCTTGTGCGCCCGCGCGCTCAAACGGCGGCCCGGCGCGACTTTGCTAAACTTGGGACCAGAGGCCAACCTTGAAAATCTTTCTCGATACCGCAAACCTGGATGAGCTGAAGAAGGGCGCGAGCTGGGGCATCGTCGACGGCGTGACCACCAATCCCTCGCTGATCGCGAAAGAAGGACGGCCGATCGCCGAACAGGTGCGTCTGATTTGCGATATCGTCGATGGCGATATCAGCGCGGAAGTGGTGTCGACGGAAGCCTCCGCGATGATCCGGGACGGCAAGGAACTGGCCAAGATCCACAAGAACATCGTGGTGAAGTGCCCGCTGACGCGCGATGGCATCCAGGCGACCAAGGCGCTGTCGTCGGAGGGCAGCCGCGTCAACGTGACGCTGTGTTTTTCGCCAGGGCAGGCGCTGCTGGCGGCCAAGGCCGGCGCGTACATCATCAGCCCGTTTGTGGGGCGCCTCGACGACATCGGCTGGACAGGGATGGATCTGGTTCGCCAGATTTTACAGATTTACGAGAACTACGGCTTCAAGACCCAGGTGCTGGCGGCGTCGCTGCGTTCGCCCCTGCACGTGGTGGATGCGGCGCTGGCGGGTTCGCACATCGGGACCATGCCCTTCAAGGTTCTGGATATGCTCTTCAACCATCCGCTCACCGATAAGGGACTGGATCAATTCCTGAAGGATTACGCCAAGGCGTTTCCGGAGGCGCCGGGCCGATAAGGCTCGCGTCGATGCCGCTTCCTCTGGGTTGGTCTTATGGCACGGCGCAGACCGTCACGCTTGCGCTGGCCGGAGTCCTCACGGTCCTGTTGGCGATTCTGGGATACCGCGCGTGGCGGGATTCGCGCGTCACACCGCAAGAACGCGAACGGCGGAGGCGCGACGCGCTGGCGGCGCATGGCAAGATGGGCGACGCCGTGCTGGTTGAGATCCGCGAAGATCTTCTCTTCTACACCTATGCCGTGCGCGGCGTGGAATACACGGCTTCGCAGGACGTTTCGGCTTTGACGGAGCCGGTCCCGCGCGATTACTCCTCGATTGCTTCGGTGTCCGTGAAGTTCGACCCGCGCAACCCGGCGAATTCCATCGTGCTGGCGGAGGGTTGGAGCGGGCTGCGCATTGGGCATGCCGCCGGTGCGGCCGGCGATTCTCACGGCGAGATGCGAGGCTCCTGACGCCTACGCCGGAGGCAAAACGGGGACAGCTATCCAATTCCAAAGGCGGGAATTGGTAGCAGTCCCCGTTTTGCGGCTTGTGTATCCAATTCAAAACAGGGCTAATTCTCCTCTTGACAACAATTGCATATTGCAATATAGTTATCACATATTGCAATAATAATAACCCGGCGATGGGAACGGAAAGGCTCGTACCATCGTAGAGGTGAAAAGGAGCGAATTCCAGGATACTTATGACAGCAACCGGTAGTCCCCGAACGGGGCAAATTCATGCGCTGCTGGCGGAGAAGGGTTATGAAGTCTCCGAGCCGGCGCCCGACACTTTGAAAATTCGCGAGACGCACAGCGGGGTTTCGCTACAGGCGGTGCTGGAGGGCGACATCTTGTACCTCTCGCTGGTCTGCACGGTGGCGCCGCGCGCCTCCATCACCGCCGATGTAATGGGCAAGATGCTGGCGGCGGATAATGGCATTTCGACGTCCTATTTCCAACTGCACGAGGCCGCGGGCGGCAAGGTGGCGGTGACGTTGAATAATTTCTGCAAGCTGCAGGAGATGGGGCCGGACGACGAGGACGATATCCTGTCCGCGGTGCATTTTCTGCTGGTGGATGTGATGAGTGCGCGCGGCCTGTTGAGCGGCCTCGCAGCGTAAGAGGAGGACGACGATTTATGGCATTCCTATCCGATATCTTCAACCGAATGGGCCGGGTGGCGCGGGGTCAGGCGAACCAGGGAGTGGACCACCTCGAAGACGCAACCTTTGAAGCGACGGTGAAACAGACCGTGGCCGATATGAAGAACGAGCTCAACAACGTGGTGCGCGCTTCGGCATCGGCGATGAGCAACTACAACACGCTGGACGCGGAGTACCAGAAGTACGTGCGGCAGTCGCAGGAGTGGAAGGACCGCGCGAACATGGCGCTCGACGCCGGCAATGAAGACCTGGCGAAGAAGGCGCTCGCGAAGAAAGCCGAGAGCGACCAGCAGGTGGCTTCCATGCAGCAGGCGGTCACCTCGGCGCAGCAGACCAGCGACAAGCTGAAATCGCAGGTGGCCGAGCTGAAGCGCAAGATCGACGAAGGCGAGCGGACCGCCACCACGCTGGTGGCGCGCAAGAACGCGGCCATCGCGCAGCAGAAGGTGTCGGAAGCCGTGGCGGGCGTGGGCAGCGCCGATAATGCGTTCGCCCAGCTCAACAAGTTTGAACAGTCGGTGGCCAAGGAAGAAGCCACCGCGAAGGCTTTTGACCAACTGGCTTCGGCCGGCAAGGACGACGACCTGGAAGCGCAGTTCGCGCAACTGGGCGGCCACAGCGTGGATGCGCAACTGGCGGCGCTGAAAGCGGAGCGCGCGCAAAAGGCGCCGGAACTGCCGAAAGAACTGCCCGCCGGCGGCCAAAAATAACGGCGATGTCCTTCTTCAGGAAAGATACGCCTCCGGCCGAAGACCTGGCCAACTTGAAGGTGACGGATGCCCGCACCGGGGATGTGATTTCCATCTCCGGTGTGGGGGAAAACTTCAAGGATCTGGACTTCACGGCCGATCGCACCACCCGCTACCAGGCCGGCGCGCGCCATTGGTTCGAAGTCGCCGGCCCATACATGGAGCGGCGCGTGGCCCTGCGCGTGAGCGGCGACGAGGAAGTGGAAGTACACCTGCACGCCGACCCGCGGCCAGTCTCGCTGGAAGATCTCGGCCTGGCCGAAGAAGACCTGGCGGAGATGGACCAGCGCCAGAATACCGCCGATTCGTTCCAGTTCGACAACCAGGCGTGGCTCTATCGCCTGAGCCGCGAAGTGCAGGCTTTCCGCGACGACCAGGCGCAACCCACCGGCTACTATTACTGGGAATTCCAGCAACAGGATGGCAAGGGCCTCATCGCCATCCGCAAACCCGAAGGCGAACCCTTCGCCGTGACGCGGTACGACGGCATCCCCGCCGGCGACGTCACGATCTACCGGCCCGCGGCCCGATAGCCCGCATGACCGCCACCGGGCGGTGCTTCGAAAAGACGTGTGCCTTATGAGTCGAAAGACGCTGCGGTTTTTCACGGTTGCTTTGAGTGTGGTGATTGCGGTGCTGGCGGCAAGCGCGCTCGACCGGCTGCCTTCGAGTGTGCGCGCGCAGATTGATTCCGAGCGCGCGGCGCTCACGTCGGCGCGGAACCAGCTTCATGCGGAGCGCGACCAGGTGGCCGCGCAGGTGCACTCGGACCCCGCGTTGTTCGGGGCGCTTCCGTTTGGCGGCGCGTGGCCGGGGCGTCTGGACCAGGCGGCATTCGGGCTGGACTCGGCGGGCCGCGACATGGACGAGCTGACGCGGCTGGAAAAGCACAACCGGCATAGCGACGCGGCGCGGGCCAAGTCGGTGATCGAGAGCGAGCGCAACCTGCGTACGCAGGCGCTTTCGGAGGCCGAGGCGGTTCAAAAAGAGGGGGCCCATTGGGTGGACGCGAAGAACCATCTGCCGCAGCAGGTGCAGGAGATGGAGCGCGCGCATCATGCGATCGACGCCTTCGACCTGGCGCCGGTCACCGCGGCGGTGACGCACGCGGAGACCGATTGGCCGGCTAAGAAAGCGGATCTGGATGCGCGGCTGGATGCTGAGCGCGCCATTGTCACGAACAGCGACAAGCTTTGGCAAGCGACCGCTGACGATCGCCGTAAGGCGGCGGGAGGGGATCTCAGCGGTGTCAACACGGGGGCGCTGCTGGCGGCTGCCGATACGCTGACCACGTCGGCCGCCGATCAGGCCAGGCAGGCCGGAGAATTGCAATCGCTCACCGGCCAACTCTACACCTCCTGGGACAAGCTGCTGGTGGACATGCAGGCGCGCGGCGCAGGCAACGCGCGCGAATACGACCAGAAGATCCGCACGGTTCAAACGCACATTACCGACGCCGCAGCCAAGACCGGCGAAACCGCCAGCGACGAGCAGTGGGTGATTGTCACGCGCCCCACGTATGACGCGATGCGCGGCGACCTGGGGATGGCGATCGAGCACAAGTCCGCCGGCATCTACGATTCGGAAGCCGAGCACGTGGCGCAGCCGGCCGGAATGGCCTACGTGGCGTCGCCCGAGCAGGGCTCCAACCAGTACGGCTATTGGGACCATCGCGACGGGCGCGATTTCTGGGTCTTCTATGGACAGTACGCGCTGCTCCGGGACCTGCTTTCCAACCACGATTACCGGCCGTACGACCGGTACGAATACGAAGGATACCGGACGCAGCAGAGCCGCGGCCAGACGTATTACGGGCATGATAGCGAGAGCGATGCGCCCAAGTACGGATCGCAGGGCACGACTACGCAGAACCGGTATTCGGGGAGCAAGTACGCGCAGAGCGGCGGCTTCCGCGATTCGCAATACGCCGGCAAGAGCGGTGGATATCGCGATTCGCGGTATGCATCGCCCTCCATGCGCGAGCCCGGGGCCGACCATAGCCCGAAGAGCTTCGGGCACAACGGCAGCCCGTCATCGCCCGCGCCACGGGCCGCGCCGGCTCCGCGCAGCTACCATCCGTCGCCGGCGCCATCGCGCGCGCCAATGCGCAGCCCGGGACGCAGCTTCGGGCGGCACAGGTAGACGGTGGGACAGGCCATCGTTCTTTGTGGCCTGTCGATGCCGCCGAAAGAGAGCAGCCGACAGACGACAGAAACCGATCGTCTGTCCCACAGCGCGGCGGATCGGCAACCAAACTATTGAGGGCTGCGTGATGGCCAGTGAGAGCGCGACCAGGGGGTCGCGCGCAGTCCAGGGGGACTGCCCCACAGGTCGAAGGAAGTGATTCGGTGTACCACATGGCTCAGGAACTGGAGCGGCTCTGCTCTTTGGCGGCGCGCGTGGCCAATTCGTCGCAGCGGTTGTTGTCTGCGTGTGAGGCGTGACCCTTGGTCCAGAGCCAGGTGGTTTTGTGGCGGCCCACTTGTTCGTCCAGGGCTTTCCAGAGGTCCTGGTTGATTACGGGCTTTTTCGCGGCGGTCAGCCAGCCTTTGCGCTTCCATCCGTGGATCCATTCGGTGATGCCCTTTTTCAGGTATTCGGAATCGGTCACGACTTCGATTTCGCAATTCTCCTTCAACGAACGCAGGGCTTCGATGGCGGCTGTGATCTCCATGCGGTTGTTGGTGGTGTGGGGCTCGCTGCCCCACAACTCCTTTTCGTGATGGTGGTACCGCAGGATGGCGGCCCAGCCGCCGGGACCGGGATTGCCGGAGCACGCCCCGTCGGTAATGACCTGGACTTTCTTCATAGGGCCGCCACCGGTGACGCCAGGAAGAAGGCATCCACCAGGTCGAGGATGGCGGTTGCATCCTGAGCCTTGTAGATAGAGGCGCGGAGCTCGGCGCCGTGACGCACGCCGTGCGTGAAATAGGTGGCGAACTGTTTCATCTTGCCGACGGTGTCCCTTTCGCGCTGTTCGACGAGCATGGCGTAATAGCGGCGCATGATCTGGTAGCGATCATGCTGGGTAGGCTGATCGTAACGGCCGGTGGAGAGATACTGCTGGATCTGGTGAAAGATCCAGGGATTGGAACTGGCCGCGCGGCCGATCATCACGGCGTCGCAATTGGTCTCCTGGACCATGCGGACGGCATCTTCGGGGGTGACGATATCGCCATTGCCGATCACGGGGATTTTCACGGCGGCTTTGACCTCGGTGATGCGCCGCCAGTCGGCGTGGCCGCTGTAGCCCTGCTCGCGCGTGCGCGGATGCAGCGCGATGGCTTGCAGGCCGCAGTCCTCAGCCAGTTGGGCCATGCGGACAGCCACCAGTTCTTCGTCGTTCCAGCCGGCGCGGTATTTCATGGTGAAGGGGATGGTGAGGACTTTGCGCACTTCGCGCAAGAGGCGTTCCACCAGAGGCAGGTCGCGGAGCAGGCCGGAGCCGCCGTTGCACTTCACCACTTTGTTGACCGGGCATCCGAAGTTGAGGTCGAGAATATCGAAGCCGAGATCCTGGCAGACGCGCGCGGCATCGGCCATCACGGCGGGGTCGCTGCCGAAGAGTTGCGCGGAGATGGGGTGTTCTTCCGGTTGGAAGGTCAGGTACTTCAACGTCTTGCTGGGCTTGCGCGCGCCGATCGACGCGCGGACGCCATGCGAGCTGGTGAACTCGGTCATGATCAGCCCGCAGCCGCCGAGGCCGCGGATGAAGCGGCGGAAGACGGTATCGGTGACGCCGGCCATCGGCGCCAGCACGGTAGCGGGAGCGATCTTTACCGGGCCGATCGAAAATGAGTCTGGGAACGTACGCATGACCCTCGGATGATCTGATTTTACCGATTACGCGAGGGAAACGGAACTCGGCTGCAGCGCATCCACTTTGTAGGGGAGGAAACAGGTGAAGGCGGGGCAAGTGGTTCTGCTGGTCTTGACTGGGGCGATCGGGGGCGCGGTGCTCATCAGCATGGCGCAGCGGTTGCGGCCGGCGATTCCCGCGGACGTTTCGGCACAAGTGCGGGAGCCCGCCCCTGTTGCGGCGGCCGAAGCCGTGGCCCCGAAGCCTTCGCCCAGGCCGGAGCGCCGCGAAGCGCCCAAACCGCAACGCTTCACCCGGAAGGCGGAGGGCCAGGCGGCTCGGCTTCCAGATCCACTGCCGGCTCAACCTTCGGCTCAACTTGCGGCTTCGGTCCCGACGATTGCTCCTCCACCCGCGCGCATAGAACCGGAGAACGGGACTCCGGCCGCCTCCCCGGGTTCCACGCCCGCTCCGCCGCCTCGCCAGGTTACGCTGAACGCCGGCTGGTTAATACCGGTGCGCCTGGTGGACGGATTGTCGTCCGAGCGGAACGCCCCCGGCGACGCCTTTCTCGCCACCCTCGATGGAGATCTGGCGGTGGACGGCCTCGTGATCGTAGAGCGCGGCGCGCGGGTGGAGGGCAAGGTGGTGGTGGCCAATGCCGCGGCGCTCACGGTGGAACTGACGCGCCTGTACACGAACGATGGCCAGACGGTGGCTATCCAGACCGACGGCTTCGAACGTCGCGCCGAAGCGGCCGGGCGCAAGGCTAATGTGCTGCCCGCAGTGACGCGCATCACGTTTCGAGTGAAGAGCAGCGTGCAACTGACGGAACGGCTGCGGCGTAAGTAATTGCGAATGGATCGATAAGAAGGACCGAAAGTAAGTTGACTTACTAAGTCCGTGTTGGCCTTTCATCACGTGCCTCGGTGTGGATACTCACGGCGCGCTAACTAGGCATCAGGGTACAAGCGCCGAATACGCACAACTGCGCCATCCGGTCCCGTAACCAAAGGGCCAGTCGCGAACGTACGTTACTAATATGCCGTGGGGCCTTGATTCCTTTCACGCCATTCCTGTACGCAGGCGAGCGGATGTCCGGTGTACCATGAGAACGGCACCCACCGCATGCACACGAATCGCCTGGCCTACGAAAAAAGTCCTTATCTGCTGCAACACGCCCACAACCCAGTGGACTGGTACCCTTGGGGCCCGGAAGCCTTTGAAAAGGCCCGGCGCGAGAACAAGCCGATTTTCCTTTCGATCGGCTATTCGACCTGCCACTGGTGCCACGTCATGGAACGGGAATCATTCGAGAACGAGCAGATCGCCGCCCTGCTGAACCGGGATTACGTCTCGATCAAGGTGGACCGCGAAGAGCGGCCCGATGTCGACCGCATCTATATGACGTTCGTGCAATCCACCACCGGCGGCGGTGGGTGGCCGATGTCCGTCTGGCTGACTCCGGATCTGGAACCCTTCTTCGGCGGCACTTACTTCCCGCCGGAGAACCGCTACGGCCATCCCGGTTTCGCGTCGGTTCTCACTCAGGTGTCGGGCGCCTGGCAAACACAGCACGACCAGATCGTCGATTCCGCCCGCGATATCGTCGCCCAGCTCGAAAAGCACGTGACTGTTGCGCCCGGCCGCACCGGACCGGCCGACATGGACCACGCCATTCTCGACACCGGCTATTTCGTCTTCCGGCGCACGTTCGACAGTCATCTGGGCGGTTTCGGCGGCGCGCCCAAGTTCCCTCGGCCGTCCGTGTTCCAGTTTCTTCTCCGCTACCACGCCCGCACGCATAGCGAAGAGGCGCGCGAAATGGTGCTGCTCACGCTGCGCGAAATGACTAAGGGCGGCATCCA